>NZ_LR733429.1:1710416-2052500 GCF_902506255.1 Exiguobacterium sp. 8H | reverse complement strand
CAAGGTAGAAAGGGCGTACGGTGGATGCCTTGGCACTAGGAGCCGATGAAGGACGCGACGAACAGCGAAATGCTCTGGGGAGTGGTAAGTACACATCGATCCAGAGATCTCCGAATGGGGGAACCCACCGCCGGGAGACTGGCGGGACACCCACGTGAATACATAGCGTGGCGTGAGGCATACCCGGGGAACTGAAACATCTAAGTACCCGGAGGAAGAGAAAGAAAATTCGATTCCCTGAGTAGCGGCGAGCGAAACGGGAACAGCCCAAACCAGGAAGCATGCTTCCTGGGGTTGTAGGACACTCTACACGGAGTTACAAAGGGATAGGGTAGGTGAACGACCTGGAAAGGTCGGCCAGAGAAGGTGACGGCCCTGTAGCCGAAACCCCATCCCCTCCAGAGTGGATCCTGAGTACGGCGGGACACGTGAAACCCCGTCGGAATCCGGGAGGACCATCTCCCAAGGCTAAATACTTCCTAGTGACCGATAGTGAACCAGTACCGTGAGGGAAAGGTGAAAAGCACCCCGGAAGGGGAGTGAAAGAGATCCTGAAACCGTATGCCTACAAGTAGTCAGAGCCCGTTCACGGGTGATGGCGTGCCTTTTGTAGAATGAACCGGCGAGTTACGATGGCGGGCGAGGTTAAGCCGATGAGGCGGAGCCGCAGCGAAAGCGAGTCTGAACAGGGCGCATCAGTCCGTCGTCGTAGACCCGAAACCAGGTGATCTACCCATGTCCAGGATGAAGGTCAGGTAACACTGACTGGAGGTCCGAACCCACGCACGTTGAAAAGTGCGGGGATGAGGTGTGGGTAGCGGTGAAATGCCAATCGAACCTGGAGATAGCTGGTTCTCTCCGAAATAGCTTTAGGGCTAGCCTCGAGGTGAAGAGTTCTGGAGGTAGAGCACTGATTGGACTAGGGGCCCCCACAGGGTTACCGAATTCAGTCAAACTCCGAATGCCAGCAACTTGTACTCGGGAGTCAGACTGCGAGTGATAAGATCCGTAGTCGAGAGGGAAACAGCCCAGACCATCAGCTAAGGTCCCCAAGTGTATGTTAAGTGGAAAAGGATGTGGCGCTGCACAGACAACTAGGATGTTGGCTTAGAAGCAGCCACCATTCAAAGAGTGCGTAATAGCTCACTAGTCGAGTGGCGCCGCGCCGAAAATGTAACGGGGCTAAACATACCACCGAAGCTATGGATCCCGTAAGGGATGGTAGGAGAGCGTTCCAAGCAGCAGTGAAGCGGTATCGTGAGGAGCCGTGGAGCGCTTGGAAGTGAGAATGCCGGTGTGAGTAGCGAAAAGAGGGGTGAGAATCCCCTCCGTCGAAAGCCTAAGGTTTCCTGAGGAAGGCTCGTCCGCTCAGGGTTAGTCTGGACCTAAGCCGAGGCCGAAAGGCGTAGGCGATGGACAACAGGTCGATATTCCTGTACCGCCGTACCACCGTTTGAACGATGGGGGGACGCAGAAGGATAAGGTGACCGTGCGACTGGAAGTGCACGGACAAGCAGCGAGGCCGTCGGGTTGGCAAATCCGCCCGGCATACAAGGTTGAGCTGTGACGTGGAGCCCGTAGGGCGAAGCACCGGATTTCACGCTGCCAAGAAAAGCCTCTAGTGAGGAGGTCGGCGCCAGTACCGCAAACCGACACAGGTAGGCGAGATGAGAATTCTAAGACGCGCGGGATAACTCTCGTTAAGGAACTCGGCAAAATGGTCCCGTAACTTCGGGAGAAGGGACGCTTATGGCAACATAAGCCGCAGTGAATAGGCCCAAACGACTGTTTAGCAAAAACACAGGTCTCTGCTAAATCGCAAGATGAAGTATAGGGGCTGACGCCTGCCCGGTGCTGGAAGGTTAAGGGGATGTGTCATCGCAAGAGAAGCACTGAACCGAAGCCCCAGTAAACGGCGGCCGTAACTATAACGGTCCTAAGGTAGCGAAATTCCTTGTCGGGTAAGTTCCGACCCGCACGAAAGGCGTAACGATTTGGGCACTGTCTCAACGAGAGACCCGGTGAAATCATAGTACCTGTGAAGATGCAGGTTACCCGCGACAGGACGGAAAGACCCCATGGAGCTTTACTACAGCCTGATATTGAGGCTTTGTACGCGATGTACAGGATAGGTGGGAGTTTGTGAAGCCGGAGCGCCAGCTTCGGTGGAGACACCCTTGGGATACCACCCTTTGCGTATAGAGTCTCTAACTCGCAGCCGTGATCCGGCTGGAGGACCGTGTCAGGCGGGTAGTTTGACTGGGGCGGTCGCCTCCTAAACAGTAACGGAGGCGCCCAAAGGTTCCCTCAGAATGGTTGGAAATCATTCGAAGAGTGCAAAGGCAGAAGGGAGCTTGACTGCGAGACCTACAAGTCGAGCAGGGACGAAAGTCGGGCTTAGTGATCCGGTGGTTCCGCATGGAAGGGCCATCGCTCAACGGATAAAAGCTACCCTGGGGATAACAGGCTGATCTCCCCCAAGAGTCCACATCGACGGGGAGGTTTGGCACCTCGATGTCGGCTCATCGCATCCTGGGGCTGGAGTAGGTCCCAAGGGTTGGGCTGTTCGCCCATTAAAGCGGTACGCGAGCTGGGTTCAGAACGTCGTGAGACAGTTCGGTCCCTATCCGTCGTGGGCGTAGGAAATTTGAGGAGAGCTGTCCTTAGTACGAGAGGACCGGGATGGACGCACCGCTGGTGTACCAGTTGTTCCGCCAGGAGCACCGCTGGGTAGCTACGTGCGGACGGGATAAGTGCTGAAAGCATCTAAGCATGAAGCCCCCTCCGAGATGAGATTTCCCTTTGAGCAATCAAGAAAGACCCCTCAGAGACGATGAGGTAGATAGGTCATGGGTGGAAGCGTGGGCCGCCGAAGGTGGGGCAGATGATTGGGGTGAAGTCGTAACAAGGTAGCCGTATCGGAAGGTGCGGCTGGATCACCTCCTTTCTAAGGAAAATGCCCATGTGGCATTGCCCATCGTTCAGTTTTGAGAGACCAAAACCTCTCTAAGAGGGCCTATAGCTCAGCCGGTTAGAGCGCACGCCTGATAAGCGTGAGGTCGGTGGTTCGAGTCCACTTAGGCCCACCATTTTTATGAACAATTCCAATACGGGGCCTTAGCTCAGCTGGGAGAGCGCCTGCCTTGCACGCAGGAGGTCAGCGGTTCGATCCCGCTAGGCTCCACTTTTGTTCCTTGAAAACTGAAGATTCATCAAGACATCAAAAACCAATTTCACATATGGTCCATAATGGACCGTGTGTCTTAGACGCTAGATCAAGGTAGAAAGGGCGTACGGTGGATGCCTTGGCACTAGTGCGGACGGGATAAGTGCTGAAAGCATCTAAGCATGAAGCCCCCTCCGAGATGAGATTTCCCTTTGAGCAATCAAGAAAGACCCCTCAGAGACGATGAGGTAGATAGGTCATGGGTGGAAGCGTGGTGACACGTGGAGCTGAATGATACTAATCGGTCGAGGCTTTGATCTAGTCTAATGGTTTGTGTTGATGAATCCTCAGTTTTCAGGGAACAAACCCTAAAACAATATTGACATGCGTATGACGCGGTGTTAATATTCATTTTGTCTGGTGGCGATAGCGAGACGGCCACACCCGTTCCCATGCCGAACACGGAAGTTAAGCGTCTCAGCGCCGAAAGTAGTTGGGGGATCTCCCCCTGTGAGGATAGGACGTTGCCAGGCAAGATCGTTCCGCAATAGCTCAGTGGTAGAGCAACCGGCTGTTAACCGGTAGGTCGTAGGTTCAAATCCTACTTGCGGAGCCAATTTAGGCCCGTTGGTCAAGCGGTTAAGACACCGCCCTTTCACGGCGGTAACACGGGTTCGAATCCCGTACGGGTCACCAATATGGAGGATTAGCTCAGCTGGGAGAGCACCTGCCTTACAAGCAGGGGGTCGGCGGTTCGATCCCGTCATCCTCCACCATCTTTATTTATTACATCAAACCTATATATATGCCGGTGTAGCTCAGTTGGTAGAGCATCTGACTTGTAATCAGAGGGTCGAGGGTTCGAATCCTTTCGCCGGCACTCCTCGGGGGGGTAGCGAAGTGGCTAAACGCGGCGGACTGTAAATCCGCTCCTTCGGGTTCGGCGGTTCGAATCCGCCCCCCCCCACCAGGTTTGAGCCATTAGCTCAGTTGGTAGAGCATCTGACTTTTAATCAGAGGGTCGCAGGTTCGAGCCCTGCATGGCTCACCATTTTTTGCGGAAGTAGTTCAGTGGTAGAATACGACCTTGCCAAGGTCGGGGTCGCGGGTTCGAATCCCGTCTTCCGCTCCATATTCTTATCCCTGTATTGGGGCCTTAGCTCAGCTGGGAGAGCGCCTGCCTTGCACGCAGGAGGTCAGCGGTTCGATCCCGCTAGGCTCCACCATATGTTTTTTTCTTAAGTTAGTGATGACTTAAGTTTTTTTTTGCCTAAAACCATGAACCATTCAATTGAGAGTACAGAGAAAGGCAGCCTGCCACCATTCAGGCTGCCTTTTTGCATGTTTATTCATCATTCTGCCGAGTTGAACCAAACAAATGATAGCGTTTACAATTTAACTATCAAGCGTATAAAGGGGGAATGGCGATGCAATGGTCATATATTCACGTGCCGCTGCGTTACGGTCAGGGGAAATTAGGGGTCGATCAAGGACCGACAAAGTTAAATGAAATGGGGATGCAACAACTTCTTCCGACAGAAACGGTCAAACATACGATTCGTGTCTTGCCAGAATCTGAAATTCGAGAAAATGAAGAACACTTAAAACGGGTTGATGGTGTCTTGCATACCGTCACGGAATTGGCAGAAGTCGTACATCGTGAAATTTCGGAAAATCGATTCCCTTTGATCGTTGGGGGCGATCATAGTATGGCAATCGGTACTCTTGCTGGATTGGCTCAAACAGGTCCTTATGGAGTCATTTGGGTGGATGCTCACGCTGACTTAAATACAGGCGAAACATCACCGTCGGGGAATATTCACGGAATGCCACTTGCGGCAGCGATGGGGATGGGCGACGTGCGTCTGACAGAAGTGGGCGGACGTGATCCGAAGCTATCACCAGAGCATTTAGTTTATATTGCCCTGCGTGATATCGATGAAGGAGAAATGAATGAAATCAATCGACTCGGCATCAAAGTCATTACAGTAGAAGAAGTACGTACGCGTGGCGTGGATGTTATCATGAAAGAGTCATTGAGTTATCTTCGTGAACGAGTAGACCGTTTTTATATCAGTTTCGATATGGATAGTCTCGATGCATCCCTCGTTCCTGGAACAGGTACACCGGTTGATGGCGGTTTGACAGAAGTCGAAGCCAAAGCGATTTTAAAAGAAGCGATGCAAGCAGAAGACTTGATCGCAGTAGAGCTCGTCGAGTTAAATCCGGCATTAGACCGGGATGACGTGACGGCTCAGTTGGCCTATCGCTTATGTGAAACGATTATAAAATCTAAAGAAAACCTGTTATTGGAAGGCGAAACCGTCTGATTTCCTTACAGTTTCCAAACCCGTTTGCTACAATGGGGATGGAAACTTTTTTTGATTTTTTGAAACCATTTCAATATCAAGACGTATATAGAGATGACCGCATGTGTAGCGGAGAGGGGAAGTGGATTGATGGAACGGCTGACCACCCGTTTGGTTGATGAATTGAGGGCGGGGAATCACGATTCGTTTGCCGAACTGGTAGAACTATACAAGGATGGCGTCTTTGCAATCGCCTATAAAATTTTGTATGATCGTGGCGAAGCGGAGGACGCTGCCCAAGAGGCGTTCATTCGTGCCTATACACGAATAGATACGTACGACGCGCAATATAAGTTCAAAACATGGCTCTATCGAATCACGACAAACGTTGCCATCGACCGATTGAGGAAGCGGAAGCCGGAATATTCGATGGATGCCGAAATTGCGGGTACAGACGGTTTGACTTATCAAGACCACTTAGCTGATGAAGCGCCCCAACCCGATGCCCAAGTGGTTCATCGCGAAATTCGAAGTGAAATGCATGAGGCAATCAAGCAACTTCCAGACAAATATCGCATTCCGTTATTATTAAAATATGTAGATGATTTGTCGCTTAAAGAAATCAGCGTGATGATCGACATGCCGGTCGCAACGGTTAAGACAAGGATCTTCCGGGGAAGAGAAATGTTAAAAACAATCTTTCAAAATAGGGAGGGGTTCAATTGACTCCTGAAGAAAAAGTACAACAATATTTGGAAGATGGCGTTTTGCCCGAAGAATCTGACGAATTGCGTCAATTGTTAGAGGACGATGAATTATATGAATCGTATCTACAATATGAACGAATCGACGCAGAACTGAAAGCATTGCCTCGTCCAAAGTTATCAGCAGATTTTACGGCCCGAGTGATGGCCGCTTTACCTGAAACTCCTGTACAAACAGCACCTGATCCCGTCGTACCGTTTTCAAAATCAGTTCGAAAAGAACGCAAACCGCATTCGAAACAAATGCAATGGTTGCAACGGCACCCAGGTTTGATTGCGGCCGTACTGTTCTTTAGTTTGATGTCTAGTGCGACACTCGGACTATGGAGCAGCGCTTCAGAGACGATGACCTATACAAAAGTACCAGGTGTGATCGTATCTGAGAATGAAGTCATTGTCCCGGCCGGTGTCACGGTTGAAAAAGACATCACGGTCCAAGGTGGCGATTTACGGATTGAAGGTACCGTCAATGGAAACGCGACAGCCGTCAATGGTCGTGCCTATTTAGCAAGTGCCGGTCAAGTGACAGGTGAACTCGAACAGATCGATCAGATGTTCGAATGGATTTGGTACTCGATGAAACAACTTTTCTAAAGACGCTTCCGGCGTCTTTTTTTCGTTTCAATCTGGTTTCGTTTTGACGTGACGCAATGCGTATCTATAGAAATGATGATATAATGGAATTTGCACGATTTAGCTAGGTAGTTGAGGAGGGGAGCATTTGCCGCTACTTGAACAAGTATCATTTTTCTCATTTTTAAATCTTTCAGAAAACGTACATTGGTACGATTATTTGAATGATGTTTTAGATATCGTCGTCGTCACGTATGTCATTTACAAGTTGATGATGATTGTGCGTGGGACAAAAGCAGTACAATTAATTAAAGGGATTTCCATCATTCTAGTCAGTTGGTTCTTGAGCGGTTTCTTCGGATTGAAAACGCTCCAGTTCTTGCTAAATCAGGTGATCACGTACGGTCTCCTCGGAATTATCATCATTTTTCAGCCAGAGTTGAGACGTGGTCTTGAACATCTCGGACGAACGAGTAACTTATTCAGTCGTACGGGAACAAGTGATGAGGAGCAACAACGACAAATGATTGAAGCCATCGTCAGTTCCGCACAGTACATGTCAAAACGGCGAATCGGTGCATTGATTGCGATTGAACGCGATACGGGATTAAACGAGTATGTGGAGACCGGCATTCGTATGGACTCGCATATCACATCCCAGTTGATTATTAACTTATTCATTCCGAATACGCCGCTTCATGATGGCGCGATGATTATTCAGGACGGGAAAATTGCGGCGGCAGCTTGCTATTTACCGCTTTCGGAAAGCCCGCACATCGATAAAGCACTCGGGACACGTCACCGAGCAGCCATCGGGGTCAGTGAAGTGACGGATAGCGTCACTCTTACCGTCTCAGAAGAAACGGGAGCAGTCTCACTTGCAATCGCGGGCCGCTTGTATCGGGAACTAGACGAAGAAGCGCTTCGCAATAAATTAATTCAAGAACTCGTCATCGAAGAAAAAGAGGCGACCCTCTCGTTCTTCGGCAAAAAAGGAGGGGATAAGTAAGTGATTGATCAGTGGTTACAACATAAGTGGTTTCTCCGCTTCATCGCACTTGCTTTAGCCGTCCTTTTATACTTAATGGTCGCTGAGACCAGTTCTTCGAATAACGCATCTAGCGCATTGCCAATCGTCGGACAAAGTTCCATGACGCTCGATGTGCCGGTCGAAGTGTTTTTTGATGAGGTCCAGTATGTCGCATATAATGTTCCGGAAGAGATGGGTGTCGAGCTTCAAGGGCCATCTAGTAGTTTAACGATGACGAAATTGGTGAAAGATTATCAGGTGTTCGTCGATTTGACCAATCTTGGCACCGGATTCCATCGTGTCCCGGTCGAAGCGCGTGGATTCGGCGGAGACGTCAATGTCAAACTAGATCGAGAGACTGTCGAAATCTATATCGATCGGAAACAAACGATTGAAGTCCCTGTGTCCGTGAATCTGTTGAACAAAGATCAATTACCGGACGGAAAAGTCGCGGGCGATGTCGAAATCGAACCGTCGACTGTAAAAGTCACAGGTGGTGCGAGTCGGATTCAAAACGTCAAAGAAATCACGTTGAATGTGGATGTTGCCAATCAAAGTCAGACGTTCACACGAGAAATTCCACCGACCATTTTAGATGCGAATGGAAATCCGTTGAACGTGTCGGTCGATCCGAATATCATCAATGTCACCGTACCGATTTATGACGAGAGCGCGATGATTCCAATCGAGGTCGTCACGAGCGGAGAGGTGGCAGACGATTTCCGCTTAGTTGATACGTTGCTAGGTGAGACGGAAGTCCGTGTCTTTGCACCAAAAGCGGTGCTAGATGAACTCCAGCAAGTGGAGACAGAACCGATTGAACTTGACGATTTAACGAAGTCGGGAAAAGTGACCGCTACCCTTCGTCTTCCGGAAGGAGCGACTTCACTCGGTAAAAAAGAAGTAGAAGTCCAGGTGCTCGTTCGTCCAAATGATGAGACGAAAGATGACACGGGTGAATTGACAGAGCGGATTCGGTTGACCGTCCCCATCACTGTCCGTGGATATGACCGGACGAATTACACGATTCAAACGCAAGAAGTGGTCAGCGTGACGCTCTCGGGCAAACGTTCCCTTCTTGAAAGCATCTCATCAAACAGTGTCAACGTGACGTTAGATCTGACCGGATTGCCGAGCGGAACACATGCGGTCGATGCAGATTATGAAGTACCAAAAGGCGTGACCGTGATCTCGCCAAAGACAATCGATGTTCAATTGACGAGTGTCGATGAAGAAACAGAAACATCTTCCATTCAATAAAGATGTTCAATCATACAAAAGTGAGGATTTAATCTTATGGGTAAATATTTTGGAACAGATGGAGTTCGCGGTGTTGCCAACTCTGAGTTAACTGCGGAATTAGCATATCGTTTAGGTCGTGCGGGTGGCTACGTGTTGTCGAAACATTTGCCAGAAGGCGAACAGCCGAAAGTGTTGATCGGTCGTGACACACGGATTTCAGGACATATGCTTGAAGGTGCATTGATTGCGGGTCTTCTCTCAATCGGTGCAGAAGTGATGCGTCTCGGTGTCATCTCAACACCTGGAGTCGCTTACTTGACGAAATCGCTCGACGCGACGGCAGGTGTCATGATTTCAGCATCGCATAACCCTGTGGCGGATAACGGAATCAAATTCTTCGGTAGCGATGGTTTCAAATTAGACGATGCAACCGAGCAAGAAATTGAAGACATCTTAGATGCTGCGGAAGATACGCTCCCGCGTCCGACAGGTAAAGATCTCGGTTTCGTATCGGATTACTACGAAGGCGCGCAAAAGTATCTTCAAATGTTGAAACAAACGGTAGAAGAAGACTTTGATGGTCTTCACATCGCACTCGACTGTGCACATGGAGCGACGAGTGGTCTTGCGGCTCGACTGTTTGCAGACTTAGAAGCAAATGTGTCGACGATCGGAAACTCGCCAAACGGTTTAAATATCAATGAAGGTGTCGGGTCGACACACCCTGAGCATTTGGCTGAATTCGTCCGTGAAAAAGGAGCGGACATGGGCCTTGCCTTTGATGGGGATGGAGACCGTTTGATTGCGATTGACGAGAACGGTGAAATCGTCGACGGAGACAAGATCATGTATATTTGCGGAAAATACTTGAGTGAAAAAGGGCGTCTCAAAGACAACACGATTGTCGCGACGGTCATGAGTAACCTCGGTTTCCATAAAGCCGTTGAAGAAGCGGGCATGACGGCGCTTCAAACAGCAGTTGGCGACCGCTATGTCGTTGAAGAAATGAAAAAACATCAATATACACTCGGTGGCGAACAATCAGGTCATTTGATTTTCCTCGATCACTCGACAACGGGTGACGGTATGTTATCTGGTGTGCAATTGGCAGAAATCGTGAAATCGACAGGGCGTAAACTGTCTGAATTAGCGGCAGAGATGCCAGTTTATCCGCAAAAGCTCGTGAACATTCGTGTGACGAATAAAAACGATGCGATGAACGGAGAGCGTGTCTTGGCAACGATTCAAGAAGCGGAAGCGGAAATGGCCGGAAACGGTCGAATCCTCGTCCGTGCATCAGGTACAGAACCACTTGTTCGTGTCATGGCTGAAGCCCCGACAGCGGAAGAGTGTGACCGTTACGTTGAAAAAATCGCACAAGTCGTACGCGAAGATTACGGTGTAGACGGATAAAATTTTCAAAACCGGGAATAACACAAGGGAATCCACATCGGATTCCCTTTTTGTTTCCGTTTTGTCATCGAGAAAACAGCGGATTTTCTTGACGAATGGGGGTGTGATTTGTACTATTAAGAGCGTGACCTTGGAAACGGAAGGACACAAGAGTACGAACAAGCGCCAGAACTCTGCGGAGTTGACGAGGTTGGAGGTTATCGAGATTTCGGCGGATGCCTCCTCGTCGCCTGTCACGACGACAAACATGCTTTTAAAACGCCCGGGCGACCGGACGGACAAAGAAGCGTGTACTGACAGCTCTTAGAAAAAGCCCGTTTCCTTTTTCGAGAAATCGAAGAATAGAGGAGATTTGTTTATGTGTGGAATTGTAGGAATGATTGGGAATACCGGAGCGAAGGAAGTCCTTCTCAAAGGTCTTGAAAAACTCGAGTACCGTGGTTATGACTCGGCAGGTCTTGCGTTGATGCATGAGAATGTCAACGTTCACAAAGAAGTCGGTCGCATTGCTGCGCTACGCGAAATCATCCCAGCAGAAGTAGACGGCACGATTGGAATCGGCCACACACGTTGGGCAACACACGGGGTACCGAGCGTACCGAACGCCCACCCGCACCAAAGCACGACAGGACGCTTCACGCTCGTGCATAACGGCGTAATCGAGAACGACGAGCTCATCAAGAAGACGCTCGACGTCCCGTTCCTTTCAGAGACGGACACGGAAGTCATCGTCCAGCTCATGGAGAAGCACTTCGTCGAGCTCGGCGACGTCGAGGCGGCGTTCCGCAAGACGCTTTCGGACCTCCACGGTTCGTATGCGATCGCAATGATCGACTCAGAGGACAAAGAGCGCCTCTATATCGGGAAGAACAAGTCACCGCTCCTCGTCGGACTTGGTGACGGCACGTTCAACGTCGTCGCATCAGACGCGATGGCGATGCTCCAGGTGACAGACCAGTACCTCGAGCTCCACGATGGCGAGATCGTCATCCTCACACGTGAGGCGGCGACGATTAAGACGCTCGACGGCGAAGTACTCGAGCGTGCACCATACACGGCCGAAATCGATGCGTCAGACATCGAGAAGGGCACGTACGCGCACTACATGTTGAAAGAGATGGACGAACAGCCAGCCGTCATCCGTAACATCATCCAGCACTACCAGAACGAGAACGGCGACATCGAGCTCGCAGAAGGCGTGCGTGAACTCGTCTCGGAAGCAGACCGCGTCTATATCGTCGCATGTGGTACAAGTTACCACGCTGGTCTTGTCGGGAAGCAATTGATTGAGCGCGTTGCAGGTGTACCGACTGAAGTACACGTCGCATCAGAGTTCGGTTACAACATGCCACTTTTGACAGAGAAGCCACTCTTCCTCTTCATCTCACAATCAGGTGAGACAGCGGACAGCCGTGCCGTCCTCGTCGAAGTGAAAAAATTGGGCCATAAAGCGCTCACGTTAACGAACGTGGCAGGATCGACATTGTCACGTGAAGCGAACGAGACGATGCTCCTCCACGCAGGACCAGAGATCGCGGTCGCGTCGACGAAAGCATACACGGCACAGATTGCCGTCCTCGCAATTCTCGCATACGACATCGCTCGTGCGAACGGGAAGAAACTCCCGTTTGATCTCATGCAAGAACTTGCACTCGTTGCGACAACGATGGACTCGATCATGGCACAAAAAGAAATCTTTGAAGAGCTTGCAGATAAGTTCTTGAAAGAGTCACGTAACGCATTCTTCCTCGGACGTGGATTGGATTCATATGTAGGTCTCGAAGGCGCATTGAAGCTGAAAGAGATTTCATATATCCAAGCAGAAGGGTACCCAGGTGGGGAACTCAAACACGGTCCGATCGCCTTGATTGAAGACGGGACACCGGTCATCACGCTCGTGTCTCAACCAAACACACACCTCAACATCCGTGGAAACATCAAGGAAGTTGTGGCGCGTGGTGCCATCGCATGTACGATTTCAATGGAAGGAATGGAGCATGAGAACGATGCATTCGTTCTTCCACGTGTTGAACCACTTCTCACGCCACTCGTGACGGTTCTTCCACTTCAACTCATCTCGTACTATGCAGCACTTGCTCGTGACTGCGATGTCGACAAGCCACGTAACTTGGCGAAGTCTGTAACGGTTGAATAATGTTCAAGACCAAAATCTTTCGGGATTTTGGTCTTTTTTGTTGCAATGAGTTAACAAATCATCGTAATGTTCTCAAATATGTCTGTTCATTCTCCGGAACGGGTACACTCAACATGAAAATGAAGAGAAGGAGAGATTCGATGAAACAGAAGAAATGGATGACAGGTCTCGGTGTCATGATTCTCGCGACATCATTGGCCGCTTGTGGGGATACGGCAGAGGACACATCGATGGAGATGTCAGAAGAGCAAAGCATGGACCATTCAGCGATGGATCACTCCGGGTCTGGAGAAGTTCCAGACGGGCTGATGGAAGCCAGTGATCCGACTTTTCCAGTCGGATCAACCGCGATGATGACAGCGGATCACATGCCAGGGATGGAAGGTGTGGAGGCCACGATTGTCGGTGCGTACGATACGACCGTCTACGCCGTCAGCTATACACCGACAACAGGCGGTGACCCGGTAGAGGATCACAAATGGGTGATTCACGAAGAATTGGACAATCCAGATGAGGAACCGTTGTCTGAAGGGGATGAGGTCGTATTGGCCGCCGACCATATGGAAGGGATGGACGGCGCAGAAGCGACAATCGATACAGCGGAAGAGACGACCGTTTACATGGTTGATTACACGACCAAAGACGGGGAAGAGGTCACAAACCATAAATGGGTGACCGAAAGTGAATTAGAAGCAATGAAATGAATGTGATAGACCTCGAGTACATCTCGTGGTCTATTTTTTTCGATAAATATTTATTGATAAACGATAAATCATAGCATATGATAAAGAAAATACAACTAAATGAGGTGTTTGGCAGATGAAACGGGAAACCATCTTTTTGAAACTAGCAGTGATTGTCTTGTCGCTCCCGATTCTCGCGGCCTGTATCTTTTTACTCCCTTTCCTTTGGCGAGAGGCGGTGGAGAGCGGAGGATGGATTGCAAATTCGATGCGACCGATTATTGGAGGGGTGTATGTAGCAGCGATTCCCTTTTTCGTTGCCTTGTCACAGTCATTCATCTTACTTGGATTGATTGATCGGAATGAGGCATTCTCCTATCGGTCGGTGAAAGCACTTCGTGTCATTAAATATTGTGCGTTGACCATCACGGCCATCTATATGGCGACACTCCCGTTCTTCTATTGGTTCGCTGAGCGTGACGACTCGCCAGGATTTTTAGTCATCGGATTCGTCTTCGTCTTCGCCGCATTTGTCATTGCGGTTTTCGCTGAGTTGTTACAGAAACTATTGAAGCGCGCCATCGACATGAAACAAGAAATCGATTTGACGGTATGAGGTGAGAGAAATGGCGATGATTGTGAATCTGGATGTGATGTTGGCGAAACGGAAAATGAGTGTGACGGAACTGTCGGAACGAGTCGGGATCACGATGGCGAACTTATCGATATTGAAAAACGGAAAGGCCAAAGCGATTCGTTTCTCGACACTTGAAGCGATTTGCGAAGCACTCGACTGTCAGCCGGGAGACATATTGGAATATCGAGCGGACGAACGAGCAGAGTGAATCTCTGCTTTTTTATATGAATTTGAAACGTGTGCTTACTATGCTCCGTATATAAAAGTATCAGTCAGGGGGAGATGTAGAATGATTCAAACATGGACAGAACGGACACATGAGGCCTTGAAAGGAAAAACGGGGAAACTCATCGGTTGGTCTTTTGCAATGGCGATTTTAGTAGAAGTGTGGCTTATGATAGATCCGACGTATTACGGAATCCAACACAGTTCTACTATTCTTATGATGATCAGTGTGGTTGGACTCATCCTATATGTGATGTCTCTTCCAATGTATATCGGATACAGCTGGATCATTTTAGATACGGTGCGAAATAAGAAATTGCATTTTCAAGATGTATTTAAACCGTTTCGGAAGAATTACCGCTTAAATTTAGCCACATTCCTACTCATGGTTCTCTTCCAACTATTGTGGGGGCTGCTTCTAATCGTTCCAGGAATCATAAAGTACTTTTCTTACGCATTCACTTTCTTTATATTGCGAGATGAGCCTCATTTGTCCCCAACAGAAGCAATTACAAAATCTCGTGGGATGATGCGTGGACAGAAGTGGGAAGCATTTAAATTGATCCTGCCAATGATTCCGGTCTTTTTGACGGGTTTCACGTTAAGTATTATTTTCAAATTACCGATTTTGTCATCCTGGTCGCTGTTAGTTGCGACTTCCCTTGTTCGTCCGTTAGTAGTTGCGCGCTTCGCTGTCATGTATGAAGATACGCGTCGGGCTTACGACGAACAATGGAACAAGCCAGCCTGAAGCATATCAAACAGAGGGTAAATTGAAAGAACGTGCTACAATCTTCATGAAGAGAAAGGGGAATGCGGAATGAAGATTGGGATGATTGGGGCCGGTCTGAGCGGAATCATCGCAGCGCGTGAACTCGTGCGTCAAGGTCATGCCGTTGAACTGATTGAAAAGAGTCGAAGCGTCGGGGGACGCTTAGCGACGCGTCGAATCGGTGACGGACGGGCAGACCATGGAGCGGTATATTTCACGGTGCGTGGAAAAGAGCTCGAACGAGAGGTGCGGTCGTGGATGAATGCGAACTGGGTGCAAGTCTGGTATGCCGACCCTTATCCACGTTATGTCGCGATTAATGGGATGAATGCCCTCGCTAAGCGTTTAGCTGAAGATTTGACCGTACAGTTGAATGAACGAGTGGAGAACGTTCAAGTGGAAGAAGACGGAACCGTCACGGTCAAGACAGACGTGACGACGCGTTCATATGATCGAGTCGTGATGACGGCACCGCTTCCACAGTCATTCGAACTACTAGGGAGTTTGGTCGACCAGATCAAGCCCGCGCTACTTCGTCTCGTATATTCGCCGACGTTCGTGGGTCTTTTTGAATGTGCCGGTGATGTACAGATTGGAGCAGACGGTATTCTCGATCAAGAACTGGTACCTGGTGTATTAAAAATCGTCGATAATCGCCAAAAAGGAATCTCTGCGACACCACTCGTAAGTGTCTATATGGAAGAGGCGTGGAGTGAGGCGTGGTATGAGCGACCGGAAGCAGAGACACTTGCTGAAATAGAGCGGTTAGTGCGTGAAGAAGTCGGAGACCTCGGTATCCAATCACGGCAGTTAAAACATTGGCGTTACGCGCAAGCGAAAGATGTATGGCATGAGCCGTTTTATCAAGTAAGCCATCATCCCATCTATTTAGCAGGGGATGTCTTCCTTGAAGCTGATGATCCATCCGGACGAACGCGATTCGAAAGTGCCTATCTGTCTGGGTTACGTGTGGCAGAATCGGTGCAAGAATCAATAGAAGGTTGAAAATCAAGGAGACTTCGATATGAACTCGATTAAGTTAAAATCGTTAAGTATTGACGATCAATCAGCTCTTCACTTATTTGAATGTGAAAACCGTTCTTACTTCGAACGCTCTGTCCCTAGTCGAGGAGATACATACTACGAACCGCAGGGATTCCGTCATGCGTTAGACCGTCTTTTAATCGAGCAAATTGAAGGTACAGGGCGCTATTATTTGATTTGGCATAATGACACGATCATAGGGCGTATGAATGTGCATTCGATTAGAGATGGAGTCGGTGAGGTGGGTTATCGAATTGGGGAAGATTATAGTGGGCGTGGATACGCTACTTCTGCACTCCAACAACTGCTCGTATGCCATCTCCCGGAATATGTCGAACTGATTGCCGAGACGCTAATCGATCACCACGCATCACAATGTGTATTGATGCGCGCTGGTTTTACACGTAACAATCAAGTACGACAGGTTGAATGGGAAGGGCAGACTTTATCATTTTATACGTTTGTATATAGATTTATGAACCGATAGGGCACTCCTTATCGGTCTTTTTATTTGACGCCATTTAGTTTAGGGCATAAACTATAACCATCTAGTTTAGGGGGTAAACTAAAAATGAAAGCATTGATGCGTGAAGCGGTGCAGTTGTTTGAAGAAGTGATGTTCCATGGGACGGAACATGTCATCGAAGCGATGGAGGGAGACGTATGGCGCGAGTATTCGCGTGAACAGCTCCAACTGTTGAAGTTACTCGATCAGTTTGGACCAACTCCTGCTGGGCAATTGGCGCAAAAACAAGGTGTCCATAAAAGTGCGGTCTCGAATCGCCTGAAAAAGTTGGTCGAAAAAGGACTCGTCACGAGTCGACGAGGACAAGATCAACGGGAACGAATGATTGAATTGACCCCAGAAGGGAAACGGCTCGTCGAAGAAGTGGACGGTGCCGTCTATCGATATGTGGAATCCCTCATCGATGGAGAAGTAGACGAAATTGAAATCGAGCAGTTTGTTCGGACGTTCCGAAAAATAAAGCAATTGCTCCGAATCGGGGAGGAATAACACATGCATAAAATCATTCAATGGCGCTGGGGAATTTTCATTTCCCTCATCGTATTGACGGCAGCATTATTTGTCGCAGCACCGAACTTAACGAAACAAGCAGAAGAGGCAGGGAGCTTCCAACTTGCGGACGACATGGACTCACAACGCGCACAAGCGATTTTAGATGAAGCCGGGAAGAGTGACAAGACCATCTCCCTCGTCTATGAGTTTGAATCAATCGGAGAGACGGAGCGAACAGATGTCGCGCGTGTCATCGAAGAACTTAAACAAAATGAAACGGTCGTGACAGATGTTCTCGATCCGTTCGAAAACGAGGAGACAGAGGCACAGCTTGTCTCAGAAGACGGACGCATCGTCCTCGTCCCAATCACGGTAGAAGGTACGACGGAAGAAATCAATGCGTTTGCTGATGATGTCCGTGAAAACGTGCTCCCGCAAGAGGAGACAGTATATATCACCGGGGAAGAAATCATTAACAATGATGTGAATCTAAGTGCACAGGAAGGGTTGAAAAAGACAGAAATCATCACGGTCGTGTTGATTTTTGGATTACTCCTTCTCGTCTTCCGTTCCATCGTGACCCCGTTCATCCCGCTCATCGCGGTCGGATTCACTTATCTATTGAGTCAATCCTTTGTCGCGTTCTTCGTGGATTGGTTCGGGTTCCCGGTGTCCAACTACACGCAGATCTTCCTTGTCGCCATCTTGTTCGGGATTGGGACAGACTACTGTATCCTGCTTCTTAGCCGTTATAAAGAAGAACTCAGTGCAGGACATGCCATCGAAGACGCCATCGTCAATACGTACAAGACGGCAGGACGGACGGTCCTCATCAGTGGACTCGCGGTCTTCGTCGGTTTTGCCGCCATCGGATTTGCTGATTTTCCAATCTTTAAATCAGCGGTCGCCGTCGCAGTCGGGATTGCGGTGTTGCTGCTGATTCTCTTCACGGTCGTCCCATTCTTTATGGCGACGCTCAAACAGCGACTGTTTTGGCCGTCGAAAAAGGCAGGCGAGCATCATGACAGCAAGCTTTGGGCTAGCTTGAGCCGATTGTCGGTCAATCGCCCGTTCGTATCGATTTTGGTCGTCGGGTTGATTACAGTACCTGTCTTATTCACATATGACGATGCCCGTTCGTTCAATACGGTCGATGAGATTGGAGACGGGTACGATTCGGTTCGTGGACTGAATTTGATCTCAGAAGGGTTCGGTCAAGGGGAATCCCTTCCGGTACAAGTCATTTTGAGACAAGATCAAGCCATTACAGAATCAGAAGTTCCCTATATCGAAAAGTTTGCAAGTGAGCTTGAAAAAGTCGAAGGTGTGAATGGTGTCCGTGCGCTCACACGTCCTACTGGTGAAGTCATCGACGATTTTTATGTCGATACGCAGCTCAGTGAAGTCAGCGATGGCTTGTCTGAAGCGCAGACGGGTCTCGGGGATGTTCAAACTGGATTGGATGAGATTGAGCAAGGATTGAACGGGATTGTTGGACAACTACCAAGCGGTTCAACCAATGCTGGGGCACCGCTTGCAGAAGCAGCAGCGGGGCTGAATCAGTTGAATGGTCAACTTGGTCTCATCGGGCAAGGATTGACAGCGACTCAAAACATCCCGGCCGCAGTCGGACAGCTCGGTCAAGTATCAGCCGGTCTCACACAAATTGAGTCAGGAATCAACGAAGCGGCGTCCGCATTAAATGCACAAGGTTCTCAGGTCGGTGAACTTGGTAGCGGGTTAGCGCAACTGGCGACAGGTGTCGCGGAAGCGAACGACGGGCTAGGACAAATTGAGTCTGGTCTCGGCGAAGCCGTTTCGTTCTTACAACAGTTGAGTGAAGCAGATGCGCTTCGGGAGACAGGCGTGTATCTTCCGGAAGGGACGCTCACATCAGATGAGTTCTCACCTGCAGTCGAACGATATGTCTTCGATGAAGGAATGGCGACTCAGCTCGAGGTCGTCTTAGAGATGGACCCGTATTCGCCAGAAGCGATTGATACCGTTGAGACAATCAAAGAGACGATGAATCGTGCCGTGACGGGAACACCGTATGCGGATGCGACCATCGGATATGCCGGGATCTCAAGTATCAATAGCGATTTAAATGAAACATCGACGAATGATTTCAATCGAACGGTAGCCATCATGCTCGTGACGTTGTTCATCGTTTTGACAGCACTGTTCCGCTCGATGATCATGCCACTCTATATGATTGCTTCGCTTCTCTTGACGTACTATACGTCAGCGGCAATCACAGAGCTGATCTTTGTAGAAGGACTCGGCTATGACGGAATTAGCTGGGCCGTTCCGTTCTTTGGCTTTGTCATGTTGATTGCCCTTGGAATTGACTACTCCATCTTCTTGTTAGATCGATTCCGGGAAGAGACAATCAATGGGAAGACGGTCCGTGAGGCGCTCATCCACTCGATGACGAAGATGGGTACCGTCATTATGACCGCCGCGGTCATCCTCGCCGGGACGTTCGGTGCCATGATTCCGTCAGGCGTGCTCAGTCTCGTCCAAATCGCGACAATCGTCATCACCGGTTTGTTATTGTATGGCTTGATTGTGTTACCCCTCTTGATCCCAGCCATTACGATTTCATTTGGCGATGGTGTCTGGTGGCCATTCCGACAAAAGAAAAAGTCATAAGCAGAAACGGATGTCTCGTATGATGAGATATCCGTTTTTTGGGATAGATTGTGGTGGATTCGGGAACAGAAAGGCAGGTCCATTATTGAAGGAGGAATACTGTATGGAAATCGTCATTACTGCAATCTTGAAAGCCCATCCCGGAAAAGAAGAGGCGTTACGTGACGCGCTGCACCGTGTGATTCCGCCGTCGCGTGCGGAAGAAGGATGTCTCGCGTACGTTCTTCACGAGGCGATTGATGCACCAGGTACGTTTGTCTTCTATGAAAAGTATAAGGATGAAAATGCACTCAATCACCATATCCAGTCGTCGCACTATCAGGCGTATCGTGATGAAGCCGGAGAGCTTCTCGCCGTCCGTGAGGTCTATCGTTTACATGAAGTCTGAAAGGAGACATTCTCATGATTACGCAACCCGTGATTCCATGTATTTGGTTTGAGCAGGACGTTGAAGAGATTGCCGAGTGGTATGTATCCATCTTTCCAGATTCGTTTGTCGACTATACGACGAGATTTTCAAGTTCACCAGCAGGCGATACGACGATTGTGACGCTATCGCTCGCTGGACAATTCTTTCAGTTGCTTGGGGGAGGGACGGTGCAAGAACGGAATCCGTCTATTTCCTACATGGTGTCGCTTCCGACGACGGAAGAAATCAATGCGCTATGGGAACGATTATCTGACGGAGCGGATATCTTGATTCCATTAGACACGTACGACTTCAGTCAGCGTTATGGGTGGTTGCAGGACCGCTATGTTGTCTCCTGGCAAATCATGCATGATGGCGGGATGGACATTCAGCTCGTGACGCCATGTCTATTGTTTGTCAAAGAAGCGTTCGGTCGTGCCGAGGCGGCGATGAACGATTGGATCTCTATTTTCAAAGATTCATATGTATTGGACGGACATACGGTACGATACACCGAAGAAGACGGGGACGAGCTTGACGGGAAAATCAACTATGCTCGTTTCGTCTTATCCGGTCGAGAATTTGTCGTGATGGACAGTAATGAAAATCATACATTTTCGTTTAACGAGACCCAGTCGCTCATCGCTTTTTGTGAGTCGCAAGAAGAAGTCGATTCGTACTGGGAGCAGCTATCGGCTGTACCGGAAGCAGAGGAGTGTGGTTGGCTGAAAGATCGCTATGGCGTCTCCTGGCAAATCATCCCGTGGGAAATGGAAGAGATGATGACGGTAGGTTCGCAAGAGCAGATTGAACAGGTTGTACAGGCATGTCTGCCCATGAAAAAGCTTGATATCGCGACATTGCGTAAAGCTTACTGAACAAAACTCCCGAGACAAATAGCTCGGGAGTTTTTTCATGGACTCATTTGCGAGAGGGCATCCTTCTCGATGATAGTATCCGAGAGCCGGAGCTGACTGGAAGCGCGGTCGATGTAAGGGGCGCATCGATCGAATGCGACTTGCTCTTCCGTCTCAATGGAATAGCATGTGCCGTTACCAGTACGTTCGGTCAAGTCTGGTTCATAGTAATGATCTTCATATCGGAAAGCGCCCGTCCGAAAGACGGTTAGATTTGACGTATCATTTAATAGGGAGTCGCCAAGCATATATGCTGGAGAGATTCCAAGTAAGTCGAGAATCGTCGGGGCGATATCGATTTGTCCACCACTCGCCTCCATGACTTCTCCTGTCGTCGGTCCAGGTGGTTTGATGAAGAGAGGGACAGCACGGTCAAGTTGAAACGCGTCAACCGTCGAGTCCACTTCTTCGAGGGTAGCCATCTCTTCTCCTGGCGCCGTCAGACCGCTATCGTGGTCACCATACATGACGAGAAGCGTCTCATCCCAGAAACCATCTTGTTTCAATCGTTCGATGAACTGACCGACAGCGGCATCGACGAAATGAACGGTATGGTAATAGTTTTCGAGAAGGGGATCGTCGATATCAGATAGGTCCAACCGCTTCTCGTCTTCCGGGATATCGTACGGTGTATGACTCGTTAAAGCGACTAAAAATGCGTAAAATGGTTCATCCAACTCTTCCATGAATCCGACCGACGTATTCAAGAATTCTTGGTCGTTGAGTGCCATCCCGATGATGCCTTGGTCGGGGTAGTCTTTGTCGCTAAAGAAATGATTGAATCCGATATTGTCATAAAAGTCATTGCGATTCCAAAAGTCTTTTCGGAAAGAATGCATGGCTGCCGTATCGTAGCCCACCTCGTTCAAGGATTGAGAGAGCGCGCTGAATTGATTTCCTGGGAAACGCGTATAGACGGAACCAGATTTGACAGGATAAAGTGACGTGTTGACGATGAACTCCGCATCGGACGTTCGCCCTTCATGCGTTTGATGATACACGTTCGGGAAGTAAAGCATGTCACGTCGCAGTCGGTTCAAATTCGGGGTCAGTTCCTGTCCATCAATCTGTTGATCGATGACGGATGTTTGGAATGATTCGAGTTGTAAAACGATAACGTTCGTATCTGGACTTGGGGCACTTAATTCTTGATAAGAGAGTGCTTGAATTTGAGAACGCTCTTCGTCTGTCAGGGCTTCGTTCCATCCCATAGCGCGTTCGACGCCTCGGGCGACATCCATCGCGTGATAGCCCCAAAATCCAAGATGATAGTATTCACGCATATTCGAGATGGGGTCGTCCGCGATCCACTTTTCTCCACGCTGATAACTGAGGGTGAGCGGGATTGTGAAGAGAAGAAATCCGAGTGTGAAGCCAGCGAGCGCCAATCGTCTTCCGTTTCGTTTCCCTTCACGGACAGGATGACGTTTCATATAACGCAAAATCAAACCGTAGATGATGAGGTCGATGAAGAAGAACGCATCGATTGGGCGGATGAGCGTCAAGAAGCCACCTCCGACATCTCCCATCTGCCCGATGTCGGACAGTAAGGCGACGGATAATAAGTCTTCAAAATAGCGATAGTACCAGACGTCCGAGACGAGCAGGGTACTATGCAGGAACAGAGAAACGTATAAAATCCATCGGCGGATCGGATAAGACACGGCGAGTGCCCAACTCGTCAGGAGAAAAATCGTCGCCAAATTGATGAGGAAAAACGAGAAGTCGAACGCCGTCGCGGTCAACCAGCTAAAAAAGAAGAGCTTTGCCAGAGAGAGTGACAAGTAGCTCCAATAATCGAGATATTTCATTAGTGATCTCCTAACTCAAGATGTAGTTACTGTATCCTTTCCTTTCTTATGAACAGAGAAAACGTAGAAAGTGTGATGGAGATTCATTCGTAATCAAAAATATGTAATATATATATTGCGTTAATGGAATATATATATTACATTTTAAGTATTGTGCAACTAAATTAGGAGACAGACATGGGAAATAGAGTAAAAGAACATCGAGTAGAAAAGAATCTTACTCAAACCGATTTGGCAGAGGAGATCGGTGTGACTAGACAGACAATCGGTTTGATCGAATCAAATAAATATAATCCCTCTTTGAAACTCTGTATTGCCATTGCGAGGGTTCTGGGCGTCACTTTAAATGATTTATTCTGGGAGGAGTAAAAGATGAAAGAATCATGGGTCACAATGTTTTTACCAAATGACGAATATAAAGAAAGGCGGATATTGTACTTTATAGCCGAGGCTTTCGTTTTGTTCATTGGATTTTTGGGAGTAGTCGTTCTATTGAATAGATTTTCAGGTATATTCAACACTGAGTCTTCATATATTTTATTGAGTGTTATAGCAATTCTAAGTCTCTATGTATGGATTCGTTATATTGTCTCAGGTATGGAGTATGCAAACATTGTTGAGAAATCTGAATATAAAATGGAACTAAGGAAACTGATTGGTTCTACATCGAAGTTTGCTGTTTTGTTTGCTGGAGTGGCAATAGCATTAAAGGTGACGGGTGTAGTGGTTTACTCTTGGGTGGACTTGTTAGCAATGACACTTCTTTCAAATGGGTTACTTCTGGTCGCACAATTCATTTCACTTCAACGGTCATTTAGAAAAAATCGTGAGCTTTCATGACCGAGGTGATATATTCGTTTTACTTCAAATAGGACGTCTATGTCTTTAAGAGTGCATAACAAAACCAGGTCCCATGCAAACATGGACCTGGTTTTGTTGGATAACTGTGAAGCTCTGATTATGTAATCTCGAACGTATCACGCAGTTCAATGATGGTTCCTTCCGGTGCTTTTAATTTACTTAAATGTCCATCGACGACGAAGTAGATGTTGCCACCGTGCTTCGGTAAAAACGTGACGCCGAGTTGTTCGAGTCGTGCGACTTCCACTTTGAGGTCATCCACATAAAGAGCAAAATGGACGGGACCGGCCACATGTTTCGAGTAGTCTTGTAACGTTTCATCCGTTTTAGCAGTCTGGAGCTCAATATAAAAATCACCGAGCTTGAGCCAACTGTTGAAGTCACGCGTATGGAAGTTTGGCGACTCCTGGACGAGTTCAAAACCGAGCGCTTCGTAAAATGACTTCGATGCGGCATAATCCGGTGTTTGGATACAGATATGATGGATTTGTTTCATTAGTTGTTTCCTTTCGTTTGCAAATCTTTCACTCGATCACGGTGGAACGGGGAAGTCAATTCTTCTGAGATGAGGCTGATCGTATGTCCATCCGGGTCTCGTACGTCAAAACAGGACATACCACCGAAATCGTGAAGCGGGGTCGCAATTAACCCTGCTTGTTCGAACGATTGATACGCGAGCTGGATGTCTTCACAGATGATATTGAAATAAACATGGGCTTGTCCGGACGCATCCTTAAATGTTGCAGGTTGCGTTGAAGTAGTTTGAATCAATCCGAGTTGAGTTGAGCCATCTGGCAGACAGATTCCGATGCCCCCTTCCCAGCGCCCGATTTCTTGGGCATGAAAATAAGTTGTATACCAGTTCAGAGACTGTTCTACATCTGATACGGGAATGAAGATACTTCCGATTCGGAACATAAGATCCCCTCCTTTTTATTGTTAGTGTAGCGAATACAAGCCTTCGAAGATACGGGAGAAGAAACTTTTTACGGGAGAAATCGTATGGGAGAGAGAGAAAATCAATGAGGTGAATGTATGAAAGTAAACGAAATCACGATTCAACCGGTTGATGCAGTCAATCGAGAGGCGGTCATCGCCATGACAGTGGACGAGAAACAATCTCGATTCATCGAGACGAATGCCGAATCCCTTCGAGAGATGATTGAGGATACGAAATACAATTGGCAGAGCTTTGCATTTTATGAAGGCGAGCGACCGGTTGGCTTTATGATGGTCGGAGCGGAAAACCAGTCAGAACGTTACGTGTGGCTCGACCGTTTCATGATTGATCAAAACGAACAGGGGAAAGGCATTGGAACGAAGTGCCTACGCATGGCAGTGGAATTCATCCAGACACAATACGACGTGGATGATATCATCCTCAGTCTCCATCAAGAGAATGAAGCCGCGAAACGATTTTATACGAAGAACGGCTTTGTCGACAGCGGCTTAATCGATGAATGGAATGGTGAAGCGATTTGGGTCTATCATACAAAAAACCGACCGTCATGAGTCGGTCGGATTCTCGGATGGACTTGTTTTTTGCGTGACATTCATAGCTGCCAAGAAGAAGGGGATAGCGGCAAAGAGAAACAAGGTAACGAACCAGTTTTGAAGAAATGGATCGACAAACGTCGGTTTTTCCAACCAGTTCCCGGTTGAGATTTCGGCGTACCAACGTATGTAGAGTGCGATGCGTTCGAGCGTGTATAAGAATCCGGACAAAAACAACAAAATACCACCCGCTACAAGTTGATTGAAACGAGACATAAAACCCCTCCTCTATAGATGTTGTCTATAGTTTACCATTTTAATCCAAAAAGGGGCTTTTATTTGAGTACGCTCGGTCGCAACTGTTTGACGCGTGACAAGACGAGCCAACCGAGAAGCGCGCCCGTCAAACTAGAGGCAAGGAAGGCCGGGACAAAGAAAAATGCACCGAACGTCGAACTCATCAACAGTTTTGCGTACGGGACGGCAATCAACGAAGCGATGACGCCGGTCCCGATGATTTCTCCGAGAGCGGCAGCATAGACGCGGTTCGTGCGAACGAAGAAAATGCCGGCAAGAAACGCACCAATCATGCCACCAGGGAAAGCGAGCAGTGATCCTGTGCCGGTCATAATACGAATGAGCCCGGTGACGAAAGCGACGAGAACGGCTCCGATTGGACCGACAGTGACTGCGGCGATCACGTTCACCATATGCTGAATCGGATAAGCACGGGCAACACCTGTGGGAATCGAGATGAACATCGAACCGACGACGGCGATGGCGACGAGCATTGCCATCCAAGTGAGTTGTTGAATACGCATGAATAGTCTCCTTTCAAAATAAAAACGCCACGTTTCCAGACGGAAAAATGGCGTGGATATACAGAGACGTATCCCAAGCCACTTCCCTACGCTGGTATGAGCCAGATCAGGTTCAAAGGGTCCGGCAAATGCCGTCTCAGCCCGAAGGCTCCCCTAGTGGTCGTTTATTGATTTGAGTATAGCATAAATTGGAAGGGGACGAATATGGAACAACTATCTGTTTTCTGGGAAAACACTGATCTCAAGCATGAGTTTGATCAGTGGATTGATGAATATATTTCGAATGAGACGTGGCATCTAGAAAAAGATACGGATTTGACGTATCTGGTTCATGGCAATGGCGTCTATGCTAAAGCGGTCACTTCAATCAGTCAGAGTGAAGGAATGTTGTCACAATATCTTGCTCATATGTTGCCTCGGCTCGTGCCAGACGTAGTCGCTGTGCATCCGGTTCATCCATGGTTCATCTTGCGAACAGTTTCCGGTCACCCGTTACGTGATGTACCTGATCAGGAACAGTATGAGGTTGCGCTACGAGAGTATGCCAAATTACAGCAACGAATGAGTGGTGAGACGGAGCAACTTTTAAAAATGGGGGTTCCAGACCGTCGTCCGTCTATTCTCAGGGAGGAAATCGAATCGACGTTCGTTGAGATGAGTCTAAATCTGGAGCGGGTGCAGCGGGAAGAAGTGTTGGCACTAAAACCTGAACTTCTGTCGATGTGTGATGAACTAGAAAGTGGTATACCGATGAGTCTCGACCATGGCGATTTGCATGGAGGGAATATTTTCTGGGAGCCTGAAAGCAATCAACCGGTGATTCTCGATTGGGGAGATGCGACAATCACACATCCATTCTTTAGCATGCGTGTTTTTTGGAACATCTTGTTCGATTTATTGCCGGAAGAGGATGATACATTATGGATAGAGAAAATCCATGAGTTACGAAAGGTTTATTTGAAAGAATGGAGAGACGTCGCGCCAACAGAAATACTCGAGCGTCATATGAAGATTGCGGAGGAATTGGGATGCGTGTATCGGGCCATCTCATGGCACACCTACGTCACAGCACATCGTCGGGACAAAAAAGATTCCAGCGACAAACCGGCACAATGGCTCAAGTTGTTGCTGGAATATCGTAAGTTACAACGTGATACGTATTAACCTTCATTCTTGGCTAACAGGTCCTCATAGTCCTTCTCGTTCCAAAAGAGCGGTGAGATGGATTCGGGGCCTTTTAAAATTTCTCCGTCCTGATCATATACGATGGCATACCCGCTCTCGACATCGAATACGAACAAGTCAGCAGTGACTTCGGTCACGCCGTTCCCGGCAATGATCACGTCATCGATTGGCTCCCGTGCCAGTTCGACGCCCGCTTCATCGAGTTCGACGAGGAGGGCTGACGTGTAGGCATGGCGGTCATAGACCGTTTGGAATTCATCCTGTGTGAGGACGACATCGGTAGGTGGGGCACTTGTACCGAATTTCCGATTTTCAATCTCTTCGACGTATTGAAGGAAGGATTCCTCTTGCCAAAATAGCGGAGCGACCGACTCAGAACCATTGATCACCGTTCCGTCCTGACTATCGAAAATGGTAGCATACGTCCCGTCATCGAGCTTGAATGGGTAAATATCCGCATACGTATGCTCGAGGCCGTTGCCTGCGATGATGACCCGTTCGAACGTCTCCCGAAACGGTTTGATTCCTTGTTGTTCAAGGGCAGTAAGGAGCGGTTTCGTTTGTTCGTATTGGTCATAGACGTCTTTAAAGTCCTCACGCGTCCATTCGGTGATGGGTTCATCGGGTGATTCGATTGGGGTTGGATTGTCTGCCACCGTATCTGTACAACCCGTGAGTAAAAGTGCACTTAATCCGAATATCGCCCATCGTCTCATGTTTCCATCCCCTTAACTGACATTTTCCACCATTTTATCATTCATGATGAAAAAGCAGAACCTGTGCACATTCTCACTCGGGGTGAGGACGTGTCGCGTAGGTATCGAGTGTTCTCTTGAAGTGAAGTGTATCTTCTTCAGAAATCGTCACACCTGAAGAGGTGCCGTAGCGAACCGCATGATAAACGGACGGGTTCATCGGTAAATCGATGCGTTGGAACCACTCTTGCAATGTCTCATGAGCACGCAATCGCTTGACTGGTACGAGAGATTGGTTGAATGTGATCAGTGCATCGCGAATCGGGACGTTCGTGAACGCTGTGAGCGTTGAAACGGACGAGGCGTTCTTGTGTTGTAGCGATTCTACAAGCGGGTCTATGCTTGAATCATCATCATCTCGTGCGTTCGTCAAATGCCGTTTTCGTTTTCGATAGACATAGAAACTGAAGCAACAGAATGCGATCAAAGCGACGAATAGTCCGAGATTTCGTCGTGTTGATTCTCCAGATCCCGTGATTCTCTCAAAAAAGCTATGTTTTCCTTTTTGAGGATCCAATTCAAACGGGTAATCTGCTTTGGATTCACCAATTAAAATTCCATCATCCTCATCCGATAGGAGATCAGTTGGAAGACTATGACTTTCCTCGACCGGTATCGTTTCCGGGTTATAGAGCCACTCGAATACACTCGTCGCAATCACCATTATCGTAAAGGTGCCGAGGAGTGTGGCGACAATCATGAGAAGAAACTTGTTCGTCCAGCGCAAGAGGGTACCTCCTTTTGAATTTTCAGACTATTTGTTGTTTATCTTACCATAAAAAGGTAAAGTTTGATTAAGACAAAAAATGGAGGTCGTCATATGGGCATGGAGCAGGTCATCAAACAGTTGAACGAAGTGTATTTAGGAAAAGAGGATGTCGTACGCCTCTGTTGTACGGCGTTACTCGCGGAAGGACATATTCTATTAGAAGATGTGCCAGGCACGGGAAAAACGTTACTTGCCAAAACAATTGCGGCCAGCTTCGACGGGGTGTTTTCCCGGATTCAATTCACGGCCGACTTGTTACCGTCTGATGTGATCGGAGCAGACTATTTCAACATGCAGACGCAGACGTTCGATCATCGCCAAGGACCAATCTTTGCGAACATCGTCTTGATTGATGAAATTAACCGAGCGGTTCCACGAACGCAGTCCGCCTTGCTTGAGGCGATGGAAGAACGACAAGTTTCCATCGGGGGAGAGACATATCCGATGCCGAAACCATTTTTCGTCATCGCGACGCAAAACCCGATTGAATCAGCGGGGACGTTCCCCTTACCGGATGCCCAACTCGATCGCTTCTTGATTTCGATTCCAGTCGGTTATCCTGATGTTGCGGAAGAGAGAGAACTCCTCTTACAAGTGATGCGCCAAACGAGGAAAACCGTAGAGGCGGTTGCGACGTTAGACGAGTTACGCCGTGCTCAGGAGGAAGTGAAGCAAGTATCGATTCAAGATGATGTCCTCGATTACTTACTCGGGCTCGTTCACGCGACCCGGGAACATGCATCCGTCGAGGTCGGTGTCAGTCCACGTGGAGCCATCGCGCTCATGCGAGCGTCTCAAAGTTATGCCTATCTGAACGATCGATTGTACGTCATTCCGGAAGATGTGAAAGCCGTGGCACCTTATGTCTTGTCCCATCGTTTGACGTTGACGCTTGAAGGAGGCATCAAATCGACGAAACAGGACATTATCCGTTACATCTTAGACACCGTCTCTGTGCCGGTAGAGGGCTGAAGATGACCTTCTCGACACATAACGCCCTACAGAAACAATGGATTCCGGTTTATGGATTCGCTGGGGTGATTCTCGTATTCGTCCCGTACATGGAGATTGTCGGATATGCGCTTTGTTTACTTGCGGGCATCGTTTGGTTCTTTGAACGGACACGGAAACAGTTGGAACAAGCTCTTCGGCTTCACATACATAGCCATGAATCCCTTCTCTTTGTCGGGGATGAGACGGAGGTACAACTGATTTTAGATGGAAGTGAAGTCGTCGAACGACTCGGGCTTCCGGTTCGTGTTCGGCTGAAATCCAATACAGCGCTCAGTTTTCCAGCCCACGACCGGTCCCCGAATAGTTTGGATTTGACATTACGGACAGATCAGGCTCGTCACATGCTTCACATTCAAGCCGAATTCCGAGGTCCTGCCTACATCGAAGAATGCGTACTTGCTGTGACGCTCCCGTTTCATCTCGGGACGTACTTACTCGAGTGCCCCATCGAGAAGCGGTGGACGGTATTACCGTCCCTTACGTTACACCCACCGGTCGGCACGAAACGTTTAGCGCTTGGTGACCGGCCTTTGACCGCATCACCACTTCGGAATCCACTGCAGGTTCTGGGGTCAAAGCCTTATGAAGGGGAACCGGTAAAAGAGATTGACTGGGTCGCGACGGCAAAACTTGGACGAGTCCAGTCGAAAGTCTTTCAAAAGACATCGCTCGATACGTTCACGTTCGCAGTCGATTTGAGTGGGCCGTCCGGCTACACGTTACATCACGACTTCGAGTCGATCATCAGCCAAGTCGCATATGTGACGACCCGACTCTTAAAAGAAGAGTGTAAAGTCGAGCTGTTCATCAACCGCTTCAACGGGGAAGGGAAGATGGAACATATCTCTCTTCAAGAGGGAGAGCGAGGTTCACGCCTCATCCTCTTGATGCTGGCCGACCTCCATCCCGGGAACCGTTTCATCTCGACAGACGCGTTCGTCCGTATGGTCGAGCGGAAACGCTTGAAGCAAAGTCATCTCGTCTGGTTCAATCAGCATAACCTGTATGACTAACAAGGAACTTTCTTTCTTCTGGCGAACTGTAATCATACAGAGATGATCGAAAGGGAGAGATCCATATGGCAAAGCGAAAGTATGCGAATCGACGAGACTGGGAAAGGATTTTAAAGAACCGCTATGCGCAAGTTCGTGTTCAGACGGAACAATTTTCAGGCGTCGTCGCCTTATTCCAAATCGATGAGGTTCGGGCACCATTATATAAAAAGCATAAAGGGGAAGAATTCATCGTGGCGGATGCCGGGTTTGCTTGGCTCCAATATTTCCCGGACAATGAACCGTTCGGTGTGACAGCGATGATCAATCCGGAAGGCGAAATCGTGCAGTGGTATATCGACCTCGTTGACCGAATCGGCGAAGAAGAGGGTATCCCTTATATGGATGACTTGTTGCTCGATATTCTCGTGTTTCCAAATGGGGATATCGTCAAAAAGGATGAGGATGAGTTTGAAGAGGCGACCAAGAGCGGCGAGCTGACACCTGAACAGGTCGAACGTGGATGGCGTGAATTCGAAGCGACGCTCGAACGAATCGAACGTGGAGACTTCATCTACTTTGATTTGGCAAAAGGACATTACGAACAGTTAAAACAAAAGCTATGAGCGAATTCACTCTCTCTGCTACAGTAAGAGCGTAGGAGGGGGAGTTTTTATGAAAAAAATTGAAATTGAGACGTGGACACGACGTAAGCACTTCGAGTTTTTCAAAGCGTTTGATGCGCCACATTTCAACGTGACGGCAAACGTAGATGTCACGAACCTATATACATATGCCAAGGAGAGCAATCAATCGTTCTTCAAACTCTTTTTATACGGTGCGGTGAGAGCGGCGAACGCGATTCCGGAATTGCGCTATCGTATCCGTGGTGAAGAGGTCGTCGAACACGAGGTGGTCCACCCTTCGTTCACAGTCATGTTAGACGAGGATGTCTTCAACTTTTGTGCGGCTACGTTTTATGAAGATTTACCGACATTCTTACAGGAAGTGACGACGCGGATGGAGCGAGCTGCCGATGAAGTCGTGGTCGGGGATGACGAGCCCGACGACTTACTGTATGTCACGAGTGTTCCGTGGGTCACGTTCACGAGTATCATGCACCCGACGCATCAGCAACAACATGACAGCGTGCCGCGTATCGCCTGGGGCAAGTTCGAACGTCAAGGCGAGCGTCTGGTTATGCCGTTATCCGTCCAAGCCCATCATGCACTCGTCGATGGGGTACATATCGGTAAGTATTATGAAACGTTACAAGCATGGTTAGATCAAGAATTCGCACAGGAGGGGACCGACGTGACAGAAGAGAATGAGTTTGATCGAGCCGTTCGTCTCCGTGAGGAGGGACAACTTGAGCAGGCGAAGCAACTGTTCTTGTCGCTCTTGCGGAAAGATGAAAAGAATCCGAGGCTACATGCGTACTGTGCGTGGTGCTATGACTCGCTCGGTGAAGAACGTCAAGCGGTCCCGCATTATGAACGGGCCATCCGACTCGGGTTGACGGGGGAAGAGTTGGCGGAATCATATCTCGGACTCGGCAGTACGTATCGGGCACTCGGACGATACACGGAAGCGGAACAGTTATTTGAAGAGGCAATCGAGCAATTCCCGAATCACGGGGCGCTCAAGGTATTTCAAGCGATGACCCATTACAACGTCGGTCGCCATGAAGAAGCGACGGGAACGTTACTTGAACTGCTTGCAAGTCCGAAACCGGACGAGAGCATCGCGCGGTACCGGCGTGCCATCGCATTTTATGCAAGAAACTTAAATGAGACATATGACTAAAGGAGAAAGACATGATTTCACTACGTCCGATCGATGCACAAAATTGGTATACATGCTGTCACTTGGAATTAAGTGAGCAACAACAGTCGTATATGGAGCCGAATGCGATTTCGTTACTTCAAGCGTTGTACGAACCGACATTACGTCCACGTGCGATTTATGAAGATGAGACGATGGTCGGCTTCCTCATGTACAATACAGAACTTGAAGAGTTGGATGCATTGTGGATTTACCGAATCATGATCGACCATGCTCATCAAGGCAAAGGGATTGGTCGACAAGCGACAGAGCTGATGCTTGAAGAAATCGGCGCAGAAAAACCGATTGTCGTCGGCTATCACCCCGAGAACGAGGCAGCGCATCACTTATATGGAAGCCTAGGATTCGTTGATGAAGGCCATCGATTCGGTCGTGAAATGGCTGTAATTCGGCGAGGGGAATGAGATGGGAACAACCCGTCTTATTTTTTAAATCAAATCGATTGACGGAAGAATTGTCGCATGATATATTTATCTCGAATTAAAGATATTTGAATTTAAGTTAATGGCTCTCTTGGACAAAGGAGGGAGACAGATGGAACCATCTGATGCATTAAAAACAATTACTGTGCTGTTACGTGCCTCTCAGTCGTTACAAGACCTGGTGAAGCAGGAAGTGGCGTCTTACGGGTTAAACGCGACCGAGTTCGCCGTACTCGAGTTTTTATATCATAAAGGGGATCAACCGATTCAAGTCATCGGGAAGAAAATTCTCCTCTCGAGCGGAAGCATGACGTACGTCGTGGACCGGTTAGAAGAAAAAGGGTATCTCATTCGTAAGGCTTGTCCGAGCGATCGTCGCATCACATACGCTGCGCTGACAGATGACGGAGAGCGCTTGATGCAAGATATTTTCCCTAAGCATACGGAGCATATGAACGCTGTGTTTGAAGGGATGCAATTAAACGAAACGATTGAACAGTTGAAACAAATAGGAAAGCGGGCAGAAGCCGCAAAAAATTTTAATCATGTATCTTGAAATCAAGATATAAAAGGAGAGAGAATGATGAATCATGTTAAAGGAATTCACCACGTCACAGCAATCACGAGTAGTGCCGAAAAAAACTACGATTTCTTCACTCACGTGTTAGGCATGCGTTTGGTGAAAAAAACGGTCAACCAGGACGACATTCAAACGTATCACTTATTCTTTGCGGACGATAAAGGAAACGCAGGGACAGATATGACCTTCTTCGACTTCCCAGGTATCCCGAAAGGTAAGCACGGAACGAATGAAATCGCGAAAACGTCGTTCCGCGTACCGACAGATGAAGCGTTGACGTATTGGGTCCGTCGCTTCGACCGTCTCGGCGTCGAGCACGAAGGGATTCAAGAACAGTTCGGGAAGAAGACGCTCTCGTTCATCGACTTTGATGAGCAGGCGTATCAACTCATCTCGGATGAGTTCAACGAAGGCATCGCGTCGGGCGAGCCGTGGAAGAACGGTCCAATCCCGCTTGAATACGCGATTACGGGACTCGGTCCAATCTTTATTCGCATCGCAGATATCACATATTTCAAACAAGTGATGGAGCAAGTGATGCTGTTTAAAGAGATCGAGCGAGAAGGTGATGTGTATCTCTTTGAAGGAGGTGAAGGTGGAAACGGAGCGCAAGTGATCGTCATTCACGACGAGACATCTCCACAAGCGCGTCAAGGGTTCGGTACCGTGCACCATGTCGCATTCCGTGTCGAAGACCGTAGCGTCCTCGATGAATGGACAGCACGTCTCCAACAGTTCGGTTTGCCGACTTCTGGCTACGTCGATCGCTTCTTCTTTGAATCATCCTATGCACGTGTCGCGCCGCAAATTTTGTTCGAATGGGCGACAGATGGACCTGGATTCATGGGAGACGAGCCGTACGAGACGGTCGGTGAGAAGTTGTCACTCCCGCCGTTCCTCGAAGCGAAACGTTCGCAAATCGAGGCGATGGTACGACCAATCGATACGGTCAGAAGCACGAAAACATTTGAGAAAGAATATGAGGGCATGAAATGAGTTTCTTAAATCGCTTGATTGGAAAATCAGATGCATCACAACATAACCAAGGAGGAACTACTATGTTAAACATCGGAATCGTACTCGGATCAACTCGTGAAGGTCGCGTCAGTCCACAGGTCGGGGAATGGGTGAAAGAACTCGCCGACAAACATGGCGATGCCAACTATGAAGTCATCGACATCGCAGACTACAACTTGCCACTTCTCGGCGAAGCGGGTCAAGACGCATCTGGCGTTGCAGCCTGGTCGGAGAAAATTGCGCAAATGGACGGATTCATCTTCATCGTCCAAGAATATAACCATTCCATCTCAGCATCTCTTAAAAACGCACTCGACTACTTACGCGTCGAATGGAACAACAAAGCAGCCGGAATCGTCTCATACGGTTCTGTTGGTGGAGCACGGGCAACAGAACATTTACGGGGCATTTTGAGTGAATTGTCAATCGCTCACGTACGTGTCCATCCTGCACTCTCACTCTTCACGGACTTCGAGAACGGTACGCATTTCGCTCCGAAAGAAGTTCAAGCACAATCGGTCAACGATATGCTCGACCAACTCCTTCCATGGACGGAAGCGATGCAATCGGTCCGTACGAAAGCCGGAGAAGTTGCAAACAATTAACAAATCGCGAAGCCAGCCTAAATTTAGGCTGGTTTTTGTGCGTTTTCAGAACAGGTCGTGTAAAGTTGGAAGGGATTAGGGGGAGTGCAGATGTGGAATCGTAAAATCGTCACAGCATCCATCGCTTCGCCCGTCTATGCGATTCTGTTAGCGTGTGGGGTCACTATGATGGGTGTACGAGAAAATGGAGGGATGAGTGGCGTACTGAATGGCTTCCTTTTGATGACGGTTGCCTATGTAGCGGTCAGTTTTCCGATTATGTTGACCTACGGTGTCGTGACCTCATGGTGCAGTGACTGGTTGGCGAATCGACTCAGTTCGAAACGATTCAGGTGGTTCACTTCGTTTGTTTTACATATACTATTCGGGCTCGTCTTGTCATGGCTCAGTCTTCTCGCAGCGACCTTGTTTTACTTGGTGGATCGTCTACTACAGCATCGGGGAGACATAACAAAACCACAAACAGTGAAAAGTCTGCTCATCCCAATCGGATATTTGCTTATTGTAACGGGAAGTGTGTATATCATCGATGTCATCCAAGATCTTTTCGTTCGATTCAACTTCTTTTAGGGAAACGAACAAGGATACATTAACATAAGGAGGGGTAAAAATGAGATGGATGATTTATGGGGCGAATGGCTATACGGGTGAGCTGATTGCACGACAAGCCGCTCGTGACGGAATGCGTCCGGTTCTTGCCGGACGAAACGCAAGAGCGATTCATCGCCTAGGAGATGAACTGGGTTGCGAAACATCGATTTTCGCATTGAGTCGTGAAGCCGCAATCGAGGCGCTTCACGATGTAGATTTAGTCCTTCATTGTGCAGGTCCTTTCACGGATACGAGCCAAGTGATGATCGAGGCATGTCTAGAGACAGGTACGCATTACTTAGATATTACCGGGGAAATCGACGTGTTCGAATATGTCCATTCTAAACAGCGAGCGGCTCAAGCCAAAGAACGTGGTGTGATTTTATGCTCGGGTGTCGGATTTGATGTCATTCCGACCGACTGTGTCGCGCGGAAATTAAAAGAGTTGATACCGGATGCGACAACACTCGCTCTTGGCTTTTCGGCGGCAGCTGGCATCTCACCAGGAACCATGAAGACGGCCGTTCGTGGACTAGGGTCGAGTAGTGTGGAACGTGTGAACGGCAAATTATCACCATTTCCAATTGGGGCAAAGCGGAGAACGATTGATTTTGGTCGCGGAAGCCGTACCGCGATTGCGATTCCGTGGGGAGACGTTTCGACCGCCTACTACACGACGGACATTCCGAATATTACGACATGGGTACCAGTGCCGACAGCGGCCGCCTATGCTGCTCGCGCTTTGTCATGGTTCAGCCCGATTCTTGGAAAAGAGGCCGTGCAGGAACGATTGCTCCGTTATGTCGACGAAAACGTATCAGGACCAGACGAGGCTTTACGTGAAAAATCATCGACGTACGTATGGGGCGAAGCAACGAATGAGGAAGGACGAAAAGTAGTCGTCCGTATTCAAACGGCAAGTACGTATGCCTTCACCGTGTACGGGGCGCTCGCCGTCGTCAAGCGGTTGCTCGGTTCGGGTGGGATGCTTGCCGGAAGCTTTACACCAGCCATGCTATTCGGATCTCACTTTATCGAAGAGATTCAAGGTTCCTCTTCGTTCGTGATTGATGAGATTCGTCCATGAATCGAGAAGTATGGGATTTACTCGACGAAAACCGGCAACCGCTCGGTCGAACGCACTTTCGTGGGGATGAATTAGAGCCGCATACGTTTCACACGGTCATCGAAGTGTTCACGTTCGATCCAGATGGGAGATTATTGCTGTCGAAGCGTCATCCGGATAAGACGTATCCGCTTCTGTGGGAAGGGACGGGCGGCTCGATTTTGGCTGGGGAAACGAGTCGACAAGGTGCGGTCCGTGAGCTAAAAGAAGAGTTGGGACTATATGTATTGCCTGAGCAACTCCGGTTCGTGACAACGATTGAGCGGGGCACATATTTCTTGGATATGTATTGTCTCGTGTGCGAGAAACCAATCGACTTTGAACGACTGTCACTGCAAGCAGATGAAGTCGTCGATGTGACGTTACAAGAGTGGGAGACGGTCCTTGAGTGTGTAGAACTCGTCCCTTCTGTTCGGGAACGGCTGATTCAATACGGTCATCTCATTCGACCGTGAACATGTGCTACACTCAACATGGAATATACAAGGGAGGGAAGAGCGTGAATCGTTTAGAATTGGCAAGGCGTATCGAACGCATCAAAGCAGAGGGGACGTCTGCTTACATTCGACATCGTAAACAAACCCCTCCCTATGAAGGTGCGGAACTACACGTAGAAGGAAAAGGACACGTGTTCAAAATGGGGAATATGAGTTTTGCGGTCGGATTTGGATTGAATCGGCCGACAAGCTTTTACGACCTGCATCAAATGGAAAAATGGGTACGCGGGAAAAATGTCTCGCGTCTACATATTGAGGTTTGTCCATTAGCGGAAGACTCCTTGCTCCGCTTATTGCAAGAACGTAACTACACGCTCGATCATTTTTTGGACGTATGGACGTTGGATTTGACACAGCATGCCTCCACATCTGTACCGACTCAGGTCGAAAAAGTGAAGGATGAGACACTCCATGAGTGGGCATACGCCGTTGCGGCTGGATTCGCCGAGTCGGGCACAATCCTTCAAGAGACGGTCGATACAGCCAAAGGCTTTTACGCACTGCCGAGTAATCATGCTTATCTCGTGCGAGAAGAGGATGCTGTCGTAGCGGGTGGGATTTTAGCCACGCAAGACGGGATTGGAGAGTTGTTTCTGACGAGCACCGTTCCGACGTATCGGCAAAAAGGGTACCAGACACAACTTATTTTGGAACGAATTGCCGAAGCGAAAGCACTTGGATGCAATCTGTTGACGGTTACGACGAAAGTCGATTCGGCGTCTGGTCGCAATATGGAACGGCTTGGATTTCAGCCGTTCTATCAAAAAGCGGTCATGAAAAGTCCAATCCTTAAATAAGCAGGTCGCCTCGGGTGAGGTGACCTGCTTTTCGATTACAAGAGCGATTCAGCCCCATCGACGTATACTTCAGAGCCGGTGACGTGGCTCGACATGTTGCTCGCGAAAAATAAGACGACATCGGCGACTTGTTTCGCGGAGCCCGATTTTCCGGCAAGCGGTTGATTCCCGAGTGGATATTCGATTGGAATGACAACTTCTTCGAGCAACGCATCGTCTCGATTGGTCGAATCGTCAATATTCGTATCGATGGCCCCGGGACAAATGGAATTGACACGAATCCCGAATTGAGCGAGTTCCGCAGCAGCCATTTTTGCAAAGCCGGTTTGACCTGCTTTTGTCGTCGCGTAGCCACTGAATCCGAAATTTTTAAAATAGCGGTTCCCGTTAATCGATGAAGTGATAATGATACTCCCGCCATTCTCTTTCAAATGAGGAATAGCATGTTTGACGGTCAAAAAGGTTCCAGTGAGGTTCGTCTCCACCACGCCATTCCAATCATCCAATGATAAATGTTCAATCGGTGTGATGGTCCCGTTTCGACCGGCGTTCGCGAAGACGATATCGAGTTGACCAAATCGTTCCATTGTCCGTTCGTAGGCCTCTTTCATTGCGGATTCATCCGACACATCTGCACTGATGCCGATGGCGCGTTCTTCCCCGACAAGGCTTGCGAGACGCATCGCATCTTCTTCATTCAAATCGACAATGGCGACTTTTGCTCCGGCTTGAATGAAGCGGATGACCGCGGCACGTCCGATTCCGGAGGCTGCCCCGGTCACAAACGCTACTTTTCCAGATAGTAATTTATTTGAAATCAATCCGATCACTCCTTTTTATGATTCTGTTCTCATATTCCACAGTTCTGGAAAAGTTACGCTTCATTTCAAAAAAATCATGGAGCGGTGACTTCGATTGTGCGTGCGATGTTCAAGTTCGAATCCGTCGGGATGACCTCGATTGTCACCAGTTGGCCGCTCTGTAGTCCTTGTACGCTATTGACGATGCCGGTAACTTCGGTTTGATCATTGATCAAGATGACACGCAATGTGACTTTTTCAGAGGATTCGGTAGATTCAATCAATATTTGGGGGATATCGATTCGTTCAATCTGTCCTTCGACCATGTTGTCATTCCACGTGCTCATCCAATAAACGGCGACTAAAAAAAGACCGAGAAAGATTAAGGCAAAGTTTAATCGTGAACTCATGTCTACCTCACTCCTTTGTCGTCCCGTTCCGCATCTTATCTAATTTACCTTTACCCGGAAATTCCCTCATTACTTGAAAAAATAGTAGGAATCACAAGAAAAATGGGGAATAGAAAGAAAAACGAAAAGGTGAGGTGTGGGCATGTGGATGATGGTTGGTGCGCTAGGATTGGTTGCTTGTGTTTGGATTGCGTTTGGTTGGTTCACCATTGGTAATGCAAAGCGACGAGTATGGGGAGGTCTTTTTTCACTCAGTATGACTTGTCTGTTTGCACCGCTCTTCCTCGTGAAACTTGGAGAACAGTATGGATTTGTTGGGATTCAAGTAGGGTTGACCGCTTTATTCGGCGTACTCGCAGGTGCATTTTTCTTTGTGGCACTCGGATGGACAGGACGCCCGGCGAAAGTTCGAAAAGTGAGAACGTTATCGGAAGACCCTGATTTATTTTGAAGCATGATTTACCACTCCTACGGTATAATGCGGTCATAATGATGTTACGAGGGAGTGGGGATCATGATTAAACCGCCAAAGTTGCAAGTGGGGGATACGATAGGGATCATTACGCCTTCTTTTCCGGCACCTGTTCAGTTTGAGGGGCGTTACCAACATGGGGTTGAACAGCTCAAGCGGATGGGATTCAAGGTGAAAGAGGGCACGTGTACATATAAAACAGAAGGATATCGGTCCTCGTCCATTCGGGATCGTGCTGACGAACTAAACGCATTTTTACATGATCCTGAAGTGAAAGCGATCATCAGTACAATTGGTGGAACAAATTCGAACTCGGTGTTACCATATATCGATTATGAACAACTCCGACGTCATCCTAAAATCATCATGGGATATAGTGATGTCACGGCAATCTTGATGGCCTGTTATGCCAAAACGGACGTCGTCACATTTTACGGTCCGGCAATCGTCCCCTCATTCGGTGAATACGGAGGGATGTTCGAGACGGGGGAGCAATATGTCAAAGACATTCTCTGTTTAGAACGAACGGCTCCGTTTCAGTTACATATCCCTGATGAATGGACGGAAGAGATGCTCGATTGGTCGACGCAACAACGTGTCAAGACGTTCCAACCGAATGAAGGATGGATTTCTCTGAAGGATGGAAAGGCACAAGGAACGTTGATTGGCGGGAATCTGAACACGATGTCTGGGTTCTTCAAGTCGGATTATTATCCCGATTTGAAAGGCGCGATTCTATTTCTAGAAGACTCGTTTAAGACGATGGCTGAAGAAGAACGTTCGCTTAGTATGCTGAAGCTGGCGGGTGTGTTTGATGAGATTTCGGGTCTGATTATCGGGAAGCATGAGCATTTTCAAGATCAATCAGCTCCCTTCTCATTCAACGACTTGTTGCTTGAAATCATCGGAGAAAAAGATTTTCCGATTTTGACGAATGTCGATATCGGGCACACGTTTCCATCACACGTCTTCCCGATTGGGATTCAAGTTGAGTTGGATGCAACTAATAGGGTTATCCGATTTTTAGAAGATGGGGTGTCGGAATGAAGGAGCACCTCACTATTTTTGACGAGAATTACCGGAAAATAGGGGAGAAGGAGCGAAATCAAGTTCATGTTGACGGGGATTGGCATGAGACGTTCCACTGCTGGTTCTGGAAAGAAGACCTCATCTATCTTCAGCGGAGGAGCATGGAGAAACAGGATTTTCCCGGGAAATATGATATTACGGCAGCGGGACACCTCGCAACAGATGAGACAATAGCGAATGGCGTTCGTGAAATTGAAGAAGAGCTCGGACTGTCATTGACGTTCGAACAGCTCACCTTTATGGGAATCTTTGAAGACGTGATTGAACTGGACGAGTTTCTTGATCGCGAGTTTGCACATACGTATTGCTATCTCTATCAAGGTGAGCCGATTCATTTTGACGACCAGGAAGTGATGGATGTCGTAGCTGTTCAAAGAAATGAACTGAGGTCGCTGACAGAAGGATGCATGTGTACGATTGAAGGATGCTCTCTTATGACGAATCATCTTGTTGAAATCACGCAAGCCGATTTAGTTCCGCATCGTCAGACTTACTGGCAAAACATATTTGAGAGTTTGACACGAATGGATGCTTTAAATCGTTAAAGAAAGAATACGCTGTTCGCCGATCGGTCCACCGATTCGACGTCCGGTATCGCTCCACCCAACGCTCATATAAAGGCAGAAGGCGGCTTCGTTTTTCAGATTGACCGACAGGACGATTTCACGAATGTGAGGGAAATGTTGCTTTACGAACTGCGGAAGTGCTTGGAGTGCCGCTTTAGCGTAGCCTTTCCCTTGGTCCTCATAGTTAATGGCAAAGGCGGAGAAGAGCAAAGCATTCGACTCGGTCGTATAGGAAGTGACGCGTTCGTTGTCATGCAGTAAGAACATCCCGACTGGTTTCGACGCGACGATGACAATCGGATAAATGCGATCGGGCAATGGGTCATCCATGTCTTTGGGCAGGGTCGTATACTTTTCTTGGTCCGTCGGTAGTGCGAACGTATTGAGAATCGATTGATGCGTATCATTTCGATATTCGAGCGTAATTTTCATAAGGAGTCTCCTTCGGGCTTTATTGATTTTCATTCAGAAAGGGGAATTATATGTCGACACAGTTTACATACCGTCAAAATCCACCATTACAAGATTTATACCGCGCGTTCATGAGCGGTTTTTCTGATTATATTATTCCGTTTCAATTTGATGAGCAGACGTTCGAAGATGTTTTTCTTGTTCGTGATCAAAATCAGCCGTCCCGTTCCATTGTAGCCTATGATGGTGAAGAACCTGTCGGTGTCGTGTTAACCGGGATTGCACATCTTGATTCAGGACGGCAGACACGTTGTGGTGGGCTTGCTGTCGCCCCACATGTCCGAAAAGCAGGAGTCGCGACCGAATTGATGAAACGATTTGAAGAGGCGGCAGTAGGCACTCGTTTACTCGAAGTCATTCAAGGCAATGATGCGGCAGTGTCTCTCTATGAACGACTAGGTTACGAAACGACTCGAGAAATCCTCTACTTCCAAGCGGTGTCATTAGAAACGAACGCAGACATGACGTCTGAACCGATTCAAACGTTATTTGATGAGTTGTATCCGGCGGCGAGTCACGTTCCGATTTGGCAACGCGATGTGCGCGTGACCCAACAAACTGCTGAGTTAGTGAAAGTCGTAGAAGGGAATCGAATAGGATTTTTGTTATACCGCGATCACGTCTTGCTCGATGTTTTTGGACAAGCAGAAGAAGCGAAATGGCTATTGCGGGCGGCCGCGAGCCGATCGCCACTTCATGTCACGTTGACATCAGACCGTCCTGAATGGGTCGAAGCGGCACGACGATTGGGATTTGTCCAAGACGAGATTGCCCAATTTGAAATGGTGAAGGACGCTTGATGAAGCGGTTGTTGGTCATCTGTATCATTACGCTGATTAGTGGAAATACCGCGACCCTGATTGCGCTGACAACAAATCTTTCACCCGACCTGTCGCGAGGTATACTAGCAGTTAGTGTGAGTGTAACACTCCTTTCCATCGGTGGTATCGTCTGGGTGGGATACTATACAAAAAAACGCTAGTGAAATCCTTGTGAAGTGACACTTGAAAATATCACATCATGCTGTCATGTATGACATGAAAATGAAAAACTTCATATATTGAAATTTTTAACCCCCAGTGGTATATTCGCACATGTAGCTTTTTTGAAGCTCATGAATGTATCAATTTGGAGGGTTTATTATATATATGTGGAAACAACTCATCATGACAGCGGGTGTTGGTGTTCTCTTATTTCAAGGACAAACCGCATCTGCCGACAACATGTCCCCGCAAGACCTCGTTCAAACGGAAAAGTCATTGCAACAAACGGAGCAGCAGGTTAAAGATACGAAACAATCCATTCACGCCATTCAAACGAAGTTGAAGCAAGTCGACCATAAGGCGGAGGCATTGCGAGATAAAATTGAAGGAACTTCTAAAGAATTAGAAGAAGTGGAAGAGTCACTCATTCCTGCAGAACAGTCGCTCTTCGCAAAAGTCGTTTCTTCGGTGTTGCCGAGTGCGAAAGCGGAAGCCGCTGAAGCGGAAGAAGCACATCAAGAGCTTGTTGAAAAGAAAAACCAAGCAAATGAAGCATTGAAGCAACTGAAAGAAGAACAAGAGCAAATTGAAGCGACACGTCAAGACGTGAAAGCGTCATATGACGAAAAGTCGAAACAATATAAGAAACAAACGAATCAGTTGAGTGATTTAAAGAAACGGTATGAAGCGATGGCCCCCGATCGGTTCTTAATGCCGGCGGAAGGTCGCCTCTCTCAAGGGTTCGGTTCGGCGAGTGGACAGTTCGGATACACATTCCATAACGGTCTCGATATTGCTGCCAAAACAGGTACACCTGTATACGCCGCGGAAGCTGGAAAAGTGACAAAAGTCAGCTCCAGTGGACCTTATGGAAACCACATACAAATCGAACACAACGTAGACGGTCAAAAATGGACGACCGTGTATGCACACTTGCACAAAGTGGATGTCAAGACAGGTCAGTCAGTACGCCAAGGCGAACCGATCGGTCAAATCGGAAACACGGGCAACTCGTCAGGTCCGCACTTACACTTTGAGATTCATAAAGGGGACTACAATTTCTCGGCTAGTTCAGCTGGGAATGCCGTCGACCCGATGAAACTGGCAGAGCGCCTCGGTGGTGCTTCTCCGGTAAAAGCCACGTTTTAAGCAGACAGATGCCCTGAGCCTCTCGAATGAGGTCAGGGCATTTTTTACTGTTCGCGCGTCGGATCGTGGTTGCCTTCGCTGTCGGCAATCGTATCTGAGCTTCCGTAGTCTTCTACTTGGGAGAAGGCGTCCGTTTTTTGACCAGGTTGATCCGTTCCGTCTAACTCTTTGCGTCGAGCTGTCTCATTAGGGTTCAACACGTCTTCTTCGACCGGTCGATCGACTTCATGCGCGTGTTCTTCCTCTTCTTGTGCCCGAGCGTGTTCGATGCAAAGGGTGGCTTCTGGAATGACTTCCAAACGGTCTAGTTCAATGTCTTTCCCACACACCTCACATTGTCCATACGTCCCATTCTGAATGGCTAATAGCGCCTTATCGACGTCACTCAAGAACTCTTCATCGAGCTCATTAAGGGCTTGGTCTCGTTCCCGTAAAAAGAGCTCTTCGCCCGAGTCGGCAGGGTGGTTGTCGTAATGAGAGAGCTCTCCTTCATCATATGTCTCTTCCCGATTATCCATGTATCCTTCGGTTTTTGCTTTTTCTTTCAATAATCGTTTTTTAAACGTTTCGATTTGTTCTTCAGTCAACATATCCATTCACTCTCCAGTTCTCAAGTCATTAATATAAGGTTTCCCATTTTATTTGTGTACAAACCATTTGAAGTGGAATCCCTCATGTCGAGCGATGTTTAGAAAGGGTATGATGAGAATAAAGAGTTCTTTTAAAAAAGGAGGAACAAATCATGAGAAAAGTCGAAGTAGTGAAATACAATCCGGAATGGAATCAAAAGTTTGAAGAAGAGGCTGGTAAATTGAGTCGGTTATTCGAAGAGGAACTTGTCGCGATCCATCACATTGGAAGTACATCGGTCGAAGGATTGGCGGCAAAACCAATCATCGACATGATGCCGGTCGTACGGGACATCGAACGAGTCGATGACTACACGGAGCGGATGGAGGCACTCGGGTACCGTGGACTTGGTGAATATGGGATTCCGAAACGTCGCTATTTCCGTAAAGGAGAAGGAGAAGAAGAACGGACGGTTCACGTGCATGTGTTTGAAGAAGGGAATCCGGATGTCATAAGACACCTTGCCTTCCGGGATTACTTGCGAGCTTATCCTGATGTTCGCGATGCGTATGGTGAGCTGAAGCTTCAACTTGCGGCACAGCATCCAGAAGACATGGAAGGATACATTCAAGGAAAGCATGACTGGATCATCGAGACGGAACGGTTGGCGACGAAGTGGTATAAAGAAAATCAAGACGCGTGAAACCTTTTTATGGAAATGGTCGTATAATACATCAAACCTTAAAAGGGGAGATGTCGTATGAAACGATTTCTCGGGAAATGTGTAGAATATTCTCTGGCCGCGCTTGTCTTCATCGGTCTGTTCTTTATCCTCCGTGTGATTGCCGGAGACTCGGACAAAGGATATATGTTGACATTGCTCGGTACATTTTTTCTCGTCTTACCTAGTTCGCTCTTGATTGGTTACTTTTTGGCTCGTCCGCTTCAACGTCGCCTAAATGGGAAAGGAACGGAGGCTTCGAGTGAGCATACGTTGCGCGGAACTGAAAAACCGCACGGGGTAAACGAAGATCGAAACCATTCAAACTATACCGGATGATGGAGATCACATTTACCCCTACGACCGATGCCCGCCTCATCGCACGGTTGAATCGTTCCATCCATGAGCATCACGTCCATATAAATCCGACCTTTTTTGCGGAGTATGAGGAAGGGAAGATGTATGAAGCCTTTTCCACGCTGATTGGAAGACCCGGTCATCACTATATGGTGATGCAGCTTGAAGCAACTCCAATCGGTTACATATGGTTCGAAGAGAAAGTGGGTGAGGCGAACGCGTTTCGTCAAGCTGTTCGCGTGGTGTATGTTCATCACATCAGTATCGACCCCATGTATCAACGGAACGGTTACGGTCGACGTGTGATGGAATGGATGGAGCAATGGGCGCTTGACCACCAATTCAAATCGATTGAACTAGATTACTGGATGAACAATACGGATGCTGCTTCGTTTTATAGCGAAATCGGGTTCACCCCAAAACGTCAGATTGTCATGAAAAAATTGGAGGAATAACATGATGGAACTAATCACAATTGTATTAGGAATTCTAGGAGTACTGTCGTTAGGTTGGTTCTTTTATAGTTACTGGCTCGGATATAAGGGGGGCAATATCGTCATGACCCTCGATGAGCACTATACAAAACTAGAAGAGTACGTACCTGCTATCTTGTCGAAACTATACGAAGATGGAAAGAGCGCTCACTATCTTGGCGACCGCAAGTTTGAAGTGGAGGGCAAGCGTTACGTTCTCGTCGAACGGACCGTACCGATTGGTCATGTTCCGACACAACAGACGGTGTTACAACCGGATCGATCATAATCAGAAAAGGGAGCTCTCAAGTCGAGAGACTCCCTTTGTTTATTTGACGGCTGGGGGACCGAACCCGCCGCTATTATAATCGCGGAAAGCTTGGCGGATTTCTTCTTCCGTGTTCATCACGAATGGACCATGCGCAATATAGTCTTCGCGAATCGGTTTTCCGGAATAGATGAGCACCCGTGTACGCGTCGTGGCCTTCAGTTGAAGTGTGCTCATCGCTTCAGATGTTTCATCGAACGTCAGTGTCGCCACATCAGTTTTACTGAGCGGAATTTTGGAAGACCCAACTTCAATTGAACCAGCGAGTACGTACAAAAAGCTGTTATGATTCGCAGGCAAGATGTGTTCGTATTCGCTACCTTCTTTCAGCGTTATTTCTGTCATCGTGATGGGGACGAGACTTTCCATCGGCCCTTTTACACCCGCAATTTCGCCGGAATAGACACGAAGCTGTCCGCCGTCGAAACGAACGAGGGGTGCGTCCTCGACGTATACGTTCTGATAGGAAGTGGTTGTCGTTTTTAACGACTTCGGCAAATTCAACCAGAGCTGCAGCGTATGGATCAAATCATCGTCAACCGCTTCTTCGGCGTGTCTAGCGGCCCATCCGGCGTTCATATACTGAACATCACCGGCGTCCAAAATCGAATGTCCCCCATGATTATCAATATGTTCTAGACGACCATCGATGACATACGTGATTGTTTGAAACCCACGATGGGGATGGTCCGAAAACGTCCCACGCTTGAACCAGTCTTCTGCCATCAAAATAAATGGATCGAACTCCTCTTTTTGTTCTGGAGGTAACACCCAGCCCTGTTGCACATGGGGATATCCGTTTTGTCGATAGGATACGCGCCAATGATGGTTCACGTCACGTATAAATGGATTTGTCACAAAGATTCACTCCTTTCCCTTCCTATCTTCCCAAAAAATGTGTCTCATCGTACTATATTTGCTTCATGAATATGCAAAAAGACAGACGCATTCGCATCTGTCAGATTAAGTGTTTTGTTCAAACAGGTTATACCACTTGATGGCATCCTCACGTAGTAGCTTAAAATGGGCGCCTGTCTCTGAATTGGTCACGTACACATCTGCACCATCATAGCTAACATCAAACGTTTGGGCGCATATCCCTTGAAATAGGGTCACATAAGGTGTGGAAGCGGTCTTGCCTGCATAGGCGGTCGCGTTAGCTCGTTTGATGGCGCCAAAAATAAATTCCATTTCATCTTGACCGACATGTTGTAGGAAGGAGGCATCTTTTGATTCCGTTCCAAGGAGTGCCAAGTCATGAAAAATGACATGACGTTGACTACTTAATTTGTCGTGAATTTGTTCACTCAATTCTTTTCCATACAACAACTTGGGTTCATGATACGTCAAGGAGACGTTCTGACGATGGGCCGTTCCGTTTTTCATGAACGTAAAACTGTAGAGTGGATACTCGTGACCCGGTACAAGAACCGAAGGGAGTTGCGGAGCTGTTTTGGCTCCGAACATTTGTGAAATATGCGCTTCTTTCGGTCGCAATACTTCTTGATAGTCATTTTGATCTCGGCTCGTATAAATCGCGTATTGTAACACCTCATCAGACTTTTCTGTCCCGAGCCCGAGTGACAAATAGGGATGCCGTGTTGATTCGACAGGAATGACGAGGCGGTCTTTGGCTTCGGACGATGTAAAGGTCAGTTCAAATTCACCACTGAAAGGCATCGTGATATGGAAAAGTGTATGCTCGATCCCTTTTCTTTCTGGATAGGGCTCATTACCTATCGGCTTTTTCATCTCTTGTGCGAAATGCTCATATTCATGGGGCTCAGCAAATCGGAATTTCGGAACATCCGGATAAGGTTCGGCCGTATATTGAACATCGTTTAAACTTTCAGGAAGCGTGTTAATTTCGGTGGCATATGTGACGGAATCGAGTTGACATTGGACATATGATTTATTTTCGACAGTGAAAAAAGTTGCGGTTGGAAAAGAAGATTCGGTGGCGGCATCAGTCAACGGTTGGTTCAATGTGACCGTCCCGAGCCAATGTCTTTCACCACTTGGAATTCTTTGAATCGCGTTGTCAGGCTGACATAACTCGATAATCGCTGCACGATCCGATTCGGGCATTTCAATTTGTTGTCCGTTTGGTAACAGGGCACGTCCTTGATAATATTCAGGAGCGGGTTGGAGTCGGAGTGCGCGTTCTTCCTCGCATCCGAATAAGAAAAACAGGATGACGAGGGTACTGAAAATCAGGTACTTTTTCACATCGGTACTCTCCTTCGATGAATCACTTTCACCATTCTAGCACCAATTTTTTGTGACTTTAGTCTTAGGAAAATTAATTTGTTATTTCGAAAAAAAATCAAAAAAACCGTCCAACTTGAACTGGACGGGGGATAAAACCATTTATGACTTATTTTTACTTTTTAACTTTTTTTGTATGTCGATTTTTGACGAAAAAACGTTGATATTACGAGACATTGAAAAAAGCCGATTATTCTTCTAAATCATCACTTTATAATTCAGTGGGATTTATTTGATGAAGTTTCCTTCAATCAACATCTCGACCGCGTGCCGCCTTCAAAATTTCGAACCATTCTTCACGAGTGAGGTCGACTTGAAGGGCGTCGACTCCTGTCTGAACGCGCTCAATTTTTCCGGATCCGATGATCGGCATGATGTTCGCAGGGTGTTTGACGAGCCATGCATACACAATCGAGTCAATTCCGCTTGCATTGTGACGTGCACGAATTTCCTCGAGTTTTTCACGAAGGGGTGCATACTGTTCATCTTTGAAGAGTTGACCACCGGCTAGTGGACTCCAAGCCATAAGTGGCATTCGTTTTTCGTGACACAAATCGACCGATCCATCCTCAAAATGCTTCAATTGCATCGGAGAGAGTTCGAGTTGATTCGTCACAAGTTGGAATGGAAGGCGAGATTGAAGCAAATTCTGGGTAGCCGGAACATGGTTAGATACACCGAACTCACGTACTTTACCACTATCGCGCAAGATGATGAAGGCTTCGGCCACTTCATCCGGATTCATCAGCGGATCTGGACGGTGGATGAGTAATGTATCAATGTGGTCAATTGCCAACTCTTTTAACGAACGCTCTGCTTGCGCGATGATATGCTCTTTTGTCGTATCGTAATAATTGAGTGTTTGACCTGGGTTAAATGACCCCGTCAATTTAATTCCTGTCTTTGTGACGATCTCCATTTGGTCTCGGAGTTCAGGCTTTAACTTTAAGGCTTCTCCAAATAAACCTTCACATGTGTAACCCCCATAAATGTCTGCATGGTCGAATGTCGTGATTCCAAGCTCGAGACATTGTTCGATAAACGTGAGGCGTTCCTGTGGGGTCATGTCCCAATCAGCGAGCCGCCACATCCCATGGACGATGCGTGAGAATGATAATTCTTCTGTCAAAGCGATACGTTGCATAATAACTCCTCCTTGGTTGTCAGTCGCTCTTCATTATACGTCTTACGAGAATGGACGTCACTTGTCACCTACTCAAGCAGTTTTGGCGTCAAATGAGCTTGTATGCGCTATGATGAGAGGGAAGAGAAATAGGAAAGAGGCGTGACAGATGAGTGACTATGAACAATATGCGGACGTCACCTTCGAACAGGTGGGTGACTCGTTTCAGGTAGCCTCGATGCACCCAGATCTTCGTTTACATGGGATTGGACGAAGTGCGGCCGTGTTTCGTTTAAAGGAAAAGGATCGTGTCATTAAAGTGTTCTTTCCAGGTTATGAACAAATCGCAACCGAAGAGGCAGCGATCTATGAAAAACTTAAGGGACTCCCTTACTTTCCGAAGTGCTATGAGTCTGGTCCGTCATATTTAGTGATGGATTACATCGAAGGAAAGACGCTGTTTGAGTGTCTGACGGAAGGCGTCTGGATTGACCCTTCTTACATCGAGGTAGTGGATGAAGCGCTTCGACAGGCACGTTTATTAGGACTGACACCATCGGATGTCCACTTGCGTAATATCATTTTGACGCCAAACGGACAGATATTCTTGATTGATTTGGCACGCTTCAGACAAGGGCAACAAATCGATCATCAGTGGGAAGACTTGAAACGAATGTATCGATTGTATCGCTATCGTTTCATGCCGAAAAAATATGACGAGACATTACTGAATCGAATCGCTTACTTGTATCGCAGGTTCGTGAACGATCCGGATTCTTGAGCCGGGTCGTTTTTCTTTTGCCGATTAGGGAACAGGAGTAACGTGTCCGAAATTGCAGAAGAGAAGAAACGAAAGGGGAATGATGTATGGCTCATCGTATCTATGCGAACGAACTCGAAATGCTCCACGAATGTGTGGAAACGTGCAACTATTGTCTGGAATCTTGTTTAGAAGAAAAAGATGTACAGATGATGGTTGATTGTATCCGACTGGATCGGGAATGTGCCGCTGCCTGTGCGTTTCTTGCGGAAGCGATGACGCGTGATTCGGCATTCGTTCCTGAACTCGCGCGAGCGTGTGCAGTCATCTGTAAAGCATGCGCACAGGAGTGCGGGAAACATAAGCACGCACATTGCCAGGAATGCGCAAGAGTTTGTACAGAATGCGCCTCAATGTGTGACCGCTTGGCCGCATGATTTGAGTGACCGGTTGATGGGACCGGTCACTTTTTTCGTGTCTTTTGAAGAGGGGATTCGTATAATGAAAAAAACGAAAAGGTGGTATGGGGATGATTCGCAATTGTCGACGAGATGATCTTCAAATGATTTTACATATTTACAATGATGCGATTGTAAACAGTACGGCCGTCTATCACTATCAACCGGTGACACTCGAGAATCGAGTGGCATGGTATGAGGAGAAGAAAGAGCAAGATTGTCCAATCATCGTATGGGTAGAGGATGACGTCGTCATGGGGTTTGCGACGTTCGGTCCGTTTCGTCCGTGGCCAGCGTACCATTATACGGTTGAACATTCTGTATACGTGCATCCCGGTTACCGCGGGAAAGGCATTGGCAACAAACTGTTAAAAGAAATCATCCGTATCGCCGAAGTGAGAGGAATGAAAACGGTGATTGGTGGAATTGACGCATCGAACGTGACGAGTATCCTTGCGCATGAAAAAGTTGGATTCGTTCATTCCGGTACGATTCGAAATGCCGGATATAAATTCGGCAAATGGCTCGATTTATCGTTTTATCAACTTGATTTAGAAGGTCCTGCATCGCCTACCGAAGAGTGAACGGTCTAGAAAGATGGAGCCACCATACGATATACTGGAACGAGTGAATCGAATGGAGGAAATAGAATGACTGAGTACCCGAATTGCCCAAAATGCCAATCATCTTATGTGTACGAGGATGGTCCGTTGCTTGTATGCCCAGAATGTGCCTATGAATGGTCACCGAGTGAGGCGGCAGAAGCAGAAGCAGCGTCACAAATTAAAGATGCGAACGGAAACCCGCTTCAAGACGGAGACACTGTCACCGTGATCAAGGATTTGAAAGTGAAAGGAACCTCGCTTGTCGTCAAACAAGGAACGAAAGTGAAGGGGATTCGACTCGTGGAAGGTGACCATGATATCGACTGTAAAATCGAGGGACTTGGTGCGATGAAACTGAAGTCGGAGTTCGTGAAGAAAATTTAACTTAAAGTCAGACTGTTGACGAATGGGGGAGTGAAATGCGACCTCATTCGTCTTTTTTGTAAATTGTGGCTCAGGATAATATATAAGCGTATTCAAAATATAAAGGAGGGAGAACATGTTTTGGAAGAAAATGATTACCTTCCTCAGTGTGATTTCGTTATCTATATTAATGGGATGTGGTCAACAAGAAAGAGAGCTAGTGGTTGGCAATTATACTGATGAACAAACGATTGTGTACGATGAAAATAGGGTGACGGATGAAGAAAAGATTAAGGACTTCAAAACGATGATTGAAACGAGTTCAATCACAAATGAACGTCCAGAAGGGCTTCCTCAATATGTAGTGACCATCAATAATCCAGCTGAATCCACGATGGAATTGATGGTGAACTTTTGGGTAAGTGACAACAACAAGTTCATTTTTTCAAAAGGGATAGAAAGTCGCGAATATTTTAAAGTTGATGAAGAACACATCAAGGATGTAAATGAACTCTTAGAATGATTGAAATGGTGAAAAATGGTATATGTTTCGTGTAGATATGAGATGATTGTGAAGGCATTCTAAATCGAAAAAGAGGGGGATGGTATGTCGTGGGACAACGATTTATATTGAAGTCGAAACAGCATATGAGTGGCGGGATTATTAAAATTGTCGTGGATCAGTATACGGGCGTGCATTACATCATGACTAGTGGATTAGGATTGAGTGGAATGACGCCGCTCTTAGATGAACATGGAAAAGTCGTGATTGAGAAGCCGAAATCACCTTCGTGAGAAAATCGAATGAAGAAACAAAAAAACCAGGCCGACAAGCCTGGTTTTGTATTGATTGTATTAAGAGAAGAACGGTTTGTACTCGCGACGTTCATGCATGATGGACACCCATTGAAGCGTCGTGAACTCTTCGAGTACCCATTCACCGTTGAAGCGTCCGAGACCAGAGTTTTTCTCGCCTCCGAACGGCATGTGCGGTTCATCGTTGACCGACTGATCGTTGACGTGAATCATGCCAGTTTCGACTTTTCGTGCAAAATTGGTTGCACGGTAAACCGAGCCATGAACGGCACCGCTCAATCCGTACGGTAATTCGTTCGAAAGACGAACAGCCTCTTCGTCATCTTTAAACGAAAGGATGACCGCGACCGGACCGAATATTTCGTTTTTCGCGAGCGGCATGTCATTCGTGACGCCACTGAGGACGGTCGGTTCGAGGACGTTGCCGTCCGCTGTCCCGCCAGTATGAACGGTCGCACCGGCATCAACCGTTTTCTCGATTTGGTCTAAGATGCGATCGACTTGATCGTGGTCGATGAGCGGGCCGACTTGCGTATCTTTTTCATTCGGGTTACCTGCTTTCAACTGTTTAACGCGCTCGACATAACGCTCCACGAACTCGTCATGAATCGATTCGGCGACGAGGATTCGGTTCGTCGACATACAGATTTGTCCTTGGTGGAAGAACTTGCTGTAGACGGCTGATTCGACGGCACGATCGAGGTCGGCATCATCGAGCACGACGAACACATTATTTCCCCCGAGTTCAAGTGCTGTTTTCTTCAACAAACGACCTGCCTTTTCCGCAATCCCTTGACCGACCTCGGTCGAACCTGTGAACGAGATGAGACGTGGAATCGGATGTTCAACGATTGCGTCCCCGATTTCAGACCCTCGTCCAACGACAACGTTGAGCACACCTTTTGGAAGTCCTGCTTCTTCGAAGAGGGATGCGAATAGGAGACCACCCGTTACCGGTGTCGCTGTGGCCGGTTTGACGACGACCGTATTCCCGGTCGCAAGAGCCGTCACGATTGAACGGACAGCCAAGTGGAATGGGAAGTTCCACGGGCTGATGATGCCGATGACACCAAGTGGTTTGCGATATACGCGGTTCTCTTTATTCGGAACGATCGAAGGTTTGATGAGCCCGTCCATACGGAAAGGGAACGTCGCGGCTTCTTTGATGATAGCCATCGATGCGGCGAACTCACTCTCTGCTTTGATGCGTGTACTACCGGACTCTTTCACGAGCCAATCGACGATAAAGTCTTTGTTGTCCATCGTCAGCTGGGCAAACTTCTCAATCAATTCACGGCGTGCTTGTGGAAGCATATCGGCCCAGTCCGTCTGAGACGCTTTTGCTGCTTCATAAGCACGATTCAAGTCCTCTTCATCCGCTGATTGAATCGAGAAGAGAGTCTCGTTCGAGAATGGATTAACGTTGTCGATCGACTTCTCGCTTGAGCCATTTACCCAATCGCCATTGATGTACATGTTCGTAAAATCTGTATGCATATTTGAACACTCCTTTATTTTTCTTCACCATAAGAAGTATTCACTTGTTTTAGAAAAATAAACATATCAATGTTTTGGATTTGGTAAACTTGAATCAAGTAAATTCAACAAATTTAGGAGCAGACGATGAAAACTTGCTGTGTGAGTTTATTCCTCTTCGTGCCTTGGGCATTTTTTGTGGCGGCAATGGATTATGTTTGGGGTTTTCCATTTGGATATTTAATTGTACCGATTGTCATTTGGTGGGGAACGAAGCAATCTTTGAGACATTTGCGAATACGCTTTGTATTAGCTTCCTTGCTTGGATCATATGGTGTGTCGGTTTATTTTGCCTACTTGTTTGAGAACGATTGGGGATACTTCTTCAAGCCGTTAAATCTTATGGGGATTGTTCATATGTGGTCGGTCGTGATATTGATTGGGACACTCGTGATTCTGATTAATCATGGGGGTCAAAAATCAAACGAGTCATCTAATAGACATTGAGAGGGGGGATGCATGATATCTCCCTTTTTTGATGTTCGTTTCTACTTCCTGTACAGTTAAGACGAAGAGAGGGGTTAGAAAGAGATATGAAACGTTATGAAGCGATTTTATTTGATATTGATGACACACTACTAGACTTTAAACAAAGTGAACATGTCGCCTTGGAACAGTTACTTGCATCCTTCAACGTGCGGATGACAGATGAGGTGAAGTCGCGGTATGTCGACATTAATAGCGGCCTATGGCGCGCATTTGAGCGCGGCGAAGTAGATCGTGAAGAAGTACTCATCGGTCGTCACACGAAACTGTTTGATTCGCTCGGACTCACGGTGGACGGTCCGCAGGTCGAACAGCAGTATCGGGACTACTTACATGCAGGCGTACACATGATTGAAGGCGCGTTAGAGATTGTCCAAACGCTGAGCGCGCACTATCCACTCTATATCGTCACAAACGGTGTGACAGAGACGCAATTCAAACGGCTAGAGTCATCGGGACTATTGCCGTACTTCCAAGCCGTCTTCGTATCGGATGCGACCGGCTCGCAAAAACCGATGAAACCGTTCTTTGACTACGTCTTCGACCGAATCCCGAATGTAGAGCCAGAGAAGGGCTTAATCATCGGCGACTCAGTCACGGCAGACATCGCCGGTGGGCGGATGTATGGTTTGGATACTTGCTGGTTCAATCCAAACGAAGTGGCCGCGACCATCGAGTCAACGTATGAGATTCGACATTTAAACGAGTTGAAATCGCTACTCTAAGTTCAAGCTGGATTGAGTGAATGAGTTGGCAAACGGTTCGGGAGTTGAGCGAGTATTTCCGGATAAAGCGTGACGTCTTGTAGACGGTCAAGCTTTATCCAACGATAAATCAGGTGATCTCCTTCAGGTCCATAAAAGTCTCCGTCTTGGAGCGGGAGGTCACCGTCTACATAAAAGTACAGTCCAATCTCATGAAACGGCTGATTGTTGTACGTAAATAAGTTCTCGTGCACGAAAGCGAACGTGGTATCAGTCACGTGCATGTTCAACTCTTCATGTAGCTCGCGTGCGAGGGCGGTTGCGGCTTCTTCACCGAGCGTGACGCGCCCCCCGGGTAATGCCCAAAAGTCATCTCGGATGTTTCGGTGAATCAATAAGTGACCGTCTTTCACAAAAATACCAGCAACGCGGTAATTGAAGACACCGTGTTCAGTAGGAAATACGAGATCCATCTATATCACTTCCAATCATTGTAATCTGTTCTAGTATACCTGAAGGAGGGATCATATGTTTCAACCACATACGCAATATCGAGATGAAGATTTTCGTGACGTGACACTCCGTGACGAAGTGTTGTCACACGTCACGTTCGAGAACTGTCGCTTCACATACGTTGATGCGACGGAACTACAGACGGAACGCTGTCAATTCATCAACTGCGACTTCACGGATTCAAAATGGAATGCGTCCCGTCATGTCGGGAGTTCATTTTTGAACTGTCAATTCCATGGTGCCAATTTGTTCACGAGTGAGTTTGAGCAATGTAAAATGACGGGGTCTTCCTTTGAGGAGAGTCAGTTTGAGGGCGTCCGTGTAACGGAAGGGGATTGGTCATTCGTCAACCTTCGTCACGTGTCGCTCAAGAAGATGGATTGGTCCCACGTTCGTTTGGTCGAGGCGGACCTGTATGGAACGGACTTGACCGAGACGGTCTGGCATCAGGCGGACTTGTCACGGGCGACACTTCAACATGCGGTGTGCCGTGGCGCCGACTTCAGAGGAGCACTTGTCGACGGGGTTGATTTTTCGAACGTGACGTTACAACAAACAAAACTAGACGCGATGCAGGCGATTCAAGTCGCGCGCTCATTGGGGGCGATTGTAGAATGAAACCAGAACAAATCATTGAACAGTTGATTGCGTTCGCAAAAGAACGTGAGCACATTCGAACGGTCGTCTTGAACGGCTCACTCGTCAATCCGAACATCCGACCAGACCCGTACCAGGATGTGGACCTTGCCTTTTATGTGGAAGACGTCCGAGCGGTTGCGGCCGATCGCTCATGGATTGACACATGTGGAGAGGTCTTGATCATGCAGACACCTGAAACGGCTGATTCCGGACGACACGTAACGTTTTTAGTGCAATATGTAGACGGACATCGGATTGATTTGACGATTCGGAGTGTGGATCAACTTGAAACCATGCTCGAAGCCGACTCGCTCAGTCAAATTATCTTCGACCGAGACCGTCATCCAGTCGTCACGCCGTCTGACACGTCGTATCGCGTGAAACGTCCGTCTGCCGATGAATATGCCGCATGTTGGAATGAGTTTTGGTGGGTATCGCTCTATGTCATCAAAGGAATCAAGCGGCATCAAGTGTTATACGCGCTCGACCATCTCGATATCATGCGGAATATGCTCCGTCAGATGATGAAGTGGAACATCGGATATGCGACGGAATTCTCAGTAAATCTCGGGAAGTCCGGTGACGGGATCCGCGACCATTTGCCAGAAGAGTTATGGGAGATGCTCACGGCAACATACGCTTCAGCTGAGTTGAGTGCCATTGAAGATACACATGATCGATTACAATCACTCTTCTTCTTTTGCGCGCAACGCGTCGCCGAACAAGGCGATTTCGTGTTCCGAGAAGAAGAAGCAAGACGTGTTCGTTCCGCATGTGCAACACTTCGACATTCAAACGATTAATGACGGCGAGAGCCGGGAAACGCTCCTTATAGAGAAAGGAGCGTTTTTTCATGAATCCATACACGACATTTATTGCCCTACTTGTTGGAAGTCTGGTCCTCTTTGTCGGCATTCGTTTAAAGAAATGGCCGATTATTTTGGTTGCGATGCTTCCCCTTGGTCTCGTGGCATTTAATATGTTTTTACTCATCACGGGGCGATAGGAAGATTTTCACTTGTCTTTTTGATAAATCGATTTGATGAAGAAGGCACTCGGTAACAAAATACCGATGGCGCCTTCGATGATAGCGAATAATCGGGTTAAACCGACCGGTAACAAATCACCAAAGCCAATCGAAAGTAAAGTGACACCGCTAAAATACAATAAATTTTCCCAAGTCGGTTCGACGGCATTCATGGATTCGAGTGAAGTCACGAGAATGACTGAATCACGAGACAGTGCATAATAAATCAATGTGAATCCTAACATGACACCGAATAGGCTGACGAACAACTGAGTGAACAATCTTCCATCAAATCCTGTTTGCTTGTACGTTCGACGTTTGAAAAACCAAAATACGTTCAAACTGATGAACAGTAAGGCAATCGTCAATAAAATGGTATTCAATCTCTACACATCCTTTTCAGTACGAACAGAGTCACTTACCCATTCCCGTAACGAAGAATAGGAAACGGAATCAGAAAAGGTTTGCAATTGATGAAAAGATTGATAGAATGTGGTCGAAGACGACTGAATTTCATAATGTTTGCCACTAGGGGAGTCGCGTCACGCGGCTGAGATGGACATGGTCCAGACCCTTCGAACCTGATCTAGTTCACGCTAGCGTAGGGAAGTGGGCGAGACGACTCATATGGCTTCACCTAGATATGATTGTTCGAGACGCCGCTTCCGTTATGGGAGGCGGCGTCTTTTTTATCAGTTTATAAGGGGGAGTTATTATGAAATTTACAGATCACTTACGTCAAGAAGCGGATGGATTGTTTGAAGCAAGCTTTCATCACCCATTTGTTCGTTCACTCGGAGAAGGGACGCTCGATGAGAAGAAATTCAGACATTACGTCATGCAAGACTCATACTATTTGAATCAGTTTTCAAAAGTGCAGGCCAAAGGGGCAACCCTCGCTCCGACGATGGAACTATCGAGCCGCTTTTTGACGCATGCGCTACACACGATTGAGGCGGAACTCTCCCTTCATCGAGAGTTCTTTACGATGCTCAACGTGACGGATGTCGAATTGGCGACATTTGAGCCAGCACCGACCGCTTATGCATATGCCCTTCATATGCAACAGGCAGGACCGACTCTCGGGGACGTATTGGCGTCAATCCTTCCGTGTTATTGGGTGTATTACGAGATTGGGGAACGTCTTAAAGACAAGCGTCCTGATCATCCGATTTATTCAGCTTGGATTGCGACGTATGGTTCGGAGTGGTTCCGTGAGCTGGTGGAAGAGCAAATTGATCGTTTGGATGAACTGGCTGGTCAAGCGACAGAAGAAGAGCGCGTGCGCTATACGAAACTATTTTTGAAGAGTTGCTATTACGAAGTCGCTTTTTGGGAAATGGCTTGGACGCTTGAGTCGTGGTCATTGTCGCAGGAGGTCAACCAATGAGACATGAGATTTGGAATGAGATTCGACAGCAGGCGCCATTGATTCACAATATCACGAACACGGTCGTGGCGAACTTTTCGGCGAATGGATTGCTCGCCATCGGCGCCTCTCCTGTCATGGCGGATGCAATCGAAGAAGTAGCGGAGATGACATTCGTGAGCGATGCGCTCGTACTTAACATCGGTACACTTGGAACGATGACGGAAGCGACGATGATTCGCGCAGGTCAGGCTGCGAACGAAGCGGGATGCCCGATTATACTCGACCCGGTCGGTGTCGGAGCGACGTCATTTCGACGAGATGTGGTCGAACGCATTTTGCGTAATGTTCGTGTATCGGTCATTCGAGGGAATGCAGGAGAGATTGCGACATTGATTGGCGTCGATTGGGCGGCTCGTGGTGTCGATGCTGGTGACGGTGCATGCGAGCCTCGACAATTGGCGCTTGAAGCAGCGAGACGATACGGATGTGTCGTGGCCGTGACAGGAAAAGAAGATATGGTAAGCGACGGGAACGTCGTTATGGAAATACATGGCGGGACGAAACGCATGACCGAGACGACCGGTACGGGATGTTTACTCAGTGCAGTGGTCGGGGCTTGCTTAGCAGTCGAAAAGAATGCCCTTAAAGCGACGGTGACCGCCATGTCAGGTTATGCCTACTGCGGTGAGTTGGCGAGTGAACGAGCGGAAGGACCTGGAGACTTCGCGATTCACTTTGTAAATGCTCTTCATCAATTAGCACAGCATACCATCCCGACGAATCGAATTGAGGTGTCGACATCATGAGACCTCAAGTGTTGACGATTGCAGGATCTGACTCAGGAGGAGGGGCCGGTATTCAAGCCGATCTTAAAACGTTTCAAGAACTCGGTGTATTCGGGACGAGCGTGTTGACTGCGATTACAGCCCAGAACACACTTGGGGTCCATGGGATTGAAGCGATTTCCACGGAAATGATTAACCAACAAATTGAAGCGGTAGCGGATGATTTTAACATCACCGCTTGTAAAACCGGGATGTTGGTGGACGCTGAACGAATTGAAGCGGTAGCGAAGGGGCTCGAACGATATCATTTCGAACATGTAGTAGTCGATCCTGTCATGGTGGCGAAAGGTGGCGCTTCCTTGCTACAGGAAAGTGCAGTCGAAGCACTGCGCACGAAGCTGCTACCACAGGCGACCATCGTGACCCCAAATATTCCTGAAGCAGAAGTGCTGGCAGGAATGGAAATTCGAACCGAGGCAGACCGCATGAAAGCCGCACAGGCGATTCGAGCACTTGGTGTCGATACCGTCATTATCAAAGGTGGGCATACGGATGATGTGGAGGCCGTTGATTTGATTATGAGCGAGACTGAAACGTTCTGTGTAAAAGCGCCTAGAATCCAAACGAAAGATACGCACGGGACGGGATGTACGTTCTCTGCCGCATTGACGGCCGAACTAGCGTATGGGAAGACACTACGCCAAGCCGTCGTAGATGCGAAGCAGTTTATTCATCAGGCGATTGCACATGGATTATCGATTGGACAGGGGCATGGACCGACGAATCATTGGGGACATCGTTTAGCGAAAGAAGAGGTGATTACCGTTGACGTTCTGTACGAAACAAGCGCTCGCTAAGCAGCTTCGCCTTTACTTTGTGTGTGGAACGACGGACGCGTCCGATTTGGTGGCGACCGTCAAAACGGCACTTCGATGTGGTGTGACATGTTTTCAATTTCGCGAAAAAGGTAAAGATGCATTGTATGGAGATAAAAAAGAAGCGATGGCAAGGACGCTCCAACGTCTGTGTCGAGAAACGGGTGTTCCGTTCATCATCAACGACGACGTCGACTTGGCGCTCGCGATTGACGCGGATGGCATTCACGTCGGACAAGACGACTTACCTGCCAAACAGGTTCGAGAACGGCTAGGACCAGATAAATGGTTGGGGGTGTCTGTCCATACGATGGAGGAAGTCAGAACGGCTCTTCCATTTGCAGATTATGTCGGCATTGGTCCGATTCATGAGACGCAAAGTAAACTGGATGCAGGACATGTGCGTGGTACGGAACTGATTCAACAAGTTCGCCGACATCACCCACTGCTTCCGATTGTGGGGATCGGGGGCATTCGTCCAGAGCATGTTCCTGCTATTATGGCTGACGGGGCTGACGGTGTTGCCGTCATCTCTGCCATCGCTTCTGCACCGGATGTAGCAACGGCTACCCGGCGTTTCGCTTGTCTCTGAATTCATTTTTGAGGAGGAAGACAGATGAACGTATTTGTAATCGGTGCAAACGGTCAAATTGGCCATCAATTGGTGGAGAAGTTACACAAGGAAGGAAAGCATCACGTCACGGCGATGGTGCGTAAAGAAAAACAACTCGAGGATTTTAAGTCAAAAGGGTACAATGCGGTACTCGGTGACCTCGAAGGTTCAGTAGATGATTTGCAAAAAGCGATTGATGGAATGGATGTTATCGTATTCGCGGCAGGTTCTGGTGGAAGTACTGGAGCAGACAAGACACTCTTGATCGACCTAGACGGTGCAGCGAAGAGTATCGAAGCAGCACAAGCGAACGGGAACATCAAACACTTCGTCATGGTCAGTGCCTTGAAAGCGGAGGATCGCTCAGCTTGGCCAGATTCGATGAAGCCGTACTACGTAGCGAAGCATCATGCAGATCGTTTACTCGAACAGAGTGGACTCACGTACACGATTGTTCGTCCGGGTGCATTGACAGATGATGCGGGAACGGGCAAAGTGAACACGAAATTCGAGGGAAGTGGAGAGATTCCACGCGAAGACGTCGCATCATTCTTGGTGCATGTCCTTCATAACCATTCAAACGTGCAGAACAAAGCAATTGATTTGATCAAAGGGGATACCCCAATCGAAGAAACGCTATAAGTGTGTGACATCAAAAACGGGATGAGAAAACCATCCCGTTTTTTGTCGCGTTAAAGAGGGAAAAGAACGCAGGATAACGAAATAGAAGAATACGAACAGGTGAGGAGGTTCCGCATGACCGAGATGTTCATTTATCTGGCGGTCTATTTGTTGCCGTCATTTTTACTTGGCTTTTTAGCACTCGATGTCTTTCAACGAAATCCGAATAAAGTCGAGCATCGTTTGCTGAGCCTGTTTGTGTTCGGTTATTCGATGCTCTTCTTGGCTGAATTTGTCCGCCATCTATCGCCGATTGAATACAGTCCGGCACTCATTGCCTATTGGTTTGGGAATGCTGGGATTTTCATTTTTATCTTCTCTGTTCATTTCATATTAAGTATCACAGGCGTCGGCGCAAAGGCACCGAAGTGGTTGTATCCATGGGTCGTCTATTTACCATTGATTCCTGTTGTGTTGACGTATGTCCGTCAGGAGAATATCATCAACAGTCAACAGTTTGAACAAGTAGGCATTTGGATTTATCCTGAGTTCAACTCATCGTATTTAACTACGTTGACCGTCGGAAACATTTTTCATCTATTGATTATTGGTCTCATTTTTTATGCATTGAAGCGTGCGGAACGAAGAGAACACCAACGCGTATTGCGCATGCTTTTTTGGACTGCAAATGCCGTACTAATATGGGATATTGTATTCGGCTACTTTCAATTTCGTGGGTTGATCCCGCCCTATTCATACATGTATGGGGGGCTTGTTTGGGCGGTAGCATTGGTCGTTGCGATGAATCGTTTAGACTTCTTAACCTCTTATGTAAAACGATATGGGACACTTTATAATTTAAATCCATCCGCCATCTTGTTGATTGACCCGGATGGGAGGGTGGAAAGTGCGAATCCGGCCGCACGCACGCTATTTCATACTGTCCGTGTCGTGAATGAACGGTTTATCGATTTGTTGCCAGAAAAGAAAAAAGCAGAGTGGATGGAACACTACAGCCAACATTTTCGGACACGTAAAAAGTTTATAGAGTTCGAAACGAAGATTATGACAAAGTCTGGGCAAGAGCTTTACGTCGTCATCGATGGTGATTTTGTCGATATCGACCGCACGATTCACGGGATGATTATCATTCGGGATGTCCACTCGTTTAAAGAGGCCGAGCAAACAATCCGATTCTTTGCCTATCATGACCCACTGACGAAGCTGGCGAACCGACGTGCATTTTATGAACGCGCAGACCAGGCGTTGCTTAGTTCCTCGATGCTGTCTTTATTGATTATTGATTTGGACGGTTTTAAAGCAGTCAATGATACGTACGGTCACCAGATTGGAGATTATTTCTTAACTCATTTGGGTGGATTGCTGGAAGCGTCGACACGAGACGTTGGCTTGGCCTCTCGTGTTGGCGGGGATGAGTTTTATATTTATTTAGTGGATTTAACAGAATCGGAAGTGCTTGCATTTATTCACGAACTTCAGATGACGTTAAATCAAAACCCTTACCACACGTCCGATGTGACGATTCCGATCCGTGCGAGTATTGGGGTCAGTCATGCTCCCGACCAAGGAACAAATTTAGACACGTTGATCCATAAAGCGGATCAGGCGATGTATCAGATCAAGCAAGATGGAAAAAATGATTACGCCATCTATGACGAGGCGTTACATGGTCCGAAATAAAGGGAAAATAGTAGTGTTTGATTATGGAGAGGAGGATGCAACATGTCAGAAAGACCATTAGTAACGATGCGCGCCGAAGGAGAAGCCGGAGGCGTTAAGACGACTGTGCGTGTAGGCGATCACACCCCATTTATCGTGGATGAGCCAGAACGACTCGGTGGGACGAACAAGGGACCGAATCCACTCGAGTATCTTCTCGGTGCCCAGTCGTCCTGTACGACCATCATGATTGCCTATGCCGCCCAGGATTTGAACTTTGAGTATGAAGGGGTCGAGTTTGTAACAGAAGGGACGCTCGATCCTCGAGGATTCCAAGGGATGGAAGGTGTCCGAACTTACTTTGAGTCGACACATATGAAAATCGTATTGGATACGACCGAATCAGATGAGCGAATCGAAGTATTAAGGAAGGCTGTCGAGGCACGTTGTCCAATTCATAATCTCATGCATGCAGCAGACGTAGCGATTACGGCAGAATGGACTCGAAAATAAGGATGAGGGCAACCTCATCTTTTTTACATAGAAATCGTGAAAAGAGTACGGAGGGAAGACGAATGCATCACCGACCGATGACGCGTGAATGGGCATGTCAAATTCAAGAATGGACCTATGGAGCTCCTTATGACTTCTATAATCAATCGCCTTCTGAAGAGGGAATCGCCGAGTTGATGACGTATCAGGTGATTGTAGAGGAGCATGAGCTGATTGGATTTTATTGCATCGGTTCCCCGGCTCAAGTGCCCAATTCGACATATCCGTATTGTTTAGAATTTACGGATATCGGGTTGGGGATGCGACCCGATTTGACGGGGAAAGGACATGGCCGATTGTTTGTGACGTACGTCATGGAGAGAGCGATGGAACGGGGCAAACCGCTTCGTTTGACCGTCGCCGCTTTTAACGAACGAGCGATTCATCTATACGATACGGTCGGATTTCGCACCATCACATCATTCGAGCGGAATGGTACCCCGTTTAAAGTGATGGTGCGCGATTAACCATATTGTTTTTGATGTGCCTTTTTACGTCGTAAATAATCCTCATCGGCACGAAGTTGATCCCAATACGTTTTGAAGATGCGAGCAGACTCTGCCTTCTCTTCGTCGATTTCGCGCTCATGGAGGTCACCGTCTTCTTTATATTTACGACCGCCTTTATAATTGGCATAGCGTCGGGCCCGCGTGTAGCCCATCTGGATGAACTTTCGGGCCATGTCCATCCCGACGAAATCGTCATTCGCGCGATACGCTTCAAACAATTCCATAATTTCTTCAGCAGATTGCTTCGCAATCTCGGGCGTCTTGAATCGCCAATGTGGCAAAATCTCACTTTTATACGGTTCGACGAGTAGTACGCCTTGTTCGCCACGCCCGACCCGATACAATTCGGGTTGTTGTCGGAAGTCGATTTCATCGAAGTTTAAGTCATAATCAAATGGCATGTTCATTCCTCCTCGCCTAACGTTTCCCATTAGGTCGGTGGAGGAAACAACTTGAAGGAAAAGGACGGGTTGATATGATCACTCTAGAGACAGAACGATTGATTTTACGGGCATTTACGTTAAAAGACGCAGAAGATATGTATCATTATGCAAAAGATGAGCGAGTCGGACCGATGGCTGGTTGGGCACCCCATGAATCGATTGAAGAAACAAGGGACGTCATTCAACTGTTTATCGAGGAAGCAGATGTATGGGCCATCGTCTTGAAAGAGACTGGGCAAGTGATCGGTAGCATCGGGTTACACGACCGAAGACCAGACCCTTCGATTCAACATGAGGCACAGCGTGAGATTGGTTATGTGCTCAGTCCAGACAATTGGGGGAATGGTTACGCGCCGGAAGCCGTTCAGGCGATGATTCGATTTGGGTTCGAAGCGTTAGGGTTAGAGCGGATTTGGTGCGGATACTTCAGCTTCAATGACCAATCGCGACGCGTCGTTGAAAAGTCTGGATTCACCTATGCGTTTACAAAACAACAGGAATTGACCCGGCTCGATGGACGAACGGTAGAATGTCTCGTCTATGTTCAACTAAATCCTACGTTCTCTACACATTGAAGCACGATTTCAATGTGTTTTTTCATGAAATCATAAAAATCCCTTGATATGTAACCGGTTACACATTAAGATGGTTTTGTAAGCGTTTCCAGAACGGAGGATGTCAAATGGCGACTATCAAACAAGTAGCAAAACATGCGAACGTCTCAGTGGCGACCGTATCACGCGTTATGAATAAAAGCGGATATGTGAGCGAAGAGGCGAAAGAAGCGGTCGAAAAGGCGATTGCGGAACTGAATTACGCGCCGAACCGAGTTGCTCGTTCGCTCTATAAAAAATCGTCGAATTTGATTGGACTTATCATGCCAGATATCACGAACCCGTTCTTTCCACAGCTGGCTCGGGCGATTGAGGATGTCGCCAATCAACATGGGTATCAAGTCGTCTTATGTAACACGGATGAACAACTTGAAAAAGAACAGACGTATTTAGTCGCCTTGCAAACGATGCACGTCGATGGCCTGATTATTACAACAAATCATTCGCACAATCCGAATTATGAGACGTTGGATTTACCGATGGTCGCACTAGACCGAATCGTAAAAGCGGGGATCGACGCCGTTGTATCAGATGGATATGAGGGTGGAAAGTTGGCGGCCGACACGCTGTTACAACGTGGTGCGACACGACTGGCACACATTGCCGGACCGGATCATCTCAAAACGGTCAAACGCCGAACCGAAGGATTTGTCGAAGTAGCGGGAGAGAAGCTCGTCGGGATGACCGAGTCCACGTTCACGTTCAAAGACGCATTGAAAGCGTCCCAAGAGCTGTTCGACCATGCTTGGCCATTCGATGGCATTTTCGCAGCGAACGATGTGATTGCAGCCGCCGTATTACAGGAAGCAGTCCGTCGAGACATTCGTGTCCCAGAAGAGCTACAGGTCATCGGATATGACGGGATCGAATTAGGCGAGATGACGTCTCCGCCGCTGACGACCATCGTCCAGCCTATCTATGAGATGGGGCGAGTGGCGACAGAACGATTGCTCGATTTGATTGAGAAAAAAGACACGCGACCGAAAGAGATGTTATTACCGGTCACGTTACTTGAAAGACACACGACAAAGCGGAAGGAGAGATAAAGAATGAAACGCATTGTTGTCATTGGCAGTATATCGATGGATCTTGTCGTCACATCCGACAAACGGCCACAAGCCGGAGAAACGGTCATCGGTGAGTCGTTCCGCACCGTTCCAGGGGGAAAAGGTGCGAACCAAGCGGTCGCTGCCTCCAAATTAGGCGGCACTGTTCAGATGGTCGGTTGCGTGGGAAGTGATCCGTTCGGTCAACAGGTTGTTGAAAACTTCAAACGACACGATGTCGATGTCACGCATGTTCAGATCATACCGGAGGAAGTGACGGGTACGGCCCATATCGTATTAGCAGAAGGGGATAATTCGATTGTCGTCGTCCAATCGGCGAACAAACGAGTCGTTTTCACGGATGAGGAGCTCGAACATTTTCTCGACGAGCAGGCGTTCGTGCTCCTGCAACTCGAAATTCCAATCGAGACGGTAAAACAAGTGACCGCTTACTGTAAAGAGAAAGGGATTCCGGTGCTACTCAATCCGGCACCGTCTCAACCGCTTCCACCAGAAGTGATTGAGGACGTCACGTATTTAACGCCGAACGAACATGAATGCCGTGACTTATTCAACGGAATGTCCGTAGATGATGTTCTCAAACGTTATCCGAACAAGTTACTCGTCACGGAAGGCGTCCATGGCGTTCGATTCCATGACGGACGAGACGTCCGTCATGTGCCAGCCATCCGAGCAAACGTCGTCGACACAACAGGAGCAGGTGACACGTTCAACGGTGCACTCGCTGTCTCCCTCATCGAACAAGACGATTTGGAGACGGCCGTACGGTTTGCCGTAGTCGCATCCGGCATGAGTGTCGAAGGCTTCGGTGCACAAGGTGGTATGCCGACACGACAAGATGTACAACAACGATTGGAGCGCGTGTGATGAAAAAACAAGGAATTTTGAATAGTCATTTAGCAAAAATCTTTGCCGACCTCGGGCATACGGATCGCGTCGTCATCGCCGATTGTGGGCTACCGATTCCAGACGGGGTCAAGCGGGTCGATCTTAGTCTCCGCATCGGGGAACCTTCCTTTCTTGAGGTGCTCGATGTCGTCGAATCGGATTTGGTCGTAGAGCGCATCACGATTGCTGAGGAAATCCTCACACACAACTCGACGATTGCGGATTCACTGAAAGAACGGTACACGAGCATCGACATGTGTTCGCATGAAGACTTCAAACGGGAGGTCGCAAAAGCGAAAGTGGTCATTCGAACTGGGGAAGCGACACCTTACGCCAACGTCATCTTACATGCCGGGGTCATTTTTTAAGGGGGGATTCGATGGATATTCAGTTGAAAGGCATCCATAAGTCGTTCGGGCCAGTCTCCGTCTTAAAAGGAGTCGATTTCGAACTGTTGCCTGGAGAGATTCATGCCCTTATGGGCGAGAACGGGGCCGGGAAGTCGACATTGATGAAGGTGATGACCGGTCTGCATGCACAGGATGAAGGCGAGATTCTCATCGACGGCGCGAAACGTCAATTCAAGCACCCAAAAGAAGCGGAGCAAGAAGGCATCGCCTTCATCCATCAGGAGCTCAACATCTTACCGGAGATGACGGTGACAGAAAATCTGTTTTTAGGTCGAGAACTGACGGGACCGTTCGGGATGGTCAAACAGCAGGAAATGACCAGACGTGCCCGAGAATACTTGGCTGAATTGAACGTGTTCATGGATGTCGATGAAGTGGCGCGCAATTTGTCGGTCGGTCAGCAACAGATGATTGAGATTGCCAAGGCGCTCATGACGGATGCGAAGGTCATCGTCATGGATGAACCGACGGCCGCCTTGACAGATCGTGAAATCCAGGCGCTCTTCGCCGTGTCACGTGCCTTACGAGATCAAGGCGTGTCCATCATCTATATCTCACACCGCATGGAAGAGATTTTTGACTTATGCGACCGAATCACGGTACTTCGGGATGGACAATCCATTTCGACTCGCATGATTCGGGATACTTCATTTGAGGAAACGGTGCGCGATATGGTCGGTCGCGAGATTGGAGAACGCTATCCGACACGTACCGCTACACCTGGGGACGTCGTGCTCGAAGTGGATGATTTAATAGGTAACCGGTTCCACAACGTATCGTTTAACGTTCGTGCCGGAGAAATCGTTGGGTTTTCTGGATTGATGGGAGCGGGGCGTACCGAGGTGATGCGTGCGCTATTCGGAGCAGACACCCACAAAGGGGGAGTCATTAAACTGAATGGGAAACCGATTCGAATCAAGAGCCCAGCCGACGCCATCAAGCACGGTATCGCGTTTTTGACAGAGGACCGAAAAGGAGAGGGCTTACTCCTCGATTTCTCGCTAAGAGAAAACCTGTCGCTCCCGACACTTGATAAACGAGCAAAAGGATCGGTCATCTCGAAGCAACAGGAGGAGACGTTCGCCGAGACATACTTACAAAAATTGCGGGTCAAACATCATTCGATGGAACAAAAAGTGAAGTCGCTGTCTGGTGGGAATCAACAGAAGGTTGTGCTCGGTAAATGGTTAGGTGTCGAACCGGACGTCTTGATTTTGGATGAACCAACCCGAGGCGTCGACGTCGGTGCTAAGAAAGAGATTTACAATATCATGAGCGATCTCGCGGAATCAGGTGTCGCCATCATCATGGTCTCTTCTGATTTACCGGAAGTGCTTGGGATGAGTGATCGGATCGTTGTCATGCGGGAAGGTGTCGTAACCGGAACGCTCACGAAAGAAGAGGCGACACAAGAAAAAGTAATGACGTATGCGACAGGAGGGCAATGATATGGAATTGAAAGCAACAACTTCGCTGAAGCGCCCGGGTCGACTCGGATGGGGACAAAAATTAGGACCGCTGTTCGGTCTACTCGTCATCGTCGTCGTCGTGACGGCGCTCGAACCAGGATTTTTATCATTAAATAATATCTTTAACGTACTCCGCCAAGTGTCGATCAATGCCTTGATTGCCTTCGGGATGACGTTTGTCATCTTGACAGGGGGCATCGATTTATCGGTCGGTTCGATTTTGGCGCTCGCTTCTGCACTGGTGGCAGGCATGATGGTGGACGGTCAACATGCGGTTATGGCCGTTGCACTCGGCTTGATTGCAGGTGCCGTTCTCGGAGCATTCAACGGGGCGGTCATCACGTACGGAAAAGTGGCACCGTTCATCGCGACATTGGCTACGATGACCATTTATCGGGGATTGACGCTCGTCTATACGGACGGAAGACCGATTACAGGTCTCGGGAATTCCGGTTGGTTTGAGATGCTCGGACGTGGTTATTTCTGGATCATTCCGGTGCCGGCATTGACGATGCTACTCGCATTCGGTGTCCTTTACTTCATCTTGAAGAAGACGACATTTGGTCGTCATACGTATGCGATTGGTGGGAATGAAGAAGCGGCTAAATTGATGGGGATTGGCGTCAATAAAGTCAAAATCATGATTTATTCGCTATCCGGTATGCTTGCGGCACTCGCTGGCATCATCTTGACGTCACGTCTCAATTCCGCACAACCTACAGCAGGAACATCGTATGAACTCGATGCCATCGCAGCGGTCGTTCTCGGGGGAACGAGTCTTGCGGGTGGTCGCGGCTGGATTGTCGGGACGTTGATTGGGGCGTTGATCATCGGAACATTAAATAACGGATTGAACCTTCTTGGCGTATCATCATTCTTCCAACTCGTCGTAAAAGGTGCAGTTATATTGTTTGCAGTATTGCTTGATCGTCGACAAAACGCGTAACACGCGAAAGGGGAAAACGGAACATGAAAAAATGGACAGCTTGGCTACTCGCACTGACAATGGTACTGATGGCAGCTTGCTCGACTGAACAACCGGGGTCATCGTCTGAAACGGAAACGAAAGATGGCGATTATGAAATCGGCTTATCGATCTCAACATTGAATAACCCGTTCTTCGTCGCACTGAAAGAAGGCGCAGAAGAACAGGCGAACGAAATGGATGCGACGTTGACGGTAGCGGATGCGCAAAACGACGCGGCGAAGCAAGTGAATGACGTCGAAGATATGATTCAAAAGGGGATGGATTTGATTCTCATCAACCCGACAGATTCAGAAGCAGTCGGCGCGGCGGTACAAGCAGCGAACGATGCAGGCATTCCCGTCATTACGGTAGACCGTAACGCTGAAACAGGGGACGTCGTAGCCCACGTGGCATCAGATAACGTCGCAGGTGGACAGTTGGCGGGTGACTACATGGTCGAACTCGTAGGCGAAGGGCAAAAAGTCGTCGAGCTCGAGGGGATTCCAGGAGCGTCTGCGACACGTGACCGCGGACAAGGATTCAACGAAGCGATCGATGGGAAATTGGAAGTCGTGGCAAAACAATCGGCAAACTTTGACCGTGCAGAAGGATTGACGGTCATGGAGAACATCTTACAGGACAATAAAGACATCGTCGCTGTATTCGCACATAACGATGAGATGGCACTCGGTGCTGTTCAAGCGCTCGAAGCGGCAGGTATGAGTGATGTCAAAGTCATTGGATTCGATGCGACAGATGATGCGGTCAAAGCAGTCGAAGGTGGGACGATGGCAGCTACGGTTGCGCAAAAGCCCGCTGAGATTGGTAAATTAGGTGTAGAAGCTGCAATCAATCATTTGAAAGGTGAAACAGTAGAGGAAAACATTCCGGTCGAACTCGAATTAATCAAATAAGTAAGAAGAAACCTCACGATGCCTTGATTTCGGGTAGAGCTCGTGAGGTCATTTTTATTTATATGGGGAAATGAGAAATTGTGTATCGTTGTTCATATATTTTAAAGAGTACTGCACTTCTATTAAAATGACGGTTTCGCTTGCTTTTAACATATGTGCTTTTCCGCGTTGAATTGAGATGGCATTGGTCGGTCTTACCTCAAATGATTCTCCATCAATCGTCACGATTGCTGTGCCTTGGAGAATCGTCCAAATTGTATCGGTCTCTTCATGATAATGGTAACTGAGTTCTTTCCCTGCTTGAACGAGCATACGTCGTGTCACACTGTGATGCCCATCGGCGAGTGTCTCATGATGGATGACTTCCGACTGTCCCCATCGCTTCCATTTGAATTTTGGATAGTCATCGGATGAGGCGAGATAATCTTTCAGCTGCGGGGTCGCCTCTTTCTTCGAGACGAGAATTCCATCCGCGTTAACGGCGACGACAAGGTCTTCTAGCCCAATCCCAATCAAAGGAAGGTTCAATTCATTGATCACATGCGTGTTCATCGATTCGAACAGTTCGACTTGACCGTGAGTTGTGGACGTCATTTCTTCAGTCAATGTGTTCCATGTTCCTAAGTCTTTCCAATCGCCATCGTAGCGGTGAACGAATACCGACTCTGCATGTTCGACAACGGCATAGTCAAACGAAGTCTTTTCTAATTCGTCATAGCGTGAAGTGAGGTCTGAATAAGTTGTCGGTAAGTTTCGTTCTGCTAGTTCATCAAGTAACAGATGTAACTTGCAAGCAAAGATTCCACAGTTCCAAAGCGCACCTTGTCCAATCAACTGTTCTGCTACATCGACGGTCGGTTTTTCCTGGAATAGGCGAACCGAGGACATTTGGGCCGTCTCGTCTGGAACGATATATCCGTATTTTGATGTCGGATGAAGGGGTGTGACCCCAATTAGATGCAAAGCATCATCGCTCGCTTGGACTGCTTCATCGACTTGAGGGAAATATTCAAAGAAGCGGAGGTCGACGTAAGCATCGACCGGCATCACAAGTACCGTTTCATCCAGAGGCACATGTTGCTCGTTTAAATAGCTTGCCCCGAGAACGATAGCGGGAAATGTATCACGACGAGTTGGTTCGGAAATGATATTAGTATCTGTACCAACTTGATGAATGACACAATCTTTTTGCTGAACATTTGTGATAATGAAAGCGTTAGTGTCTAAATCTTGTGTTTTTAGTTGATTATAAACTCTTTCAAGCATTGATTGTTTCGTTCCACCTCTGCTAGGCAATAAACGAATGAATTGTTTGGCATTCGAATTGTTCGAAAGTGGCCATAGTCTTTTTCCATCACCGCCAGATAATAATAGAATCTTCATCGAATGTCCTCTCTTCAAATAGAGTTTCTCATCTATTTCGCCAAACGTCGGACTATCCCTGTCTAATCAAAAAAGAGACAGCCGATTCCGGCTATCTCTTTACAATATAGGGCGAAGCAATGCGCGAACGGGACTTCCATCCCCTTCGACGATTGGGAGAGGGACGGCATTCAAATCGTAATCTCCCGGTAAGATATTGTCTAAAACGAGTCCTTCTAGGATATGCACACCATTTCGTGCTAACGCGTGATGGCCGCTCATCTCTTTACTGTCAATCGCATCAACGGACGGTAAGTCGAGTCCGATCAAGAAGATTCCGAGTTCTCCGAGACGATCGGCAAGAGCGGGTGTCAGTTCAGGAATCGTCTCTGGGAAGACGCTCTTATCGGGCCAACCATCCGTTTTTAAGATGAGGCGTTCCACCCCAGTCAAATCGTGACCATCCAAATCAGATGCTTCAATCTTTGCCTTATGCGGTAGATGAATCACACGGGCTGGTCCGATATATACGGACGGATCGAGGTCGATCACGCGCTTCCCATGGTCGTCAAAATGAAACGGTGCATCGATGTGGGTCCCGAGATGTAAACTCAATGTCATCTTCCCGACATTGACCGAACCACTCTCTGCCATCGGCCACGCGATTTCATACGAAAATTTTGTATCTCCCGGCCATGTCGCAACATCGGCATGAAGTGGCTGTGATACATCAATCCAAGTCATTGCATTCAGCTCCTCTTATAGTGATGTCCGGACCGTCCACAGTTCTGGGAAGAAGCGATGGTCGAGCACGCGACGTAAATAGTTCACGCCAGACGAACCACCTGTCCCCATCTTCTGTCCGATAATGCGTTCCACGGTGCTCATATGGTTAAAGCGCCACATCTGTTGCTGGCTACCGATATCGAGTAGCTTTTCACCGAGCTCATATAAGTCCCAATACGTGTCGACGTCTCGATAGACCTCGACCCACGCTTTTTCAACACTCTCGTTCCATTCCCAGTCCTGAGTGACATCACGTTCGAGTACACTCGCATCAATCGGAAGACCGCGGCGATGCATTTCGCGGACGGTCACATCGTAAATACTAGGAGCTTGTAGCGAGCCTTTGAGCAATGGATACAGTTTTTTATCGTGCGCGTAAACACTGAGCGTCCGTGCGTTTTTGAAGCCGAGCGCGAATTCGATTTGTCGGTTCTGGTAAGATTGAAAACCAGATGAAGAGCCGAGTTGATCTCGGAACTCTAAATACTCGGCCGGCGTCAACGTCGCGAGAACGCCCCATGACTGGATGAGTTGTTGCTGAATCTTCGAGACGCGGGCGAGCATCTTGAACGAACGTTCGAGTTCGCCGTTCGTGATGGCCGTCGTGGCTGCTGTCAATTCATGCAAAATGAGTTTCATCCACAACTCGCTCGTCTGGTGGATGATGATGAACAGCATCTCATCATGATGGTCAGAAAGGCGATGTTGACTTGATAAAATCGGGTCGAGCTGGAGATAGTCCCCGTACGACATGTCTTTTGAGAAATCCGTTTGAATCGATTTTTCTACTTTATGTTCTGTGCGTTCACTCATGACAGTTCCCCCTTATGCGACCACTTCGCGGACGTTCGCGAACGCCTCATATTCTTTGTCGTCCATGATTTTCTTCAACGCCACGATCACGTCATATACGTCGGTAAACGTATTATATAGTGCGACCGGTGCGAGACGGATGATATTCGGTGCGCGGAAGTCAGGGATGATGTGATGTTTCTTCAACGCTTTACAGATGCGTGCCGCTTCGGGATGCTCGAGGCTCAAATGAGCGCCGCGCTGTCGTGTGTCCGTCGGGCTACCGATGAAGAATCCGTGAGGTGCGAGCATCTCTTCGATCAAATCCATCATATACGTCGTGAGCGCGAGTGATTTTTGACGAATCGCTTCCATCCCGACTTCGTTGAACATCTCAAGCGCGCCAAGTTGAGGAGCAAGACTCATAACGTGTGGTGTTCCGATTTGGAACGCACCGGCATGTTCGGCCGGTGTCATCGTATGGTCCATATCGAACTGTTTATCTTTGCGCGAACCGAACCAACCGGCGAGTCCAGGTGTCGTGCCGAAGTGACGTTCATGAACGAATAAGCCCCCGACCGTTCCCGGACCCCCGTTCAAATGTTTATAGTTGCACCAGTATGCGAAGTCGACACCCCAGTCGTGGAAGTCATGAGGGATGGCGCCGACGGAGTGACAGGCATCGAAGCCGATCAAAATTCCACGCTCGTGTGCCGCTTTCGTTAGACGAGGCATATCTAAAATCTGACCACTCCGATAGAGGACGGTCGGTAATACGATGAGGGCGATTTCGTCAGTCATCGCGGCAATCAAGTCGTCTTCTACTAAGAAGCGCCCATCTGGACTGTCGACTTGGACAAGGTGCTCTGATGGGTTGAGTCCACGAAGTTCGAGCTGACTCTTCAAGGCGTAAATGTCAGACGGGAACGTGAGGGCGTCTGCCAAAATCTTCGTTCGTTTGCCTTCTGGTTTGAAAAACGAAGCGACAAGTTGATGCAAGTTCACGGTCGTCGAACCGGTGACCATCACTTCTTCCGACTTTCCACCGATGAGCGGCGCGTTCAATGCAGCCAGCTCTTCGGACAAGTTGAACCAAGGATGGCGACCGGACATCCAACCATCGATCCCGAGCTCTCTCCAGTCCGCGAGCGATTCAAGGAGCGTACGCTCGGCTCGTTTCGATAAGAGCCCGAGTGAATTCCCATCCATATAAATTCCGTCTTCCGGTAAGTAAAATTCTTCCCGATATGATGCGAGCGGGTCTTGTTTGTCTAGTTGTTGTGCGTAAGCACGTGTGAAATCGTTCATCTCCCCATATTCCCCCTTTAAAGCTTATACGTTGTCAAAATCGTAGCAATCGGACATAAGGAAGTCAACAAACAACGAGATGTCGGCGAGTCAAACTAAAAAACGCTCAAGGATCTTCCCGAGCGTTTAAAAATACAGCTTATTTTATTTTTCGTACGTTCTCTTGTCGGAGTAACTTAAATAATGTGAACACCATCAGCAGAAGAATAATCGTGAAGGGCAAGGCGGAAATCAACGACGCAGTTTGAAGTCCTTCTAAGCCACTCGCAATCAACAAGACGGCAGCGATTCCTCCTAACAGAACTCCCCAAGCGATTCGAACGGGGAGGGGCGGATTCAAGCTACCGTTCGTCGTCATACTACTGATGATGTAGGTGGCAGAATCGGCCGACGTGATCAAGAACGTCAAAATCAAGAGAATCGACAAGACGGAGAGGAGAAAACTGAACGGGAGCTCGGCAAACGTCACGAACAATGCGCTCGTCACGTCCGCATTGACGGCTTCAGCGATGGAAGTCCCTTCGAATAAATCTAGATGTAGGGCAGTGCCCCCGAATACGGCAATCCAAAGGAGCGCAATGAACGGAGGAACGATGAGGACACCGACGATGAATTCACGAATGGTACGTCCTCGTGAGACACGTGCGACGAACGCTCCGACAAATGGGGACCAGGCGATGGCCCATGCCCAATAAAAGATTGTCCAATCCCGGACCCACGTCCCCTGTTGATACGGTTGTAGACGAAGACTATAGCGAATGAAATTTTGTAAGTAGTCACCTAGACCGAGCGTCAAGGTTTCTAAAATGAAAATGGTAGGACCGGCAAAGAAGACGAAGACCATCAACACGAGTGCGGTACCTAAGTTGATGTTACTCAACCACTTGATGCCACGATCGAGCCCTGTCGTCGTCGATGTTAAAAAGAGAGCGGTCAAGACGACGATGATGGCGACTTGCATCCAAGCGGTGTTCGGGAGCCCGAACACACTGTTCAGTCCGCCATTGATTTGAAGAACACCTAAACCAAGCGACGTCGCGACACCCATGACGGTGGCAATGACCGCTAAAATATCAATCGTCTGGTTCAACGGTTGTTTGTACGGTCGTTCTTTTATAAGTGGTGAGAGGCTAGTCGAGATGAGTCCATCCGCATTACGACGGAACTGGAAGTAGGCGATGATCAGTCCGACAATCGCAAAGACAGACCATTGACTGACACCCCAATGGAAGAACGAATAGGCCATCGCGAGGCGTGCCCCTTCGACTGTCAATGCCTCCGTATCCGCATAAGGTGGCGTAAAGAAATGGCTCATCGGCTCGGCAACACCCCAAAAGACGAGTCCGACACCGAATCCGGCGGAAAATAACATGCCGATCCAAGTAAAGAACGGATATTGAGGGCGATCGTCATCCTTCCCGAGACGGATTTTTCCGTATTTACTGAACGCTAAAAAGACTAAAAAGAGCACAAACAAGAATACGGAAAGTAAATAGAACCAACCGAACGAGCGAGTCGTAAAGTTAAAAATAGATCCTGCGATTGAAGCGAATGTCGTTGGTGCAATCGCTCCAAATAGAACGAGTAAGGCAATCAAACTTGCTGAGATGTAAAAGACGCGATTCAAACGTGGCTTTTGTGTAGAATCTTTCATAGATGTCTCCTTTCAAAAAATATTATGCAGCACTATTGAACTACCCCCACCTACGCTTCGCTTAGAAGTGGAGGATTCCTGAGTTATCCTCTCTAACGAGAGAAACGTGATCAGGCTAGCCCCGTCGTCCCGACGGTTGAAGAAGCCAACAGGCGCTCGGCTTCTTGTCTGAGGTTCAGTCCTGCGTTCACATCACGGTCGTGGTGGACCCCGCAGTTCGGGCATGTCCATTCACGTAAGCCGAGATGCTTCACGTCTTTGTGTTGATGGCCGCAACTCGAACACAATTGGCTCGAGGCGAAGGTCTTCCCGACCTTCACGACGGTCTTCCCGTACCAGTCGGCCTTATACTCGAGCATCCGATGGAACGCCGACCAGCTGACCTCGGAGATCGACTTGCTCAACTTGCGGTTCTTCTGCATGTCCTTCACCTGCAGGGTCTCGATGCCGATGACGTCGTGTTTTTTGACGATCTCGGTCGACACCTTGTGCAGGAAGTCGGTGCGCTTGTTGGCGATCCTCTCATGGATGCGGGCGACCTTCCGCTTCTGCTTCTGATAGTTCTTCGCCTCGGAAAGTCTTACCCTCTTGTTCAGGGCGATTCGCTTACGACGGGACAACTTGCGTTGCTCCCGCGCCAGCTTTTTCTCGAGTGTACGGAAATAACGGTCGTTTTGGTATACGGTTTCGTTTGATAGGATGGCGAAGTTCTTCAGCCCGACGTCGACGCCGACCGATGAACCGGTCTTCGGTAGCTCACCGATCTCCTGTTCTGCAAGCAGGAAGACGAAATATTTGCCCGAAGCAGTGCGTCGGATCGTGGCGCTCAGGATGCGACCCTCGACCTGTCTCGAGTTGGCGAACCGCACCCATTTCAGCTTGGGGAGTTTGAGTGTGTTCCCGACGATCGAGACCTCGGGAAGCTGGGACCTGCCTTGGATGTTTGTCTTATAGGATTGCACAGGGTTTCGCTTCGACTTGAATCGGGGTCGCTCGTTCTGCTTCTTGAAAAAACGATCAAACGCATCGGCCAGGTGTCGGACGCTCGCTTGGACCGACGTGCTATCGACCTCCTTCAGCCACTCGAACTCTTGCTTGAGTATGGGAAGTTCTTTCGAGCAGGCATCATACGACAATCCCTTGCCGGTCGTTTCATAGGCCGCGTCCCATTTCGACAGGAAATGGTTGAAGACGAAACGCGAACAGCCGATCGTCTTGGCGATTAGGACCTCCTGTTCCTTCGTCGGATAGATCCGGAACTTGTAAGCCTTGTGCTTCACCATGATGTTCACCCCCTTGAAGGAATCATACCCGAAAGACAGGCTGGCGATTCATCTCCCACTTTCACGCAAGCCCTGTCCTTGACGTATAGAAGTGGGCGTATTCTCGCCTAATTTTAATAAACGATTCCCTAATCTTTACGTTGCAAACAGGAGGCGCGTTTTATCGTGTTTTGTATAATTGAATCGGGAAAAGAACCAAAGAGGAGGGAACGATATGAAATTGATTGCGATTGATTTAGACGGGACGCTGTTATCGCGCACAGGCGTGATAACAGAGGCAAACCAGGAGGCGATTCGTCGTCGGCAAGATAATGGTGATATCGTTGCGATTTGTTCAGGACGTTCGATTCATGATATCGAGGAGCTGTTGAAGCGAAGTGACCTCATCTGTCCGATTTTGTCAGGTAACGGAGCAATCGGGTTCTATGAGAACGAGCGAATTTACTATCATGCGATGGATCAGACAATCGTAAATGAACTGTGGGAAATCGCTGATGCGGACGATGCGTACGTTGAATTTTATACGAATGCGGGAGTGAAGGTTCTCCGTTCAGGAAGCGATTTACTGAAGCGGGAACTCGATGAGGTGTTACCACACGATCAATCGTTCACTCGCGAGTGGGCGGAACGTGAGATTGAAATTCAAAATGAGCAATTCGGTCTGACGTATATGGATTCGATGGCAGACATCAACTTTGCACGAGATGAAGTGTACAAAGTATTTGTTTATTCGTTCGATCGCCGTAAGCTACATCGCTTGCGTAAAATCTATGAACCGCGGAACGATATTTTGATTACGACAGCAGGGTGGACGAAAATTGAGATTGGGCATCCTCAAGCAAGTAAAGGCGCAGCCTTGAAACAGCTAGCTGAGCATGAACAGATTCCGATGCGTGACGTCGTCGCCATCGGAGATAATCTGAATGATGTGTCGATGTTCGAAGTGGCAGAAACTAGGATTGCGATGGGGAATGCTGTGGATCCGTTAAAAGATTTGAGTACACACATTACAAAGGATGTAGAAGAGGACGGGGTCGCTTATGCGCTGACGCATTATGTATGAATTGGATTATGGAGAAATCGTGAACGAGGATTGAATCTCACTTAAAACGGATATTGTATACATGTAACCATTCACTTTCTGAAATGAGTCGGGGAACGGGGAGGCACTTTCGTCACCTGTAGCTTATGGATGAAAGGGATGGGAAAAGTCCATATGAACGTGAATCGTGTATTCCAAACGATGATACGTCGGCCTCTGCTTGCCATCGGAGCAAGCATACCAGACAGACTGTTTGTATACGGAATTCCACATGATCCGCGTCAGAAGTGGACATCATAGGTGCCAAGTCCTCTCGTGCCCATTCGATCAAAATGTCTATGAGTCACCTATTCGATTTCATGTTTTCGAATGAAAAACAATTGGTGAACCAATGGACGATGAACGGATTGGAATGATGCGTCACGTTGGCTTGGACATCTCTAGTCGAACCAAATCATGGATGGGACGGTCAATCGAGCAAGGGCTTGGTTGGATGAAAGTCCGGGGACTAGAGAATCAAGAAAAGCGCCGAGTGAGGGCGCTTTTCTTGTGGTATCCTATTGAGTGAATGCAACCGATGGAGGGATCATATGCCAAAGCTATATTGGTTCGGAACGTTCCTTAGTGGAGTGATTCTTTTGACAACGGGAACGATGGAAGGTCTTTACCGCATACTCCCAATTGGGTTGATGGCTATCGCGGTCATCGGCTATTTCATACAGATTCGATTCGAGCAAAAGAAGCGGCGCCCTTGATTGGGTGCCGCTTCTCTATATTAGGTTATAAAGATTCGAGCAAACGTGTCATCACGTCATCGATTTCTTCCTGCAACGCATCAACTTGTCGTTGTAGCACTATCAATTCATCAAGGTCATCCAATTCATTCATCCGTTGGAGCAGCGCCTGATATTCTGTCTCTAATTGGGTTAGGTGAGCTTCCTCATCAACCGTAGATGGAGCGACTTTCGTCTGCTTCAGCGATTTTGATGGTTTGACGCGCTCCGTTACAGGTTCATCTTTCGATGCCTGTCCACGCTTGTCGAGAGCATAGGCGACATTACCTTCGAAACGCGTCATCGTCCCGTCGAGCCAATACGTGATGAGGAACAGCTTATTTAAGAAGTAGCGGTCATGAGAAACCGTAACGACCGTTCCAGGGAAACGTTCGAGCGCATCTTCAAGTGCCTCTCTCGATTCGATATCCAAATGGTTCGTCGGCTCGTCTAGAACGAGGACATTGATTTCTTCATGGACGAGGATGGCAAGCATGAGTCGCATCTTCTCCCCGCCGCTCAAATTTGAGACAGGCTTAAACACACTCGCGCCGTAAAATAGAAACTGAGCGAGAAGGTGCCTCGCTTTGCCTTCATCGACTGCGATCCGGTCCCGAAACGCCTCGATTAAGCGATGTGACTCATCGAACGTGATGTGTTGCGACAGATATCCAATTCTGGCTTGATCGGCTCGTCGGACGGTCCCAGCTTGAGGGATAACTTCACCGAGTAACATTTTCAAAAGCGAAGATTTTCCACTCCCGTTCGGTCCGACGATGGCGACGCGTTCCCCGTGACCTGTATAGAAGTGCACGTTTTCAAATAGAGGACGATCATACGTGAGTGTCACGTCACTCACTTCGAAGACGTCACGCCCGGTTCGCCCGTTCGTCGTGAACTGGATATTCGGTTGCTCGGCTTCGAGTTGTGGTCGTTTGATTCGTTCAATTCGTTCGAGAGCCTTTTCCATCGATTTGGCGCGACGATAGAACTTTTCATTCGGTGGATTGCCCTCGTTGGCCCATTGCCGCAACTGTCGAATCGTTTCTTTCATTTTTTTGATTTTCTTCTGTTGCTCCGTGTAAGCATGAAACTGGTCAAGCAACTGTTTTTCTTTTTGGGCAACGAAGTCCGTATAATTCCCAGGATAACTCGTCAATTCTCCATCCTCACACTCGACGATTCGCGTGGCGACCGCATCTAAAAAGACCCGGTCATGGGAGACGATGAGGAGCGCTGAAGCATAATCCTGTAAATAGGATTCGAGCCATGTCATCGCTTCTAAATCTAGATGGTTCGTCGGTTCATCTAAAATGAGTAGCTCTGGTTCCTGAAGAAGCGCCAAGGCGAGACCGATTTTTGTACGCTCGCCACCGCTTAGCGTATCAAACGGTTGGTCCACGAATGAGGTCAATTTGAGTCCATCAATCATTGCGCTGATTTTTGACTCGTAGACATATCCACCCGCATGTTCGAATTGTTCTTGGATAGCACCGTATGATTCGAGAAGACGTTCTAGTTGTTTGGACGTCGCCATTTCTTGCTCGAGATGAGCCATCTTTTCGCTTAGACGAATCACTTCCTCAAAAGCAGTGTAGAGGACGTCGCGGCCACTGTGTCCGGGGTAGTCAGGAAGCTGCACCAAATAGCCGATAGAGAGTCGTTGCCGGCGGTAAATTGTACCGGCGTCATGCTCTTCAGAGCCGACAAGGATGCGCAATAGCGTCGTTTTGCCACTGCCGTTTCGACCAACGAGCCCGACTCGTTCATTTTCGTTCATGAATAAATTGGCATCTGTGAGAACAGCGTGCCCACCGTATTGTTTTTGAATGTGTTGAAGATCGATCAACATAATAGGTTCCTCCTAAGGTTAGGGCCTATCAAAAAAACCGAGCGCAAAGAAGCGCTCGGTTTAGAAAGAGAGAGGCGCTTTGTCGTATATTCAGCAATGTCTAAAAAAGGACAGACGGGTCCCTTGATTAAGCGACATCGTGAAAAATCGCACGCAAAATGTACAAATGTTCAGTTGTCCAATGCGTACGTCCGACAAATTTCACCTTTCTCCCTCCTTTCATTCAATCTATATCTTGATTGTAAGCGTTTTTCATCTACCTGACAATGAAAATAGAGGGAATCGAAGCGAAGGCGTCGTATATAGTCGCCATTGAGGAGGCGAGAAAATGAGGAAAGAATGGCTAGGAGCACTCAGTTTGACCCTTGCGGCGAGTATATGGGGAGGAATGTATGTGGTCAGTAAATATGCACTCGCATATATTGAACCGTTCACGTTCGTCTGGTTACGATACGCTGTTGCATTTATGGTCTTATTCGTCGTTTGGTTTCGGTTTGGACGAGAATCGATTCGAAGGGCAGATTGGAAATGGATCGGACTTGTCGGTGTCATCGGATACGTTGCCTCGATTTCGTTTCAATTTATCGGAACGAAGCTATCGGATGCACATACCGGGTCCCTTGTGACCGCAGCGACGCCAGCTTTCATGGTGTTATTTGCCCGAATCCTATTGAAGGAACGACTGACTCCTGTCAAGATTGGAGCACTTGGATTGGCAACGGTCGGTGTTCTCATCGTGGTTGGTTGGGAAGGGGAAGGGACGTATCGAGTAGGCAGTTTCATACTTGTTCTAGCTGCCGTGACGTGGGCGCTCATGTCGATTTATGTAAAAATCGGCACACAGACGTTGTCGACCTTGACGCTCACGACATTTGCGATTGGAGTCGCCTGGTTATTGATGACGCCTTTGATGAGTATAGAGGTCATGCAAGCAGGTTGGCCAAAGTTAAATGGCGTCCTTTGGCTTAGTGTTCTCTATATCGGTGTCGTATCGACGGCAGGAGCGTTTTTCTTCTGGAACAAAGGACTCGAGTTAATGGATGCGAGTGTCGGGTCACTCTTTTTCTTCTTTCAACCCTTGGTTGGCGGGACGCTCGGGTGGCTCGTTTTGAACGAAACGCTCCATCTTAACTTCTTTATCGGTGCCGGTTGTATCATGACGGCTGTGACGTGGTCGACGCTCGCGGAACGAAGAGAACAACTGCCGATTTCAAATCGTCATCTGTAATGGCAAAGCGGTCGCCCTCATTTTGGAGGGTGACCGCTTTTGATTAAAATCCATGATGGTCGAGTTTGTCTTGTTCGCGCTTCATCTCGAGTTCAAGCCGTTGGATCGCGAGTTTCTCTTCTTCGATCTTCAATCGTCGTTCTTCGACACGTGCTTCTCTCGTTTTGATAATCGTATTGGCACCGACTGACGAGACGACAATCACCATAACCATGATGTAGAAAAAGAAATCCATATATAGCCCTCCTTCACTTGATTAGATTTGTGACAAGTCGTTGTGTCTCAAGGGCAACACGACCGTCTGTTGAAATCGCTGTATCATCGATGAGTGCGGAAATGAAGTGGTCAATCACGCCCTGGAAACCACGTTGCGTGAGTGTCGTGTCCCACGACCCGAACGTTTCGACCTCATGCCGACCTTGCTTGAAACGATGTAGCGTGACCATCTCTTCGACAGACAATCGTTCGCCATCCCGTACGATCGAGACGTGCTCATGGTTCACTCCTGCTGAACGGTGCATCGATGTCGTGTGCATTCCGTGCTCATCTTGCCACACGTGGCGGGCGAATCGAAGCTCATGCTTGTCATTGACTTCGACGTGACCCGAGACGAGTGTTAGCTTATTACCAGCGAGGAAACGTAGCGTATCAATGACATGTAAGTAATCATCGAGTAAGGTGAAGGTCGCATCCTTAGGGCCGACGTCATTCTCGCGATGTTTTACCACATCAATCATGTGAGCAGAGGACTCGTTTTGTAGACGCATATACATCGGAGCGAAACGTCGATTGAACCCGACCATCAATTTACGCCCAAGACGTTCGGCTTGAATGACGAGCTGCTCCGCTTCCTCGATTGTTGCGGCGAGGGGCTTATCAACATAAACATCGACGCCGTGTTCTAATAAATACGATACGATGTCATAATGAGTTTCCGTTGAACTATGTACGAACGCTGCATCGATGGATGAGGCGAGTTCATTCAACGTGTCGAAAGAGATCATTCGATACGTTTGGCAAATCATGTCTCGCTTAGATGTGTTCGGGGAAAAGGCACCGACTACCTCGATTCGGGGATGAATCGAAAGGATGGGTAAATACGCTTTTTGAGCGATATTTCCAAGTCCGACAATACCGATTTTTGGTTTTTGCATCCCATTCACTCCTTTGGTTCATCATAACAAAAAACCGGACAGCGGATGTGTCCGGTTCAGGAATTAAAGACTAGCACTTAAGACGATTTCACCTTGTGGCGTTTCATTGCCACGATTCGGTTCTTTTGTGACGGCGACGGTATCCCAGTCGACGTCGACTTCATCTGAGTCGAGCGTGTAGATAACCGTCCCGTTCCCTTTGTCATCGGTGACAAAAGCGCCGGTCGGAATCGGGGCACCATCTTTTAATAGCCATACTTGATATACCTCATTGGCATCGAGTGAGGCTAGACCATTCGTTTGGACGATCAGTTGTGTCGCACCGTCCTGCTCTGCAAGGTAAGCGGTCCCTTCCGATTCGCCGTCGAGTGGAATCGTTTCGGTTAACGCGATGGCAGGGGCATCAGGCTGATTGGTAAGCAAATATCCATTCCCGATCAAGGAGAGGAGGAGTGCCGCTGCTAAAGCGACCGTTCCCCAGACCGGTACGTTCCGTTTCTTCTTCTGTTTGAACGGTGTCACCGGTGGAACTGATGCAGAAGTGTCGGTTGTTATGACGGGTTCATTGTCTTCTTCTTCGAATACACGATCGAGGACACGCGCTTTCATGCCTCGGGGTGGCTCAGTCGGAGTAGACAAGAACGCGACGCCACCGACAAGAGCTTCAAGTTGTTCGAGCTCTTCTTGACAGTCTTTACACGTTGCCAGATGTTGTTCAAATTTCATTCGTTCTTCTTCCGTTAAATGTTGGTTGAAGTAGTCAATCAATTGGTCGCATGCGTTCATTGTTCTACCTCCTTTCCGATGAATTCATGGGATAACTGTTTCCTCAGTTGCCTTAGCGCCAGTCGAATCCTTCCTTTTACCGTTCCGAGCGGGATGCCGCATGCATCAGCAATTTTTTGCTGGCTCAATCCTTGAAAATACATGAGTCGAACGACCTGCTGTTGTTCGGCTGGTAATGTGGCCATGGCTGTCTCGATTTGGGCGCGCTCTTCTTGCCACTCGACTTCTTTCTCGACGGACGGTGAGTCGGAAGGGATGGCCTCAGCGTAAGATTCATCTAATTGTAAATCCGGTTTACGCTTCCGAATTAAATCAATGGCCACATGACGGCTCATTGTGAAGAGCCAAGAACGAAATTTTCCTTTTGACTCATCGTAAACGCCTCCGCCACGCCAAAGCTTGATGAATACTTCTTGCATGGCTTCTTCGGCCAAATCACGATCTTTTGTCAGTTGTAGGACAAATGCGTATAAAATGCGTTCGTATCGATCATACAATATTTCGAGCGCTTCTTTGTCCTTTTGCCTGACACGCTCATATAACTCTAAGTCAGTCATAACATACTCCTTTGCGCAGAAGGGATGTCCCTTGTATTGATCTAACGTATAAAATCGAAAAATGGATGCCTATTTTGTGTGACTATTTATTGAACATGTCACTGCTTGATCCGGAAGCTTCGAATAGATGAATAATCTTAATTTCTCTGAAAGCTGGTACGTGATGAAGCTTAGTCCAATCGCCGTCATCAGCATCAAGCCAATCGCAGTTAAGGGAGAGCTCATCGTCGTCCATAAGAAGTATGTGCGAATGCCAAAAAGAAAAGCAAATACAATAAAAAATCCGGTAATCAAGCTACTCATTTGGCAATAAGCTCGAGAGATTCGTGAAATCATAAGATGCCTCCTTTGTTTCATTGTACTATAGGAGGAAGAGAAAACGATAAGGAGACGATATCATGAAGCGATTTACGAATGAGGGACACATCCTCATATGTTTTGATTTTGATGAGACCTACTTTCCTCATGCATGTACACCGGAACAATTGGCATCCGTTCGTCGGCTCGAAGATTTTTTGGAACAATATTCCCATCGATTGTCAACGATGTGGGTGACAGGTAGTTCACTCAAATCGCTACGTGAAAAAGTTGAACAGGCAAACCTTCGCTTTTGGCCTCACCGTATCGCTTCAAGTTTAGGTACGGAATTGTATCATATTGACGTAGACGGAACGTTTTCTTTAGAAGAATCCTATCAAGCGCTATTCCCGAATGATTTTATATCTCGTGTGGAACGTGTTGCGTCACAGTTTGAACAGATGCGGATTGAACTAGAAGCGCAACCGGGTTTTGGGACGAGTCCTTGGATCCGTAGCTATTACATCCGTGACCAAATCGGGTCTTGGAGCGAAACGCTTCGCATGCTAGCTGATAAAGAAGGTATTGCTGTCAACATCAGCCAATGCAATCCGCAAGCGGGTGATCCGATGGATGCATGGGATATTGATTTTTATCCAATCCATGCCGGAAAAGAATCCAGTGTTCGATATGTATGCACCACTGTTTCCTTCTTACGCAAAGAAACATATGCGTTCGGCGACAGTGGGAATGACCTTGGGATGTTAGCGCATGTAGGAAAAGGCTATTTAGTGAGCAATGCGACCGAACAGGCAAAACAGATGTATCCGGAGATGACAACAAAACCTTATGCAGAAGGGATTTTAGAAGTATTGGAATCTGATTTGTCCTCTTTCATATAGTGCATGATTTCCTCTAATGAACGGATGAGGGTCGCACGAATCGTTTCGGAATGTGGGTTGAAGTGAAGACGTTGTTGCCAAATCCGACAAAATAAATCGGTCAAGGCCGCCTCTGCAGTTGCAGGATGGTCATTCAGATGAAGCGCATATCGATAAAGTAGTTTTTCATAGCGTGAGTATAAATGTTCTAAGGCTTGGCGATTTTTAAGACGAATTTGATCGACCAGGCGTTCATCGAGTGTAGGAAGCATATGCAACTCCTTTCGTATGGAATGAAGGTTTCAACGATAAAAGAATCAGGAACTTTACTCAGATAAAGCATCCTCTCTGTTCTTTCACTCATTTGCTCCCATTTAAACCAAGGAATATGAAGAATAGCGGTCGAATATGCATGCCCCTCAACGATTCAAAACGTGTGATAACAATTCGGACAAGTTTGTGCGTCTCCCGGCGCGCGTTTGAATGATGTTTTACACTTCGGACAAGTGACGGTTTCACTCTGTTGATTGAACAAACTGCCACGATTGAATAAAATGTTGCGAAGGTTTGGTAACGCGAGTGCAGCGAAAATCATTGCCCCGAATAAAAAGGCAGCCAAGATCAGTAATAATACATAAGTCATCGGTTTTTTCCTCTCTCATTTGATTTCCTTCATCATAATCGAAATTTGAATCAGCGAACAGCTTATCAATAGAAATGGGAACAAATGTTCTGTATAATGGAAATAAAGGAGGGAAAACAGGATGAGAGAAGAATTGTTACGATGGATGCGTTCGGGACAAGTCACAGAAATGGTGTATGTCGATCGACATGGGACATTTTCAGAGCGGCGGGTCAAACTGATTAAAGTGCAAGGGGAGTACGTTGTGGCATGGGATTTGAATAAACAAGCGAGACGAACGTTTCGAATCGAGCAAGTTCTTGCCTGTCTTCCCATCAACGAACGATTTAGAAAGCGAAAGGCGGAGATTGGATGATTGCCTTACCAACGTTAGCAGCGCCAGCTAAAAGGGCACTAGTCGCTAAAGGAATCGAGTCTTTGCATGAATTGTGTCCCTATACACGCCGTGAGGTTGCGAGTTGGCACGGAATCGGACCGAATGCCCTTTTTGTCCTTGAGGCGGAGCTACTAAAGCACAATTTAGCATTCAAAATGGAGGAACCTAGTACGTGAGTGAAACGTCTAGGTTTTTTTTGTGAAGTGATTGCTTTTCTTTGAAAACGGGAAGTAATATATTTGTCATCTCAATTGCCGTTAAAATCTAGTAACATGACGATAAGGTTTTATGAACCTAGCGACACCCATGAGAAAGGACGTACACAGCATGAGAACGAAACGTTTATCCGCCATTTTACAAAATGAGATGGATGACATTTTTGATCCATGGGTGACCGGAGTCGAAACCGATTCCAGGAAGGTCAGTTCAGGGAATGTCTTTATTTGCATTCGCGGCTATACGGTTGACGGTCATAAGTTCGCGGAGGACGCCGTCGCCAACGGTGCGAGTGCGGTCATCTCAGAATATCCACTCGATCTCGATGTACCGAATGTGGTTGTTGCCGATACGAAACAGACGGCAGGAGCGGTTGCGAGTGTATTTTATGACCACCCCTCTCATCGGATGCGTATATACGGTGTGACAGGAACGAATGGAAAAACTACGACGGCGACACTGACTTATGATTTGTTGCGTCTTTCAGGACGTCGTGCCGGAATCGTTAGTACGATTGGCGCGCGTTTTCATAATCAAACGGTTGAGACAGCCAATACGACACCAGAAGCCGTCGTCTTACATCGCATCTTAGCAGAGATGGTCGATGCAGGCGTCACGGATTGCGTACTCGAGGTATCATCGCATGCCTTAATGGAAGGTCGCGTAGCGGGAATACACTTTCATGCTGCTGCGTTTACGAATTTGACGCATGATCATTTAGACTATCATCGTTCGATGGATGAGTATGCCCGGGCCAAAGCGCGATTGTTTGAACAGGTGGAAGTGACGAATGGTGAGGCGATTGTGTTAAATGCGGAAGATCCGGCTAGTCATGTCATGGCTGAGTTTGCGCCGACATGTCAAGCCATTATGTATAGTACAAAAGAGGACATCGAGGCGGACATCCAAGTGATTTGGCGTGAAGAAACGGTACTCGTCAGTATGAAGGAGTTCAAGCTCGAAGTGCCCGTCCGATTCATGGGGGCGTTCAACGCAGCGAACTTAGCGGCGGCCATTGGACTTGTGTCGACTTCGGATATGGCGCTACGGACCATCGTTTCAAATGTTCCAGGACTCACCTTGCCAAAAGGGCGGTTAGAACGTTTAGCTACAGAGGATGCCGAGATATATATCGACTATGCTCATACACCAGACGGGCTAGAGAAATGTTTGTCTACATTGCAACAAGACGACCGTGCACTTGTCGTCGTGTTAAGTGCGGCAGGAGACCGAGATCCCACGAAACGTCAAGATATGGGACGAATCGCAAGCCGCTATTCAAACGAGGTGATTGTCACCGTACATGATATCCGCATGGAAGACCCGAAACAAATCATTCGTGACTTAGTAAAAGGAATCCAACCGGATGTGAAGTATGTGACGTTTGAAGCAAGGGAAGAAGCCCTGCGCCATGCGGCCACGCAAGCGTTAGAAGGAAAGCGTGTCGTGGTCGTCGGGAAAGGACATGACCACATCGAACGGATTGGTCGCCAGTCGATTCCATTCAATGAATCGAACATTTTATTAGAAGAATTGAAAAAGCGAAAAGGGCAGGAACCTGCCGTTTAACAAAACGATGACGTTTGTCATCGTTTTTTAATGTGTGAAGAACAGGAAGGAAGGTAATAACTAATAATGTAGTAGAATTGAAGGAGGAGAATAGACATGTCAGTTTTGTACAAAGAATTTACAAATGATGAAGAAGTCGTTACCGCCGTTCAATCGATGAAAACAAATGGGATTGATGAATCTAACATCTACGTCATCACACATGACGATGATCGAAGTAAGCGTGTCGCGGACAATGCCGATGCGAACACCGTCTCAGCAAGTGACGTCGGTTTGGGGACAGCTGCCAAAAACGTGTTCCGCAAAAAAGGAGATGAACTGCGAGCCGATTTTCAGGAGCTCGGCTTCACAAAAGAAGAATCAGAGCGTCTCGAAGAAAAGTTAGATCAAGGGAAAGTGCTCGTCGTCGTGAAAGACGCACCTGCCGGATTCACCATCTGATTTCACACCATGGAGAACAGAGAGGAAAAAGGCTGAATCGTGAGTGATTCAGCCTCTTTTCATGTGCTTAGCGAAGGCGGACGACGGTACGACCGCTCAATTCGCCACGCATCATCGCCTCGGCGTGACGAGGGACGTCGTGTAACGGAATCTCATGGATCATCTCGTTGAGAACTTTCGGATCGATGAGTTCTTCGAGGCGTTCCCATGCGTTCGTACGACGAACCATGGGTTGCATGACCGAATCGATGCCGATGAGCTTCACGCCGCGTAAAATAAACGGATAAACGCTCGTCGGCAACTCGGCGCCTCCGACGAGACCGCATGCGGCGACAGCACCTTCATATCGTATCTGGCTCAAGATGTTGGCGAGTGTATTTCCACCGACCGAATCGATAGCGGCATCGAAGCGTTGCTTGGCAAGGGGACGGGCAGGTCCTTCTAATTCGCTTCGATCGATGATCGTCTCGACACCGAGTGAGCGTAAGTATGGTGAATCTGTTTTACCAGTGGAGGCGACGACATGGTAGCCGAGGCGACGAAGCAACGTAATCGCGAAGCTTCCGACACCACCTGTCGCTCCTGTGACGAGCACTTCTTCGCCTGGACGCACACCAGCGTGTTCGAGTGCATCAATGGAAAGCATGGCGGTGAGTCCTGGTGTTCCGATGGCGATTGCATCTCGCATGCTCATTCCTTTAGGTAACTTCACGAGCCATTTCCCCGGTACTTGCGCATACTGGCTAAATCCACCGAAATGCCGTTCCCCAATCCCGAAACCAGTGGCAATCACCTCATCGCCAACTTTGATGTCGAGGTGGTCTGATTCGACGACAGTTCCAACGAATTCGCATCCCGGAATGAACGGATAGCGATTGACGATTTTTCCTGAAGTCGTCAATCCGAGCGCGTCTTTATAATTCAATGCGGAATAGTGGACTTCGACTAAGACGTTTCCATCCTCTTCTTTCGGAAGGACGTCGGCGTTCACTTCTTTTACTTCGGCATGAAGGCGTTCCTCGTGTTGGTCTAGCACGAGTGCTTGGAATGATTCATTCATCTGCTTAACCTCTTTTCCTATAGATGTCCTCACTCTAACAGTCTTTCCCTGGCAAAATGAAATATATGCACGAATCTTTAGGGGGAAACGGGTAGAGAGTGGTACAATAAAGGGGATTCAAATTGCGTAAGGAGGAATGTAGTATGCGGCACGATGACTATGAGTTTGACGATGTAGAAGTAGAAGAAGGCGAATTGTTCAACGTATACGATATTCTCCCACCAGACGGGACGATCCTGGAGATGGCGACAGCTGAGGAAATGGTTCGAGCGGCCGAATTAGAAGCGAAGCATCATGCGCTCCAACGGCTCCAAGATTCAAACTTCCAGTTAACAGGCGTGTCGTTCAAAGAACTTCTGACAGAATTTGAACAGTATGAGCAAGAGTCAATGGAGTTCTGGACAGGTGTTTATAACCGATTACGCATTCCTTGGGCGTGGACGATTCGAATCGATGTGGCCAATGGTCCGATTCACGTCGTGAACGATCGCGATATCTTTATCGATGAAGACGACTTCGAAGAATATGATGTTGATGATTTATTAGAGGAATACGAAGAAGATTGAATCAAAAACGTCTTTCCCTCATTCAGATGGGAAAGACGTTTTTTTGTCGTGGAGCAGGTCGTGACGGATTCGACTGAGTTCAGTCGCCCCAAATAATAATCCGACACTACATAAAATTGAAACACCACTCACCATCGCCCCGACGACAGCGGTATCACCAATCATTGTGAACGACATTGTGAGGCTAAACAGTCCAAATAGCAGTAATCCTCCAGCAATGGTTTTCATAAAATTCACCCTTTCACGTATCTATGCATGTAGTGTAGACGGTTTGACGAGAGAAGGGTGTTTCTTTTTTTGACCCGGTAAATTATTTAATCAAGTCGTAAATCGAATAGGTCTTGCCATTTTCTAGAGGACGGTCAATCAACTGTTCAGCAAATATACGAGCGACCGTTTCAGGAGAACGGAGTCGTCCTTCTGTTTCGTATGCACGGAATTGTTCAAGGTCAGCGAACGCCTCTTTCGAGGAAGAACGAATCTCCGCCTGCATCGACGTATCCATCACACCTGGATTGAATAGAGCTGCACGATGTGAGGTTCCTTCTAGCTCTAGTGCAAGCGTCTCCGTGAAATGATCGAGTCCTGCTTTCGTGCCACAATATGCGCTCCAACCTGAGATCGGACGTTTGGCCGCGCCAGAGGTCACATGAATCAACTCGGTCGGCTTACCGAAAGCGAGGACCGCATTCGCCAATAGCATCGGCGCAAGCAAGTTAGCATGGACATGAGCGGTCACTTTCTCACCATCTAATTGTCCGACACGATGAATCGGTTCAATCCATGCTGCATTTTGAACGAGCAAAACCGAATCAGCCCGCTCTAGAAATGGTGTGATCTCCCGAATGACTGCATCAATCCCCGAGACGTTTGATAGGTCGACTGATCGTTGCTGATACGTAACGTCTTCCGCCTGTGAGCGAGAGAGCCCGACCACCTCGTAATCTCTAGCTTGTAGTTCCTGAGCGATGGAACGGCCGAGACCACGCGATGCGCCTGTGATGAGAGCAAGTTTCATATACATTCCTCCTATTCGTGAATCGTTTTCCGAAAACCATAGAACGGACGAAACCGTAATTTCTCGTAATATGTGTGGGAATTTTGACTTGCGAGCATCTCAAGCCGTGTGTCTGGATAAAGTGTATGGACGTGTTGGAGTAACTGTTCGCCAAGACCACGTCTACGATATGTAGAAGCGACCAACAGTTCACAAACATACAAACTGACTGTCGTATCAGTCAATCCGCGCAAATAAGCGACAATCTTTCCATTTTCAGACTCCATCACATAGGTGACGTTTGATTGACGCCATGCCTCACGGGTCAACGCGTCACGTTCTACCAATTGGCTCCAATCTTCATCACGATTAAGTTGTTGAATCGAGTCAAAGTCTGATTCCATATAAGTACGAATGTTCATTCAATCCGTTCTCCAATCTGCATTTCAATCTGTTTCATGACGTCGAACGCCCCATCTGATTGATTTGAACAAATGACCGAGATGGTATCGATTTCTGGATAATAACTAGAATGGAAACTGACACCAGGGTCATAGCCCATCACGTGATATTTATAGACATCTCCCGATGCGTGATGTTGAATCCAAAGTCCGTATCCATAACTCCCGCCGCGGTCATTAACCGTCACGTGTGGTGTCAAAAGAAGCGACGTAGAAGCGGTATCAAGAAGCTGATGTGAAAACAGCGCTTTCCAAAATTGAGTCATGTCTTGAACTGTCACATACGCACCACCATCTGCTCCTCCTTTGATTGGAATCGCATATTGGTTTGTACGCCATGTGCCGTCCGAGTGGTCAATATAACCGAGTGCTGTTCTAGAAGGCAAGGCATCGAGTGAAAAGTATCCAGAATCAATCATACCAGCAGGATGAAAAATCGATTGTTCGACATAGTCGGTGAAAGATTGCCCGGTCACATCTTCTACAATCAACCCTAACAGAATATATCCTGCATTATTGTAGGAGAATCGAGAACCCGGTTCGTCTTTCATAGATTTTTGTTGAAACAACGGTAAAAAATCACGTAACTGTTGAAGCCGATACATCGGGATATCACGCCATAGCGCTTCAAAGTCATCAGAGACGGATTCATCAAAATAGTCAGGGATTCCTGATGTGTGCGTCAACAACTGATGTACGGTGACGTTTGGTGACAGATGAGGCAAGGCAAATGTTTGAAATGAGTCAAGCGAGGTGGAAAAGGATAGTTTCCCTTGCTCGACTAACTGGCAAATCGCGATTGCTGTAAACAGCTTGCAACCGGACGCAATTCCGAACCGTGTCATCACGTCATGTTGAATCTGTTCTGAGCGATTCGCATAGCCGTAAGACTGGTGGATTGATCCGTTTCGATTGGTGAGCAAATAGACACCCGAAAATGTCTCGTCAATCGATGGATGTGTGAAATGTGGCATGAGAAACCTCCATGTATTGAGTGATTCAATAATTCGACTATATCATGTCCATCACAATCTCTCTAAAATTTACTCAATTTTCAAAAAAACATTTACCAAATAACAGGAATTGAGACAGGTGTCTGACCTCGAACGTGGTACGATATGGGCGAACAGAGAGGAAGTGGATTCAATGACGTTATTCTTCTGGGGGATACTCGTTGGATTTTTAATTGCCTTGTGGCTATACAAACGTCCACAGCCACATTCACAGTCTCTTTCGTTTATGCATTTCGGGAATCAAACGAAAGATGTCATTTACATTTTTGAAACGAAACCGACGTGGCGTTTCCGATACATCAGTCCTTCTTTAGATTTATATCTCGGAGACGGGACGGTGATGCAAAGTTATTCAGATGCACAAGAATGCTTTCGGAGAATCCACCCGGACGATCGGCGACTATTACTCGATAAAGTGGCGGGACGCGTCAATTATGAAGAAGCGATTCTTCAACGATGGCGCACGAATGACGGCGCTTACGTATGGTTCGAGGAATATACGACGCCAATCTATGAGAATGGTGAAATCGTAGCGGTTCAAGGTGTGATTCGGAACATCGAAGCAGCCATGACCGAGCGTGAACGTCTCATGTACGAAAGTCGCCACGATAGCTTGACCGGTGTCTTCAATCGTCGAGCATTTGAAGAAACGATTGCTCAAGCTGAAAATGCGTGTGATGTCGGCATCATCGTGCTGGATGTGAACGATTTAAAAGTCGTGAACGACGAAGAAGGACATTCTGCTGGTGACCATTTGTTGCAACGAGTCGGCACAATCCTACAAGACATCGAATCCTCCGTATATCGGTTAGGGGGAGATGAGTTCGTCTTGTTTCTAGAGATGATGCCTGAGGACGCATGTGAACGAATGGTTCGTCAAATCGAAGCGACTTGTGAACAAGAATCGATTTCTGTTGCCATCGGGTTGGCGTGGGCGTCTCGTCCGGAAACGATTGAGGCGCTTTGGCAACGTGCGGACGATGCCATGTATGAACGGAAGCGACAACAAAAAGTAGACCTCCTTGACGTGTAAGTTCAAGGAGGTCTATTGGTTTAGCTACTTTGTTCTTCTACATCGGACGGCTCTTCACCCAAATTGTTTAGATAGCGTTCATAACGAGAAATACCATAGCGGTAAGATGCCCAGATGAGCCCGGACGTTATGACGACAAGTCCCACTGTCAGTGGAGCAAACCATCCGGAAACGATGCTGTTCGCATAAGCGAGTCCGATCGGTGAGAAGACAAGGTAAACGAAAATCATCGAAGCGACGAGCAAAATGGATGTCGAAAGGGAATGACGCCATGGTTTGACTCGCCCTAGTTCGATTCGGATCGGATTCGCTTGAAGCATCGGCCGTACACGCGCAAAGACAAGCATGATCCCCGTTTCGATGACGAAAAGGATTCCGTAAATATGGATAAAGTTGATACCGATTTCGACGCCAAACCATTGTTTCGTCCCCCATACGAGGAAATAGTAGGCGATGACGTGGAAAAAGACGACGGTCTTCGCGGCGATTGGCGGCACACGTTTAACAAGCATCCCGATTAAAACGATGACGAGAATCGGGATGTTGAAGAAACCGGTGAAGCGACGAATCAAGTCCCACAAGCCATCTGGTGCATACATAAGATTCGGGGCGACAAAGAACGAGACGAGTGCAACGAACGTCCCGAACCATTTGCTGACGCGAATCAAATCTTGGTCAGAAGCATCCGGTTTAAACTTCGGTTTGTAAATGTCGAGTACGAAGAGCGTCGCGATACTATTCAAGAGCGAGTTGAACGAGCTGAATACGGCACCGAGCAAGACGGCGAGGAAAAAGCCCATGAGCCACATCGGTAACAGCTCGGCAATCAAACTCGGATAAGCGAGGTCTGCCTTCTCGACGTTCGACCCGTACAAGTGAAACGCGATGACGCCAGGTAACAACATGAAGATTGGAACGAGTAATTTCAAGTAGCCGGTAAAGAGAACGCCTTTTTGTCCTTCCGCTAAGTTTTTTGCACCGAGGGCCCGTTGAATCACGTATTGATTCAGTGCCCAGTAGAACAAGTTCGCAAAAATCATTCCGGTAAAAATGGATAGGAACGGGACTGAGTCGTTGGCTGAGCCGATGGCGTTCAACTTTTCGGGATTCGTCGTCGCAATCGTCTTCATCCCATCTAACAGATTCCCGTCCCCTAGTGCGAGAAAGCCTAGTGTCGGAACGAGGAATCCAATGATGATGAGTCCGATCCCGTTCAACGTGTCCGATACGGCAACGGCACGAAGACCTCCGAAGATGGCATAAATCGCCCCGATAATCCCAATGAACCAAACGACGAGCCAAAGGGACTGCTCAAAGCTGATGCCGAGAAGGGCCGGCACATCGAACAGTTGCAGGACGGCTAATCCACCCGAGTACAGCATCGATGGAATCGTCACGCACATATAGCCGAGTAGAAATAACAAGACAGTCAATCGACGAACGTCCTCGTCATAGCGTTGACTTAAAAATTCAGGAATGGTCGAAATTCCGATGCCAAGAAAACGTGGCAACAAAAAGAGCGCCATGATGATGGCAGCGATACCGGCCGTCACTTCCCATGCCATCGCTGACATGTTGCCGGCGAACGATTGACCGTTCAACCCAATCAATTGTTCCGCTGACAGATTGGTCAACAGGAGCGATCCTGCAATGAAGACGCCTGTTAATCCGCGACCGGCCAAGAAGTAATCGTCGGCGCTTTCGACTTTTCCTTTCGTCATTCGATACGAGACGTAAGCGACGAGCGCCATGAACAAAGCGCCAGTCACGAGTATGTAGAGTACTTGTTGAAGCGTCATAAAATCCCCTCATTCCTTACTTATGTTTTATATGTATTTGTAGGAAATACCCTAAATTATAAGAAGGTAGTCCTATTGTTTTGATCGAATCATACAGAAACCATGAACGTGGGGACGATTGCGTACTTGTCGTACGAGAGTAGAAAATCGATGAGGATGGATGGACCGATGGGAGGGACCTCGTGAAGAAGTGGATGATTGGAATGTTATCTGTTGTAGTGATAGCAGGTTATATCATGTTTAGCGAAATGCTGAAAGAAGAAAACACGAGTGATTTGGCTGTGACCGAAAGCTTCCGACACATAGACGATTTAGCTACAAGCTCGCCGATTGTCATCGTCGGCAAAGTGAGCAGTGCTCCCAAACCGTTTACACATCAATCGGTCACATTCTTTGAATCACACATTCAAGTGCAGCGTGTCTATCGAGACGTGAATGGTCAACTGAAGTCAGCCGATACGATCACCCTTTTACAAAATGATATGGAAGAAGACCCGCTCGTCAAACGAGACGAGACCGTTTTGCTGTATTTACAAAGATATGAAGGACCCGTGATGGAGAATGCATATCGGATTGTCGGTCTACAACTGGGACATTTCAAAGTGAATCGGACGGGGACACTGACTTCGGTAGGAAAACCTAACCTTTATCAAGAAAGCGGGCTCAGTGCTGACTTGAGCAAGCTAGAGACATCATTGAAAGACAATCCTTATGTGGAAGAAAGAAACGAAGTGATGACGGATGAGGAAATCAGGGCTTTTAATGAAAATGAAGTGCGTTTGTTTGAGGAGTCTCAACAACATGACGAGTAAAAGCGGCGCTGACAACATCAGCACCGCTTTTATAATCGGATTTTTTTCAAATGTCATAAAAACTGGAGCATGGACGTCGCGACCGTGAAGTAGATGATGAGACCGAGGTTGTCCATCAGCGTCGTGATAAACGGTCCAGAGGCAACAGCGGGGTCTAACTTCAGGCGATTGATGAGAAGCGGGACAATCGTTCCAATCATCGTGGCGACACTGAGTGCGGCGAAGATAGAAACCCCGACAATGAAGCCGATCAGCATATTGTCGTATAGCAGCGTGATGACGCCAAAAATGACAATCATACACGCAATCCCTAAGATGATGCCGGTTCCGAGTTCGCGTCGAATCATCTTCATAACGTTCTTTCGATTGATGGTCCCGAGTGCAATTGAGCGCACAGCGACGACGAGTGATTGCGTGGCTGCGTTCCCGGCAGAGCCCATGACAAGTGGCATGAAGACGGCGAGTAGCACAATCGTCTCAAGGGTGTCTTCGAAACCGCCAATCGTCGAAGCTGTAATCATGCCGAGAAACATGAGGCTGACAATCCAAGGGGCACGTTTTTTCGCTGCTTCAAGCGGACTCATGTTGATATCAGACGAACCTTTCGTCGCGGAGAGTTCTTCAAAGTCTTCTGTCGTTTCGCGCTCGATGACGTCTAATACATCATCGACCGTGATGATGCCAAGTAGCTTTTGCTGATCATCGATAACGGGAAGGGCCAACAAATCGTACTTCTGGACAATCCTGGCCAAGTCTTCCTGGTCGGTCATGACGTTTGCCGAAATGACGCGGAACCCCATGATGTCTTCAATTTTCGCCTCGAGCGGTGCGACAATCAAATCACGTAAGGAGACAACACCAACCAGTTGGTGCGCTTGGTCGACCACATATAGGTAATAAATCGTTTCGGCATCTGGTCCGAGTTCACGCAACTCTTCAAGGGTCAGTCCGACCGTCTTATCAGCTTGAAGGACGACGAACTCGGTCGTCATGAGCGATCCAGCCGTTTCCTCCGGATATTGCATCAAGTCTTTGACTTCTTGTTCCTCGATATCATCCATCTGCTCAAATAGCGTGTCCATGAACGCATCGGGTAGTTCCCGCATCAAGTCGGCCGCGTTGTCCGAATACATTTCATTCAAGATTCGGACGGCATACGGTTGGGGTGTTTCTTGGATGAATGTACATTGCTCTTCTAACGTCAGTTTTTCAAATAGATCGGTGAATACCTCAGGGGAGATGGTTCGATACACGAACGACCGCTCATGTTGATTCAGTTCGATAAAATGATCCGCCTGTTCACCCGGGTGGAGGGAGAGAAAGAGGTCTTGAAAATCGACCGGGTCTCCCTTTTGAATCAATGTACGAAGCGCTGCTTCATGTTCGTTGTATTCCGTTTCTTCAATTTTCATATGCTCACATCCTGATCTCTCACATTTTCAATTTCATTTACGGTGAATAAAAAAAGTTTTCTACATTTTTTAGGGCGATGCTATACATCAGCCATACATCTTATTTCCCTTTGCCATCGTCCTGATTTCTAGAGCATTGTTTGTTCATTCACATGAGTGAACATTTATTCATATCAATGCGGAATCGACAACAGATGAACTGTCGGATTAGACATTCGCAAATTTGGTAAAGTGATAAGGTAAGGGTAGTCACACACCCGAATCACAAGGAGGAAGCGAGATGATCTCAATGACGAATCAACCGATTTCACAAGATACGACGCTGAAACATCCGATTCATGTGTATTCAGAAATTGGAGAATTAAAAACGGTATTACTGAAGCGACCGGGCCGGGAGTTAGAGAACCTTACTCCAGAATATTTAGAGCGCCTCTTGTTCGATGATATTCCCCATTTGCCGGTCATTCAAAAAGAGCACGATTATTTTGCGAGTGCGCTTCAAAATCGTGGTGTGGAAGTCCTTTACCTCGAAAAACTAATGGCCGAAACGTTATCACTCCCTGGTGTGCGCGAAAAGTTTGTCGCGGATATCTTATCGGAGTCCAAATCAAATATCAACGGTTCTTACGAAACATTAAAAGAGTATTTACTCGATTTTGATAACGAAATGTTGATTGAGACGGTGATGGCCGGTATCCGGAAATCGGAAATCAAGCCAGAAAAACGCCGACATCTGCATGAAATGATTGAAGATACGTACCCCTTCTTTTTGGATCCAATGCCAAACCTCTACTTTACACGAGACCCGGCCGCTGCAATCGGTCACGGACTCTCCATCAACCGCATGAAAGAACCGGCACGTCGCCGTGAATCGCTCTTCACGCAATACATTATGCGCTATCACCCACGCTTTGCGAAACATGATGTTCCCATCTGGTCGGACCGTGATTATCGGTTTGCGATGGAAGGGGGAGACGAACTCGTCTTGTCGAAAGAAGTCGTCGCCATCGGCATCTCGGAACGAACGACCGCGCAAGGCATCGAACGTGTCGCCCTCAACCTACTCAAGCATGGAGACAGCTTCAAAAAAGTCATCGCCATCGAAATTCCAAAATCACGCGCCTTCATGCACCTTGATACCGTCTTCACGATGGTCGATCATGATAAATTTACCATCCATCCGTTCATTCAAGGACCGGAAGGGAAGATGAACATTTTCGAACTCACGCTAAACGCGGAAGGTGAACTTCAGATTGCCCAGCACTCGGATTTGTTGAAGGTGTTAAAAGATGTCCTCGGCTTACAAGAGGCGACGTTGATCCCTTGTGGCGGTGGGGATCCGATTGCGGCAGCCCGCGAACAGTGGAATGATGGATCGAACACGCTCGCCATCGCGCCGGGTGTCGTGGTCACGTATGACCGAAACTATGTCTCGAATGAGTTACTTCGTAAAGAAGGCGTCGAAGTAATCGAAATCATGTCGAGTGAACTATCGCGCGGTCGTGGGGGTCCACGTTGCATGAGCTGTCCGATTATCCGCCAAGACATCTAAATGTGATAAGGAGGAAGCAGTATGTCTACAACGTTCAATTTTGATTTGAAAGGTCGTCATTTTTTATCGCTAAACGAGTTTTCGGGTGAAGAAATCAACTATTTGATCGATTTGTCTGCTGCATTCAAACGTCAGAAAAAACAAGGTGTTCCACATCGGATTTGTGAAGGTAAAAACATTGCCTTACTCTTTGAAAAACCATCGACTCGGACGCGTTGTGCATTCACTGTCGCTGCCATCGATTTAGGGATGCACCCTGAATATTTAGGCAAGAATGATATTCAATTCGGGAAGAAGGAATCGGTACGTGATACCGCGATCGTTCTTGGACGCATGTTTGATGGCATTCAGTTCCGTGGCTTCGCTCATGAGACGGTCGAAGGTCTTGCAAAAGACGCCGGCGTACCGGTGTGGAACGGTTTGACCGACTTGTATCATCCAACCCAAATCTTGGCCGACTTTTTGACGGTGAAAGAGCAAAAAGGAGATCTTGCCGGAATTAAATTTGTGTACGTAGGTGATGGACGGAACAACATGGGAAACACGTTGTTGATTGGTGGTGCAAAAGTTGGGATGGATATGCGAATCTGTGCGCCGAAATCGCTCTGGCCATCTGACGAGATCGTGAACTATGCGAAGTCGGTCGCCGTTGAAACAGGGGCTGTGATCACCTTGACAGAGAGCATTGAGGAAGCGATGGACCAAGCCGACGTCGTTTACACCGATGTCTGGGTATCGATGGGCGAGGAAGCGGCGTTCGCAGAACGAATCGAACTGTTGCGACCGTATCAAGTGAACATGGACATGCTTCAAAAGAGTGGCAATCCGGACATCATGTTCTTACATTGCCTTCCGGCATTCCACGACTTAGAAACGGAGGTCGGACGGGCGATTCATGAGCAATATGGGTTGACGGAAATGGAAGTGACCGACGAAGTGTTCCGCAGCCGTCATTCGTTCGTATTTGATGAGGCAGAAAATCGGATGCATACCATCAAGGCGGTGATGGCGGCGACGCTCACGGAGACACGCGAATGGCTTGATCGTTGACGAGGAGGGGATTTCCCCTCCTGCTTCAAAATAAGCGAAAGGGATGAGTAGAATGGCTACGAAGGTGGAGCATGACTCAGGTGGTTCGGCTGGAGTACATCCTGAAAAGAATGATAAGCGGTTAGGTCTCGGAGCGTTGACGGCACTTGTCGTCGGATCGATGATAGGCGGTGGCGCTTTTAACTTGGCTGCCGATTTGGCGCAAGGTGCGAATGCGGGTGCCATTCTCATCGGTTGGGTCATCACAGGAATCGGGATTATCGCGCTCGGTCTCAGCTTTCAAAATCTAACGATGCGTCGTCCCGATCTCGATGGTGGCGTATACAGCTATGCACGGGCAGGTTTTGGGTCGTTCGTCGGGTTTAACTCGGCATGGGGATATTGGTTGTCTGCCTGGCTCGGGAATGTGGCGTATGCCACACTGTTGTTCAGTTCGGTCGGTTATTTCTTCCCGATTTTTGAAGGGGGACAGAATATCGCGTCGATTATTGGTGCATCGATTATGCTTTGGCTCGTGCATACACTCATCTTACGTGGGGTTCATGAAGCATCGATGATCAACATCGTCACGACAATTGCCAAGCTCGTCCCAATTTTTGCATTCATTACGATCACCTTGTTCTTCTTTAATCTCGAAAACTTCACCTTCGATTTTTGGGGACAAGGCGGCTTCTCATGGGGAAGTGTTCGTGACCAAGTCGTCTCGACGATGCTCGTGACACTTTGGGTCTTTATCGGTGTGGAAGGGGCCGTCGTGCTATCTGGTCGTGCACGGAAACGTTCTGACGTCGGGAAAGCAACCGTTATTGGGCTACTTGGAACGCTCGTCATTTATTTGCTTATTTCTATCATGTCGCTCGGTCTCATGACTCCCGAAAATGTAGCGAACGCCTCGCAACCAGCGATGGCATATTTGCTCGAGTCGGCCGTCGGTCCGTGGGGTGCGATGCTCATCAACGGGGGACTCGTCATCTCTGTCCTTGGCGCATGGCTCGGTTGGACGCTGTTAGCGGCAGAAATCCCATTCGTTGCCGCCAAAGATGGAGTCTTCCCGAAATGGTTCACGAAAGAGAATCAAAATCAAGCTCCTGTCAATGCCCTTTGGCTAACGAATGGGTTGATTCAGCTCTTCCTCTTCACATTCTTGATTTCAGATGCCGCATATAACTTTGCCTTTTCTCTCGCTTCGAGTGCGATTTTGATCCCATACGTGTTCTCGGCCTTTTACCAAGTGAAAGTGGCGAAGAACGGAATCGGATACAGTTCCGGTGAACGAAAAACACGCGATTTAGCGATTGGATTGGTCGCTTCCGTTTATGGACTATGGCTCATTTACGCCGCTGGAATCGATTATTTACTTCTCACTACACTTTTATATGCACCGGGAACCCTTCTCTACATGAAGGCACAACGTGAAAATGGCATCAAGTCACTCACTAAAACGGAATGGATGGTCGCCGGTATGTTGACCGCACTGGCCATCTTCGCAGTCGTACGCATACTATCGGGTAATATCTCAGTCATTTGATCGGGGGTATGGATATGGAGAATAAACGTGTGGTCATCGCCTTAGGCGGGAATGCGATTCAGCAAGGCAAAGATGCAACAGCCGAAGCACAAATACAGGCAGTTGAGGCAACGGCGGAATCTCTCGCTGCACTCATCGCTGAAGGAGTCGAGGTCATCATCACGCATGGGAACGGTCCGCAAGTTGGAAACCTGATGTTGCAACAAGCCGCATCAGACAGTCCAGCCACACCAGCGATGCCGCTTGATGTCTGTGGTGCGATGACGCAAGGGATGATTGGATACTGGTTTGAAAACGCATTGACCAAAGCACTGCGTGCACGTGGCCTTGAACAGCATGTGGCCTCGCTCGTGACACGAAGCATTGTCGATCCGAACGATAGTGCGTTTCATCATCCGACTAAGCCAATCGGTCCATTTTATACGGAAGACGAGGCACTTCATCTCGAACGGACGACGGGTTATGTCTTCAAAGAAGACGCAGGACGGGGATATCGTCGTGTCGTCCCGAGTCCGATCCCTATGAAAATCGCCGAACACACCGTCATTCGAACACTCGTTGAAGCTGGGCACATCGTTGTCGCTTCCGGTGGCGGTGGCATTCCGGTTATGGAGACAGCGGATGGATACGTCGGCATCGAGGCAGTGATTGATAAAGATTTCGCGGCTGCAAAACTGGCTGACCTCGTCAACGCAGATGTGTTACTCATTTTGACGGCTGTCGAACATGTGTATGTCAATTTTGGGCAGCCAGATGAGATGGCACTTCAAGAAACGTCGAAAGAACAGATGGAGACCTATATCGCTGAAGGGCAGTTTGCACCAGGTAGTATGTTGCCGAAAGTAAGAGCGGCGCTTCAGTTTGCCGAATCCGGTACGAACCGTGTCGCCATCATCACGTCGCTCGATCAGGCTTTAGCAGCCATTGACGGGGAAGCGGGCACACGTGTCCGCCTGGCTCCATCGCTCCAACAATAAGAATGTGTCGCAGACGTGAAGCGTTTGCGACTTTTTTTGTTTTCTGCCCGGATTCAAGGGGAAGGAATGTTGTATGCCAAAAATGAGATTGCTATCATATTCAGTGTAAACGTTTGCACTAATTTCAGGAAGGAAGTGACGGAGAGCGGAATCGCTCGAGTGTATGCGCCTATTCGAAGAAAATCATGTATATCAGTCGTGGATGAGACCAAAAGCAAGGGAAGAGGCAATCGTGCAAGGAAGCTGTTATCGATTCACCGTTTTGACGAGTCAGTTGATTCGGATGGAATACGCGGAAGACGGAATTTTTGAAGACCGTGCCACCCAAGTGGCGTGGAATCGGGAATTTGACGTTCCACAATTCCGAGTGATTGAAGATGAGACAGAGCTCCAAATCATCACAGAACATGTTCATTTGTATTATACGAAAGGTCCGTTCGCACCGAACACGCTCTATGTGGACGTGAAAGGGAACTTTAGTACGTATTATAGCCGCTACATGTTCAATGGTCCGGAGCGGACGCTGAAAGGGACGGCGCGGACGCTCGACCATGTGGACGGGGCGACGGAATTAGAAGAAGGGATCCTCTCCAAACAAGGGTATGCGATCATTGATGATTCATCCTCATTTTTGATGACGGATGATCGCTTCGTCGAGCCGAGACGAAAAGGAATTCATGATATTTACTACTTTGGGTATGGCCATGACTATAAACAGGCACTTCGAGACTTTTACACGTTGACGGGTCCGACACCGATGCTTCCTCGTAAAGCGCTCGGGAACTGGTGGAGCCGGTACTGGCGATACGACGAAAAAGAGTATAAGACGTTAATGCGCCGTTTCAAGTCAGAAGATGTCCCGTTCTCGGTCAGTGTCATCGATATGGACTGGCACGTGACGGACATCCCCGAAGAGTACGGGAGTGGATGGACGGGCTATTCGTGGAACAAAAACTTGTTTCCCGAACCGAAACGTTTCCTCAACTGGTTAAAGGATGAGGGAATGATGGTGACGTTGAACCTGCATCCCGCGGACGGTGTCCGTGCGTTTGAAGATCAGTACGTGGCGATGGCCGAGGCTATGGGCGTCGATCCGGAATCGGAGGACCGAATCCCGTTCGATTTTTCGGACAAGCGATTCATTCAAGCGTACTTCGAACAAATGCACCATCCACATGAGGCAGACGGCGTTGATTTTTGGTGGATCGACTGGCAACAAGGGTCGACCTCGAAGATGGAAGGACTCGACCCGTTATGGATGCTAAATCATTATCATGCCATTGATATCGCCCGTGACGGCAAACGCCCGCTCATTTTTTCTCGTTACGCCGGACCAGGGAGCCACCGTTACCCGGTCGGATTCTCAGGAGATACAATCATCTCGTGGGCATCGCTCGCCTTCCAGCCGTATTTTACAGCGACAGCGACAAACATCGGCTACGGGTGGTGGAGTCACGACATCGGAGGGCATCATCGCGGGGAAAAAGATGATGAACTCGCTGCGCGTTGGGTCGCATATGGGGTGTTCAGTCCAATCATGCGTCTCCACTCGACGTTCAGCACATTTAACGGGAAAGAGCCTTGGCGTTTCGGAATCGAAGCCGAACAGTCGATGAAGCGATTCTTACGCTTACGTCACGAACTCATCCCTTATCTATATACGATGAATTATCGTAACCATGCCGATGCGCTACCACTCGTGTTACCGATGTATATCGAACATCCCGATGACGAAGCGGCTTATCAAGTACCGAATCAATTTTATTTTGGCAGTGAACTCATTGTGTCCCCAATCATCACACCGATGGACCGGAAGCTCCACGTCGCCGGAACGAATGTCTGGCTACCAAAAGGAGAATGGTTCGATTTCTTCACAGGACATCGTTACGAAGGCGACAAGTCGATTCGTGTATTCCGTGGTCTTGATGAACAACCAGTCTTCGCCAAAGCGGGTGCCATCGTTCCGCTCATGCCACATAAACCGCATGAGAATGAGACGGGGAACCCGAGCGAGCTAGAAGTACTCGTCTTTCCAGGTGCCTCGAACACGTTCACGATGTACGAAGATGACGGGGAAAGCCGGGATTATGAGACAGGTGCCTCGCTTGAAACGACGTTCACGCTCGACTGGGAAGCGCGGACGCTTCGCATCGAGATGTCAGGAGACTTGACCCTCGTTCCGGCGAATCGGACATTGACCGTTCTTGTTCGAGGCGTTGTCGGGGAAGGGGACTATGACGCTGAGACGCAGACGTTACACATCCCGATTGGTGAATTGAAGCAGGAGCAGACGGTGACGCTCCCCGTCGATGTGACACAGAACGCCCATCGACTTGACCGTCTCTATCGATTCTTAGATCGCGCGGAAATCGCCTACGATTTGAAAGATCGTTTGTACCAGATGGCGACGACGAAGACGCGTCTCGAGGCCTGGCTGTTTGACCTCCATGCGTTAGAACTCGATCGAGATTTGCAAGACGCGTTATTAGAACTGATGTTGGACTAAAATAAGGGGGGAGACCCCCTTTTGTCATGTCAGAAAACTGTCGGATTTTGAAAGCGTTATCATTTCAAATCATTTTATACTTAAGGTAGGGGGATTTAACTAGAAATGAGGGAATACAGATGCGACACAAGTGGACGATTGATGATTTACGGCAGTTGACACTGTTTGCGAACTGTTCGAGTCGAGCGCTTGAACAGCTCGTCCCATACGTCTATTGCCGAACGTATCGAAAAGGACAACTCCTATTCATGGAAGGAGACCCGCGAGAGCGCGTGTATTTCTTAATGAATGGATACATCAGACTCGAACGGATGAACGAGCATGCGACGCATCAGTATGCGGACTATGTGAAACCCAAACAGTTCTTCCCGTACAACGGTTTATTCACGGAGGAAGACTACCGTCATACGGCTGAAGCGGTGACGGATATTGAAGTCATCTACATCCCGACCGAACGATTCGAGCGGTTTGTGTCCACACAGTCGAACATGTTGCTCTATATCATCGGACAGATGAATCGTATTTTAGATTTACATGAACGACGTGTCCAAGAAATTATTACCCCGAGCGCGAAAGAACGTGTACTCAATACCATCCATTTTTTGATTGAAGATTTAGGGGAGCCGGACGAGCAGGGGGTACGTGTCCGCTGTCCGTTCACGGCGATGGAACTATCTCGTCTATCCGGAACTTCCCGGGAGACGGTTTCTACGATTTTAGCGAAGCTTCGCAAAGAAGACGTGCTTCGAATGGACGCGCACCAACTTGTGATCGGGCATCCTGAATATTTTGATCAAGACTTCGATTGACGCCGCTCGGGAGAGGGCGTCTTTTACATGTCGGAACGAGCGGAGCGTTCGCTTCAAGACGTAGCATATTGTATAATTAGTGATGAATCTCACAAAGCAATCGGATTGTGAATAGAGAAAGGATGAATGCAGTGAAACGACTGCAAGCCCTTGCGTTCGCCGAGCGAGGTCACATCATTGGACTGGTATTGTCTGCGGTCATGATTGGACTATCGATTTTGGCGCAAGCGTATTTAATCGTCGACATTGTCGACCGAATCTTTTTAAAAGATGAATCATTTGAAGCCGTCATTCCGGCGTTACTTTGGCTCGTCGTCGCCCTATTGGCACGAGCACTTTTTGGATACGTCTCCGGGCGAATCGGGGCGAGTTTATCGGAAAAAGCGAAACGGGCGTTACGTCTGCAATTGCTAGATCGCTATGCCACGAGCCCGGTCGAGTCCTCTTTGACGGGACAATCTGGGAAGAAGGTCAGTGTGTTCATGGATGCTGTTGACGAGGTTGACGCCTACTTCAGTCAATATTGGCCACAAGTGATTCAAACCTCGATTATCCCGCTTCTGATTTTGGTTGTCGTCTTCAGCCAACATTGGATTTCAGGTGTCATCATGATGGTGACGGCACCGTTTATCCCTTTGTTCTTTATTATCATTGGGATTGCGACACAGAAAAAATCTGAGGAACAGATGGAGAAGATGAATCAATTTTCCGGAAAGTTTTTGGATGTCTTACAGGGTTTGACGACACTTAAACTCTACAACCGGACCGAACAGGAAGCGAAAGCGATTGAGAAGAGCAGTCTCGACTTTCGGGATGCGACGATGGTCGTCTTAAAGACGGCATTCTTATCTGGCCTTATGCTGGAATTCATTTCGATGCTCAGTACCGGTGTCGTGGCACTGGAAGTCGCGCTACAGATGGTCGTTTGGGAGAACTTGACGTTCTTCTCTGGCTTCTTGATTCTTGTGTTGGCGCCAGAGTATTACTTGGCCATCAAAGACCTGGGCAGCGCCTTTCATACGGGACGTGGCAGTATGGGCGCAGCAGACCGGATCTTTGACGTATTAGACGCCCCGGATGATCGCATTCAGTGGGGGACGAAGTCGCTTGGTTCACGGAAGCCGGATCTTGAGCTTGAAGAGGTATCGTTTGAGTACGCTGGTGGACGCTTTTCCCTTCAGCCATTGAGTGGTCGCATCTCGTCGGGCACCCACCTCGCGTTAGTTGGTGCGAGCGGTTCCGGGAAGACGACTGTCCTCAACGTGATTTCAGGACTTTTGCAGGTGAAATCAGGTCGTGTTCTCGTAGATGGTGAACCTTTGCATACGTATGACGAATCTACCTGGTATGGAAATATTGCATATATCTCTCAAAATCCGTATCTGTTCGCCGGGACACTCGCCGAAAACATTGCCTTAGGTGAGGTGGCTGACGAACATGCGTTACTCGAAGCAGCCGAGGCAGCTGGACTATCCGAGGTGATTGACCAGTTGCCGAACGGGATCTGGACAGAACTCGGAGAAGGTGGATTTGGACTATCCGGTGGGGAACGGCAGCGCCTTGCACTCGCACGTGCTTTCTTTAAGCGACCTGGTATTTTATTGTTTGATGAACCGACGACCGGTCTCGATTTGAAAACAGAGCGGATTGTCAGACGCTCGATTGAAGAGCTGTCAAAAGGTGCAACGTTAATCACGGTTGCGCATCGTCTGCATACAATCAAAGAGGCAGACACGATTTGGTTCATGGATGATGGGAAGCGAATCGCAGAAGGGACGCATGAAGTGTTACTCGCTGTCCCAGAGTATGCGGAGTTGTTTGCACTTCAGAAAGGGGTGAGCCGATGAACTCGCTTTGGACGATTACAAAATGGATGATGCGCGAAAAGAAAGACATCCTCCTCTCCATCTTCTTTGGATATGCAGCAGGAATTGCGGCGGTCGCCCTCTTCGCGGCAAGTGGCTATCTCGTATCACGCGCCGGGCTCGTCCCGCCCCTGTATGCGTTGATGGTACCCGTCGTCTTGATTAAACTGTTCGGTGTCATCCGGGCAGGAAGCCGTTATCGGGAACGTCTCGCATCGCACCGAGCAACGTTTACGATTTTGAGTGAGTTGCGCGTCCGGTTCTATCGTCAGTTAGAGCCGCTCGTTCCGTCCATCTTTGCGAAATATCGGAGTGGGGATTTGCTCGCACGCGTCGTTGGGGACGTCGAGAGTCTTCAAAACTACTTTCTTCGCGTGTTTTATCCGCCAATCATTCTCGTACTCGTCTTTTTGAGCACCATCTTCTTTGTTACCTTTTACTCGTTTGCGGTCAGTCTATGGATCTTGTTTGGTGTACTCATCACGGGGTTCTTGATCCCGCTCGGCTTTGCACGAATCCGCGCCCGTCACGATGAGACGATTCGTGGATTGCGCGGAGATGTGTCGATTCAATTGACAGAGATGTTGTTCGGATACCGGGATTTAAAACTTCATCACCAACTCGATCGCACGAAACAAGCTGTCTATTCGTACAGTGAACGTTACATGGAGGCGGAGCGGAAAGACACAACGAATCAATTCTTTAATTCTGCGCTCGTTGTTGCCGCTTCCTTACTCGTCTCATGGGGCGTCTTGGCCATCGGTGCGTATCAGGTGGTAAATGGAGACCTGAACGGGTTGTTCTTGGCAATGCTGATCATGATGTCGCTCACAGCGTTTGAGAATACGACGCCGATGGCCGTGTTCCCCGGTCACTTTGCAGACAGTAAGCAAGCAGCAGATCGTTTGTTTGAAGTGACGGAGCCGAGTGAAACGATTGAGGAGCGTGAGGCGAAACGTCATGATGTGACGTTTACGGCCGCACCGTCTATTTCATTTGATCATATTCGCTATCGCTATCCAGACACGTATCGAGATGTGATAGATGAGGTAACGTTACACATACCGAGCGGTTCGAAGACGGTAATCGTCGGACCGAGCGGGTCAGGGAAGTCGACGTTACTTCAACTGGTAATGGCTTTCGTTCGGACGGAAGACGGCACGATTCGGTTGGATGATTACAATATGAACGATGTCAAACAAACATCTATTTGGCAACATGCAAGTGTTGTCTTGCAAGACAATCATTTCTTTTACGGAACCGTACGGGAAAACCTGGCGTTAGCCGGTGACTTCACAGATGAAGCGATGAACGTAGCACTTGAGCGCGTCCGTTTGTCATTCTCGCTAGACGAACCGGTCCTGGAGAAAGGGGCAAACTTGTCAGGTGGAGAACGTCAGCGCCTCGCCATCGCACGGGCACTTCTTAAAAACGGACTTCTTTGGTTGCTTGATGAACCGACATCGGCACTCGATGCAGGAACAGAGGCCCATGTCTTTTCTGAATTGCTACAGCAAGCCGGAGCGGGCACACTCATTCTTGTCAGTCACCGTTTGACGGGTCTCGAAACGTTTGATCAGATTATCGTCATGGAAGCTGGACGGATCGTCGAGGTCGGTTCTTATGAGGAATTGATGACGAAACGTGGCATGTTCTATGAATTGAAACAAATCGAACAAGAAGTGTTCGCATCATGAAAAAGACGAGCAGCCCCGTCGGTGGGCTGCTCGTCTTGTTTATGGCAAATATGGGTGCAACAAATGGGGGTTGTCGCAATGCTTTCAAAAAGAGTGTCGTGGAGGGGAATCCACGTGACGTGATATGTTTGGGGAACGTGCACGCCAAGCTTTTGGGAAGCTACAACTAGAGTATAGTTGATAACGATTCTCATTGTCAATAAGAATAATAAAAAAATCCATACGTGCGAACACGCATGGATTGAGTCATGAATTAATTTGAGGCTACGCCTTTTTGAACCGTGAATCGAATCAAACTGAACAAGTATCTCGTGAAGAAGAGAGCGAACGCATAGAATAGCGCAATGAACGGTGACTGAAGATCAATCCCCGGGATGTTCATCAAGAACTCTAGAACGAGAATAGAGAGTAAGAATACGTAGAGAGCGGCATCTAAATAAAGTGGCATAAGACGACCGCGTTGATGCCAAAACGTGCGGATGAGTGGTGCCACGGTCATCCCGATAATCCGTTCCGCAAAGCCGATACTGAGAACGGCGATGATGAATGCTGGGATCGTGTTAAAGGTCACCAAATCCGAGAATACGAAACCTGAAATCAATAAGAGAGGACCGATGATAATCATCATCGAAAGTGAGGTCCGGAAGAAAATCCACATGTTTTTCTGAATCGAACGAATCCCACCGATTGCCGATTGTTGAAGTGTCTTTCCACGTCTATAATCAATCGCGAACGAGCCGATAAACATAATTCCAAATAAAGATAACAAAACTGACATGAACGATGTTTCCCCTTTTCTGAATAAATCATGATGTATCGATCTGAATCAAAGTCTAGCCTAGTTTAACGATTCATTTCGAGAAAGTAAAGCGAGAAAACGCGCTCAAGTGTGAAGAGTTTGACACATTAAGAGGCGAGGATGAAACGATTCCGACCGGACTCTTTTGCGTGATATAACGCTTCATCTGCATGTTTTAACACACTGTCGATTTCAATATCATTCGAATGGCAAGCTCCAAGCGAAACAGTGATGTGGAGCGTACCGGCACTCGTCTCGAACGGGAACGTTGAAACCTTTTCTCGAATAGATTCAGCAAGCTGCGATACTTCTTCTCGATTAGCATGGGGCATGACGATTAAAAATTCTTCGCCGCCGAAGCGACCGACTAAATGGCGCTCATTGCTCTCATTCACGAGGAGCATGCCGAGCTCGCGCAAAACATCATCTCCGACGTCGTGACCGTATGTGTCATTCACCCGTTTGAAATGATCGATGTCGACCAAAATCAATGCGTATTCTTCCGCCTCGACCGTCAAGTTGGCCATGGCTTCGTTCAAGAGACGCCGATTGGCAATCCCGGTGAGCGCATCTGTACGCGCCAGTTGCTGTTGATGTTGGACGTTCTCAAAGTGACGGCGTAGTTCGAGCAGTAATCGATAGGCGGCGCACGCTCCCCCGTAAGACATTAACGTATAGACGATTAAGACGGGATAGAACAAATTTAGTGGAAGCGCGGTATAAATCGCTGCTCCAAAAATGGCAATACTGATTGTAGTGAATACGAGCAAAGTGGGCCGAGTATTATCCATGCGTTTCCGTAAAAGACCTGTTAAGACAATTAACGTAACTATTGTGGCGATGGCTAGATAGAGACCGAGCATGGTACCGTCTGTAAAGAACAGAACTAGGGAACGACCGATTAATAATATGATACCTGCGACAGCACCACTCACCCATCCCCCGAATAGAACGGCAAGCAAAACGGGAATATTACGTAAGTCGATGAGTATCCCCTCGAGCGGTAAGGCATTTACTAAAAGGAGGATGGCAATCAATCCGGTCTGTACCCCAAGTAAAATCCTTCCTTTGAGAGGAGACTGTGGCGTCAGACGAGGGCGGTTTCGAAACGGTAAAAAGGAAATCGTGAAGAGCGTGAACAAGATACACAGGTTGATAAAGAACGCATTTATGATTGTGAGCATCGGAGCTCCCCCTTATCCCGTATGGAAATATTTAGTTACAGTATATAGCATCTAGTTGGAAACAAACAGGAATAACCTGCTTGCGGAAAGAAACTCTCTTGAATGATTATTCAAGCAAATCGTTTTGGAATCCTTTTGGATTTGTTCAGATTCTCCTCATCTTTTAGAACTTTCGTTATGGAAAATCGAAAGTTTGGTATGATAAGAGAAAAGGAGGACTGTCCGTGCGTTACTGGGATCATTTTAAACGAGCGTTTATTCCGATTGCGCTCATTTTGATTGGATTAGCGATCTTTTATACTTTATCGGCTCGAGATAATATGGTGTTGACGCTATTAGGGGCTGCGATTGTTGGAGTCATCTTATTTTTGGTGATGCGTCATGTGAATCAGGTGGAAGAGGACTGAAGCGAGAACACATTTTGTGGTTCTCGTTTTTTGTTGTCTTGCCACATTTTTGGGTACACTACAAAGTAAGGAGGGATTTATCATGGCAAAAGCTACATTTGCGGGAGGCTGTTTCTGGTGCATGGTCAAACCGTTTCATAAATATGAGGGAGTGGAGCGTGTCATTTCTGGATATACAGGAGGACATGTCGACAACCCGACGTATCAACAAGTCTGTTCGGAGACGACAGGACATTTAGAGGCGGTTGAAATCACATTTGATCCAGAAGTCATTTCGTATGAAGAGTTGCTACGCATCTATTGGCGTCAAATCGATCCGACAGATGGTGGAGGGCAGTTCAATGACCGCGGTGAATCCTATCGTCCAGCCATCTTCTATCATTCAGAAGAGCAGCGGGCTGCAGCGGAGCGTTCGAAACAAGAAGTGGAAGATTCGGGTCGCTTCGATCGTTCGATTGAAGTCGATATCCGCCCTGCGAAAACGTTCTGGGAAGCGGAAGACTATCATCAAGACTACTATAAAAAAAATCCGTTCCGCTATGAGATGTACCGTGTCGGTTCAGGACGCGCGAAGTTCATCAAAGAGGCATGGAGCGATCGTAAACAACAACAAGCACTTCGTGAACGCTTGACACCGATGCAGTATAAAGTGACTCAAGAAAACGGGACAGAGCCACCGTTCCAAAATGAATATTGGGATGAAGAGCGGGAGGGGTTGTACGTCGATATCGTCGACGGGACACCACTCTTCACATCTCACGATAAGTTTCAGTCGAATTGCGGATGGCCGAGCTTCTCACGCCCAATCGAGGAGAAGCGAGTCGATTTGAACATGGACACGACGCACCACATGGTACGGACAGAAGTCCGTTCAAAACAAGGGGACAGTCACCTTGGTCACGTGTTTGATGACGGTCCGAAAGAGCTTGGCGGCTTACGTTATTGCATTAACTCGGCCGCTCTCCGATTCGTTCCTGTAGAAGAGCTTGAAGAGGCCGGGTACGGGGAATATAAACACTTATTCAACAAGTGAAGGGGAGAGGCGTATGTTCACAGCCGTCAAACAACAAATTCGATGCGAGACGATTGGGACTGTCCTTGATTTTTACGACCAGTCGATTCGACAGCTTTCGGAAGAGGCGAGACAAGAAAAATATGCGAAGATGAGTTCGAGCCCGTTCTCGTTCTTTCGGGGTAGCTCACACTTGTTCTACTACGACTTTGCGAAAGTACCGATCGCGTTTGACACAGGTCCCGATCATCCGACGTTCATTCAAGGAGACTTACACTTTGAAAATTTCGGTGTGTTCGAAGACGGGGCCGGTACCATCATCTATGACGTGAACGACTTTGATGAGGCGTATATCGGTTCATACCTGTTTGATTTGTTGCGGATGGCGGTCTCTGTCGATTTGTTCGCCGCCGAGTCCGGGTTCGATGGCAAAGCAGCCATTCAAGCGTTTGCTGAGTCCTATGCCAAAGCCATTGAAAAACATGCGCTTGGACGAAGTGAGCATATTCAATTCACGAAAGAGAATACATGTAAAGCGGTCAAAAAAGTCATTAAAAAAGCGGAGAAGAAGAAAGATGAATTCATGTCCGAACGGACGGAGGTAAGAGACGAGGAACGTTATTTTTCAACGAGTGACGACCTGCTTCCCATCTCCTCGGAAGTACGGGAGAAAATTGAAGCGGCATGGGGCGATTATCTGTCTTCTTTGTCAAATCAACACCGACATCATGCCGATCACTATGAAATCAAAGATATTGCCGTCAAACTTCAGAGCGGTACGGCTTCGATCGGTTTAGAACGCTACTATATTTTGATTGAAGGTGCCGACGAAGAGCATGATGAAGATGTCATTTTAGAGATGAAACAAGCACAATCTGCCGTCCCGTCTCTCTTTCTTCCGACACATCCGCTGTTTGAAAACGGATTGTCGCATCAAGGCGCTCGTGTCGTCGCTGCGCAACGGGCAATGGTCCACAGTCGTGACCCGTATCTCGGCTATTTGACGATTGACGACAAAGAATATTATGTGAGGCAACGTTCTCCGTATAAGCGAAAAGTGAAAGCGAAACATATGAAAGATGAGACGTCGCTCATTGAGACGTTGAAGGTGCAAGCGCAAATCACGGCGAAAATTCATGCACGGGCCGATGCGACCTCCAATGTGCTCGATTATACGGCAAGTGAACGAATCGCGGCGGCAATCGGTGACTCTCCGTCCCTGTTTATTCGACAGTTATCGAGATGGGCTGATTTTTATGCAAATCAAGTTCGTTTTGATTATGACGCCTTTTTAAACTGGGTCGAGTCAAGGAATCGTTAAGGAACTTGCGAATTGAGGATGAAATCCTGCACAATGGAAGCGTAAAGGATGTGTACGGACTATGATTACAGAACAACAAGTCATCGCCCAAATGCGTCAGGTGATGACACAGATTGAGTCGTCAACCGGCGAAGCGCAAAAGCGTCATTTGGCAAAGTTAATGGGTTTTTGTGAACTCTTGTTAGCGGAGACGTCTGAAGCAAAAAGCGTTGGGGCATCACAGTCCCCGACCGTGACAAGTGAAACAAAACCGCCACTTGATCGACAGATGGCTGCCTTTCTTGGCATTCCGATGGAGGAAGACGAGCAACCGAAATCGGATTCATTACTCGATTTTTGAACCACATGTCATGGACATGTGGTTTTTTTATGGATTCTCTTTCATTGACTTAAATACCATATGGGGTATAATGAGTGTAAGAAATGAATGCAAATGGAGGCGTGAATATGTTGGACTTTCTTTTTGTGGCGGTCGTCATTGGACTTGTGTATTTCTGGTGGAGTCGTCGAAACAATGTAAAAACTGTCTCAACGGACGATTTAAAACGGAGAATCGCAGAAGAACGGAACATTCAATTATTGGATGTGCGGGAGCCGCATGAATACCGCGGGGGACATATCAAGCAAGCGAAAAATGTACCTTTATCCGGATTCGGTAATGCTCAAGCGAAATATCCGAAAGAAAAAGAGCGTCCTGTCTATGTCATCTGTCAGAGCGGGATGCGTAGCCAACGAGCGGCAGCGATGCTGAAGAGTGCCGGATATACCGACGTCTATTCTGTAAAAGGTGGCATGAACTTCTGGCGTGGATAATAGATGCGACTGGACGAATCGGTTCAGTCGTTTTTTGTCACCACGTTTTCTCTTTTGCATTTTCGGGGATTCTGCTACGGTAGGGAGAGAGTGAAAGAGAGGAGATCAATCCAATGGCAGTGATTTTATTTGATATCGATGGCACGTTAGTAGATACGACCGGACCAATGACGAAGGCGATTCATGAGGCACTCGAGGAGCTTCCTCATCTTCCGAAACCGAGTGAAGAGGCGGTCCGCTCAGGATACGGCTTGGCAGGTAACGCGTTTTGGGAGCATGTCATCCCAGAAGCGACGCTTGAGGAGATTCGTCTCATTCGCAGACTCCGTCATACGACGCTTGAGCAAACGATGGAAGGACAAAATGTCTTATTTGACGGAATTCGTGAGATGTTGGAGACACTTCACGAGCAAGGTCATACGCTGACGACAGCGAGTAACTGCGGTGTTCATTACATGAATTTGATTTTAGATACGCAACAGATTCGTCCATATATGACGGCACCCGAATGTTTAGAATCTGTTGGGGGCGAGAAGAAGGCAGACATTCTGACAGCGCACCGTGTCCGGCACGGAGAGGCGGACTATATTATGGTCGGTGATCGTAAATCGGATGTCGAGGCGGCTCGCGCTCATGACTTCCCCGTCGTCTTGACAGGATTCGGGTTCGGTAATGAAGAAGAGTGGGCACTTGCAGATCACGTGATTCAATCTCCACACGATTTAGTCGAGTGGGTCAACCGATAAGAAAAGGCTTGTCGCATATCAATGTCGACAAGCCTTTTTGTATACCTATACTCACAATCCGAGAGAGATGTATTTTACTTCTAAAAATTCCTCAATACCGTGATGACCGCCTTCACGACCGAGTCCGCTCTCTTTCCAACCACCGAAAGGCGCTTGCGGCGTTGACGGAAGACCGTCATTCACACCGACAATCCCATACTCTAGCGATTCAGCTAAATAGACCGCTTCATTGATGTCTTGCGTGAACAGGTAAGCGGCTAAGCCGAACGGCGTGTTGTTCGCCCGTTTGATGACTTCATCGAGCGAATCGAACGTTGCAATCGGTGCGACGGGTCCGAACGTTTCTTCGTTCATGCAGAGCATGTCTTCATTCGCATAACGGATGACAGCAGGACGGATGAATAAGCCGTCTAGCACCTCGCCACCGTACACTTCACCGCCACGAATCTGCGCGTCCTCGATATGCTTTTCGACTTTGCTGAGCGCATCGTCATCGATGAGCGGACCGATGTCGACACCTTCCTCTAGTCCGTTCCCGACTTTCAACGCTTCGACCTCTTTAATGAAACGCTCCGAGAATTCATCGACGACGGCGCGTTCGACATAAATTCGGTTCGCACAGACACACGTCTGTCCACCGTTTCGGAATTTCGTGGCGACCGCTTGCGGAACAGCCTTATTTAAATCCGCTTTAGCTGTGACGATGAGCGGGGCGTGCCCACCCAGTTCAAGCGAAATCTTTTTCATCGTGTCCGCAGCATCACGCATGAGCATTTTCCCGACTTCCGTGGATCCTGTGAACGTCAATTTTCGGACCCGTTTATCTTGTTGCCACGCTTTGACGATATCTGATGCTTGTCCAGTGACAAGGTTGATGACCCCTTTTGGGAATCCGGCCTTCTCCGCTAATTTGACCAATTCGATGGCGGTCAACGGGGTCGCCGATGCTGGTTTCATGACGACCGTACAGCCCGCAGCGAGCGCTGGAGCAACTTTCCGTGTGATCATGGCAGCCGGAAAGTTCCAAGGTGTGATGGCTGCGATGACGCCGACCGGTTGTTTGATGGCAAAGATTCGTTTCTGGTTCGATGAAGCAGGAATCGTCTCTCCGTACACGCGTCGTCCTTCTGCCGCATACCAGTCGATGAATCCATTTGCATAGTTGATTTCGCCGATCGCTTCTTTGAGCGGTTTTCCTTGTTCCTCGACCATCGTTCGGGCAAGCTCTTCCGTATGTCCTGCAATCAAACGATGCCATTCAGTAAGTAGTTCCCCTCGTTCTTCTGCTGTTTTTTGTTGCCATTCTTCTAACGCCTCATGCGCAGCGTCGACGGCTTGTGTCGCTTCTTGTGTATCACTTTTTGTCACGACGGCCATCACATTGCCTGTGGCTGGATTTCGTACCTCGATCGTTTGTCCCGTTTCTGTCCATTCCCCGTTAATGAAGTTTTTCTCTTCTCGCATCTTGATTTCCCCTTTCCAAAAAGTGCACAGTTAATTAGAGGATACCCGTTTTTCTGAAACGCACACAAATTTACAAAAAAAGAGGGGATACTATGTGGATCATCGTCATTGGCTATTTAGTCGGAAGTCTGCTCGGGGGCAGACTGTATGGGGTGCTAAGTGGACATGATTTAGCGACAACTGGTTCGAAGAATACCGGTGCACGCAATGCGCATCGCATCGGTGGAGTAAAGGCGTTTCTAATCGTCTATGGATTCGACGTGCTCAAGACGATTCTCGTCCTACAGATGAGCGGACCATATTTTTGGCAGACGGCGTTCGCGCTCACGCTCGGGCATATTTATCCATTTTGGCGAATCCGTGCGGGAGGGAAGGGATATGCCGTTTTTTCTGGAATCATATGGGCATATGAGCCGTGGTGGTTTATTGGGGGTCTTGTTATCTTGTTACTCTTAATCAAATTAACGGGGAACTCTCGCGAGACGGGATTAGTCATGCTTACGTTATTACCGTTGGCAGCTTTCGGAAGTCTCGAAGATGTCATCTGGGCCATACTCATCGCTATCGTGATTACGTATCATCATGTGAAGGAGGAAAGAACATGATTGTGTATCGAAAAGCCGAAATATCAGATTTTGAAGCGATACATCGATTAAATTACGAAACATTCGTTGAAGAGATTCCACAACATCCACCAAATCCGGAAAGGCGACTTGTCGACCGATTTCACGAAGAAAATACATATTGGATTGGAGAAGTGGATGGGGAAGTGGTCGCCATGTGTGCGTTACGTGGCAAACGGCCGTTTTCGTTGGAACAAAAAGGAGTACGCATTCCTGATGGGAATTGGCTTGAGATTCGCCTCCTCGCTGTGACTAAACCCTATCGACGCAATCGGACGTTCGCTGGATTGATGCGCGCGGTCATCGACGATGCGACAGAGCGTGATGTCGATGGTATTGTCATCAGTGGAACGACACGTGAACAAGTGCTCTATCATCGATTCGGGTTTGTGCCGTTCGCGGATCCGATTGGTCCTGACGAAGCGAGATATGTTCCGATGATGTTGACGCGTTCGGCTTTTTATGAATCCAAATCAGCATCGATCCTACGTCCAAAAAGTTTGCTAGCAGGACCCGTTGAATGTTCGGACCGTGTGAGAGAACGACTCTCGATGCAGCCGCGCCCACATCGTTCAAACGAAACGGGACGAGTGCTTGAAGCGGTACAACGAAAACTGGCGGAACGAATCGGACTCCCTCATGTCTATACGCTCCTTGGAAGCGGGACCGTCGCTAACGATGCGGTCGCGGCTCGATTGGACGGACACGGCCTCATTTTCAATGAGGGTGAATTTGGAGAACGCTTGATTGACCATGCCCGGCGTGTCGGTCTGTCTTTTGACGTGGTCGCAGTGGACCAAGAGGGACAATGGGATATTTCGCAACTTGAGCGCATTGCACCAGACTGGGTATGGACGGTTCATTGCGAGACATCGTTAGGGATTTTAATCAACCTTGCCCCGCTCCATACATGGCAAGGCGTTGTCGCCATTGATGCGATCAGTGCCGTCGGAACGTTCGTCTATGACTATTCGTTTGCGGACTACGTGACCTTCTCTTCAGGAAAGGCGTTACGGAACGCCCCGGGTCTCGCGTTCGTGGCAATGAAGCATCCAGCGATTGCGACACCACATACAGCGCGCTATTTCGATCTATCCCTCTATCAACCGATTGCCTTCACACAATCGGAACCGCTTCTCTCAGCGATGGCGATCGCGCTGGATGAGTTGACAGAAGATGAAGTCGTTTCACATTCTGTAAAGATGAATACGTTGCTTAATGCCTTACAAGAGAACGGTTTATCGGTCGATGTGTGTCCCGCCCAATCACCCGGCATCATCACGATTCCAGTTCCGTGCGAGCTATCCTCGGTCGAGCTCGGGCGCCAACTGTCCTATCAAGGCTATCTCGTCCAGTATGAGAGTGACTACTTAAAGCAGGCGAACGTCATTCAAGTATCGACCATGGGTTGGACGACACCTCGCATGATGCGTGACGTCGGTGCTTATATCGCACAATGGATTCAACAAAAAACCGCCACTGCTGAGAGTGACGGTTCGCTTATACTCGAAAGTCTTGGCGTGCCAAATGACGAATCTTTCGTCCGAGGCGTCTCCAATTGAAATAAGCTAAAACGGAGACGACGCCACCTGACCAGAAGAGCCATTCATCCGGTCGAATATAGCCGAGTAGGCCGACGAGCAAACCGAGCAAGATGACGATGGCATTGAACGTCTGACGGTGCAAGAGTTCCTTGGATTCAAGGTTTCGTTGGAACATCGCTTGCTCCGACAGACGTTTTCGTGTCGGTTCTTTTAAGTAATTATCCAGAAGTGGAGGAACGTTTAACAGTTTCTTCGCGTAGTTGATTCCGGTCTTCACGTAACGATTTTGAAGCGTTGTCCCGTCTTCCTCGAGCCATTCGATGACAATCGGTTTACCGAGTGTGAACAGATCGATTTTCGGATCGAGGATTTGCAGAATCCCGAGCAAGGTCGAGGCGGCCCGACCGAAGAAGGCAAATTCTGCCGGGAGCTGAATCGGTTCGTTTTTGACGAGCAATTGAATGTCCTGTAACACCTTCTCAATCAATTTCGTATCGACGGTATCGATGTCCGTTTCTAGGTAGAAAGTGACCGCTTTCTCTAGTGCTTGGCGAATGTTTTGTTTGTTTGCCGTCGGTAAGAGGAAGCGCAAGTCTTCTAATCCATCGACGATGCTATCATAGTCGAGCGAGATGAATGCCTGTAAGATATTCCGAATCGTGGCCATGTCTTGCGCCGTTGTCTGTCCGACCATACCGAAATCGAGTAAGATGATGGTGCCATCGGCTCGAATTTGGACGTTTCCGGGGTGTGGATCGGCATGGAACTGCCCACCAAACAATAGCTGTTCGGCAGCGAGTGTGAAGAGTCGTTCAGCTAGGGCGGAACGGTCGATTCCATTTTCTTTTAAAAAGGCGAGGTCGGTGATTCGGCGTGCGTCGACCCAGTCCATCGTCAAGACGCGGTTCGTACAGAGATGTTCGTGATAGTCCGGGATGTAAACGTCTCGGTTATCGGCGTATTTGGCTTTAAAATACAGGGCGTTTTTTAATTCAGTTTGGAAATTTAGTTCATCCCCGATGACAAAAATCATTTGGCGATATAAGCTATCTAAGTCGGTTGATTTAGCGAGGGATGTCCGCTTTAACATCGATGTGACAATCCGCATCGCACGGAAGTCGGTCCGGATGATTTTTTCGATATTCGGACGCTGGATTTTGATGGCGACCCGTTTGCCGTTTTCAAGAAGCGTGGCACCATATACTTCTCCGATGGAAGCCGAGGCGACGGCGTCGATGCCGACGTCTTTGACGACTTGGGTATATGGGACGCCCCATTCTGCCTCTAGAATCGCGCGCGACTTCTCCCAACCAGACGTCGGGACACGGTCGACGAGCTCTGACAGCTCGTTCAAGACGGCGGGTGGTAGCAAGTCTGCACGAATTGATAAGAATTGTCCGAGTTTGATTAACAAGCCCTCGAGTCGTAGCGCGTTACGCTTATACTCACGCGCGAGCTTGAGCATCAGTGCTTCATATTCTTCTGTCGTGGCGACACCTTGTTGTTGTTTGCGTGAAAAGGCGTACAGCCGAATGATGAATCGGGCGAACATGGTGACGATAATCCATATGCGGAACAAAGCGATACGTTTCATTGTAATACCGACATCCTTTACGACAGTCGCACGACTGACCTGAATTTTTGTAACTATACTTTACCATACAATGCGTTGAAGAAAGGGCAAGGGATGTTCATGGAGTGGGAATTGCTCAACGTCGTCGGAACGATTGCGTTCGCGGCGAGCGGAGCCATCATTGCGATGGATGAAAAATACGATATTTTTGGGGTTTGGTTACTGGCGTTTATCACCGCCTTCGGAGGCGGCGCGATCCGAAACGTCCTGTTAGGAAACCCCGTCAGTTTAATTTGGCAACAGAATGATTTATTTATTTTATGTTTTCTGGTCGCACTCCTCATCTTCCTGCTCCCGAGTGTCGTCTTGCCACATTGGGAACGCTGGGGTGTCATTGTCGACGCCATTGGTCTCGTCGCTTTTGCCTTTCAAGGGGCGCAGGTCGCAATCAAGCTTGATTTACCTTTATCTGCTGCGATTGCGGCGGCTGTCTTGACTGGCGTTGGCGGAGGTGTGGTCCGGGACTTATTGGCAGGACGTAAGCCTCTCGTCTTACAATCTGAGGTGTATGCGATTTGGGCGATTCTCATTGCGGTCATTACGTATTACTTCAAGCTCGAAGGCGGTCTTGCTGTGTACGCGCTTTTAATTGTCGTTGCGACACTTCGAGTGATATCCTACTATCGGAAGTGGAATTTACCAGCACGAAAAGTCAGATAAGGGGGAACGGAAATGAAGATATTATTAATGATCGGTGCCGGATTGATGGCACTCGGTGTGGCACTTGGTGCATTCGGCGCCCATGCGCTAAAAGAGAGATTGGCGCCAAACATGTTGGCAAACTGGCAGACAGGTGTGCTCTACCATATGGTGCACGCGCTTGGAATCATTGGGATTGCAGCGCTCCTCATGCGCGTGAGCATCAGCCAGTTCAACGTGGCTGGATGGCTCATGTTTGCGGGAATCGTCTTCTTCTCAGGAAGCTTGTACGTCATGGCATTGACGGGAATTACAAAACTCGGAGCCGTGACACCGATTGGCGGCGTGTTATTCATCGCTGCCTGGATCTTTGTCATCGTCGGTGCGATGAAACTATAACTTGAGAATCGATTTATTCGATATCCATGCCTTTGCTCATGTTCACATGCAGCGACGGCATGGATTTTTTTGATGAGTCATCCTATTAATTGGAAAAGGGATATACAGCCCTATTCGCTTATTATTTTAAAATAAGGTAAAACGTTCTCTATTTACATAAAACATTACAGAAAGATGTCAAATCGAACAGTCTGAAAAGGTATTGGTAAATAATAAGTTCTATGCATTCATTGTCCGAACCTTTGTTCTTGCGTAATAAAATTGAAATATAACTTTAACAGGAAAATATCTATCAGTTAGATATAATTAGTCGTGTTGAAACTCAACCAAATGATCGTTTTTGTTACATACTGAAACGGCTTTAAATATGTAGTGTAGTAGGTACTCACGTTTGTCATTTAAGAAAGGATGTACCCCATTCATGAATTGGAAACGCACAGTCTCGACGTTGACGCTCGGTGTGATGCTCATCAGCACACATACAGTTGCGGATGCATCGACTTCGATTAAAGAGAAGCAAGAACAACAACAAAAAGTAAAAGAAAAGCGCGACAGTGTGAAAAAAGACCAGTCAGAAACATCTTCAAAAATTGAAGGAAACAAGGAAGAGATTTCAAAAGTTCAGGCTGAGGTCAACAAAATGGACGCACAATTGCAAGACATCATCAATGATGTCGCCATGAAACGCCAAGAAATCAAGCGCACCGAGATGAAGATCGAGGATCTTGAAGCCGACATTAAAGATTACCAAGAAAAAATGAAGGCGCAAGAAGCGATGATGAAAGAGCGTATGGCCACGATGCAAAAGAACGGTGGCGGTTCAATCAACTGGGCTGAGTTCATCTTCGGTTCAAAAAATCTCTCTGATCTCGTGACACGTATGATCACAGCTGGAACGATTCAGCGTAGTGACCAAGAGTTGTTTGATGACTATGAAGCGACACAGCGTTCGTTGAAAGAAGCGCAGGCTGACTTGAAAGCAGAGCGTGCTTCACTTCTTGAACAACAAAAAGCACTCGAAGTGCGTCAAGCCGAGCTTGAGAAGAAAATGAAGCAACGTGAAAAACGCATCAAAGAGCTTGAAGAGAAGAACATCAAGTTCGAATCGCAAATCTTTGACCTTCAAGAGATTGAAGCAACATTAGTCGCTCAAGAACAGGCAATCGCGGCTGAAATCGAAGCGCAGCGTCGGGAAGAAGAGGAAGCCCGTCGTCGTGCGGAAGAAGCAGCTCGTCAAGAGGCGGCACGTAAGGCGGAAGAAGCCCGCCAAGCAGAAGCTGCACGTCAAGCTGAGGCTGCCCGTCAGGCAGAGGCAGAACGAGAAGCGGAAGCAGCTCGTCAAGCTGCTCAACAAAAGCAAGACAATAAATCGAATACCCCGTCTTCGTCGTCTTCAAACAACACGGCGGCATCAACGCCAGCTCCAAAACCGGCACCGGCATCAACGCCAGCTCCGAAACCAGAGCCAAAACCGGCGCCGACGACATCGACGCCAGCTCCGTCTAGTTCGATGTTCATTCAACCGGCTTCAGGACGCTACTCACAAGGATGGGGTCCGGCGAGCGGTGCGTTTGGTTACACGTTCCATAACGGTGTAGACATCGCAGGTCCAACAGGGACACCGATTCGCGCATCTGCGACAGGTACGGTCATTCGTGCAGGTTGGGGTGGCGCATACGGGAACCACGTCATGATCGCACACGTGATCAACGGTCAAGTTTGGACCACGGTCTATGCGCACATGAACTCGGTATCTGTCAGCTCTGGACAGCGTGTGACGCAAGGGTCGAACATCGGGACACTTGGAAACACAGGGAACTCTTCAGGTCCGCACTTGCACTTTGAGATTCATAAAGGCGGCTACTCATACTCGGCAACGAGCGCAGGTAGCACGGTCAACCCGCGTCAGTTCTTCTGATGCATCAACCAGAAAACTCCTTTCGATTGCGAAAGGAGTTTTTGTGCGTAAAAAATCCCTCCGCGATTGCGAAGGGATACTCGTTAGTTGGCTTGCTCGATATCGCTTGGACGATCTTGGTTTTTACGCATTTGTTCACGCACGTAATAGATAATCGTCAACCCAATCAACCAAGGTACCCCAAACTTCAACAAGATGTTGAAATCCGTGAACCATGTCGTGATCATCAGGCTGAGCAGTAAGACCGCCCCGAGCAATGGGAGGAATGGATACCCCATCATGCGGACAGGGAGTTTTCGTCCGGTCCATTTTTTACGGAAGAACAAGTGGGAGACGAAGACCATGAACCAAGTGAAAATAGCTCCGAACATCGAAATTCCCATCAAGAATGGATACGATGACTCCATGAATACTTGTAGCAAAGCGGCGAGGACAATCCCACCCGTTGAAACGAGTAATGCGAACATTGGAATCCCATTTTTGCTGATTTTTTTGAATGCTTTCGGTGCATCGCCGGCTTCAGCGAGCGAGTACATCATGCGCGTTGATGCATAGAGTTGCGCGTTCATCGCAGATAAGGCAGCGATCAAAATCACAAAGTTGAGGATGCCTGCCGCGAACGGGACATCGAACTGTTCCATGACGAGCACGAACGGACTTTGGTCAATCCCTGCTTGCTGCCATGGAATCAGCATGAGCATGATCGCAAGCGTGATGACATAGAAGAACGTCAAGCGGAACACGGTCGCACGTAAAGCGCGTGGTACGGCCTGGTCCGGGTCTTTCGCTTCACCGGCTGTGACAGCGACGAGCTCGGTTCCAAGGAAACTGAAGAGGGAGATGAAAATCGTCACCCACATTCCGTAAAAGCCGAACGCGAAGAAGCCTTCGTTTCCTGTCGTGATTGACTCAATCGGTGATCCTGGTTCGCCGAACAATGTGGCGGCACCGAGGACGATGAATAAGATAATGGCAGTTACTTTGATGAAGGATAACCAGTATTCAGTCGTTCCGAACGTGTGAACGTGACGGGCGTTGACGTAAATGAGTAATCCACCGAAGAGGGCGACCCAGACGAACCCGTTCACATCAGGGAACCAGTAGCGCATGTAAATGGCGATGGCACTGACTTCAACTCCTACAGCCAGTACGTTTGCGACCCAGTAAGAGTAACGGACGAGAAAACCAGCGAGTGGATGAACGTATCGCTCGGCAATCGTTCCGAATGATCCAGATGTTGGATGGGCAACCGTCATTTCGGCGAGAGCACCCATGAGTAAGAGGACGATGAACGCCCCGATGGCATAGCTGACGAGCACGCTCGGGCCAGCGGTTTGAATCGCGAGACCGCTTCCTAGGAACAGCCCGGTTCCGATGGCGCTTCCGAGGGAAATCATCGTGAGTTGCCGGGTGGACAGCTCGCGTTTTAGTTTGTTTGTTTCCAAAATCGATTCTCCTTTAGCTGAGTGGAATGTTGTTGTGGACGACTATAGCAGACGAAAAAAAACAATGTCAATTCGAAAAAACGGTGAAAGTTTCTCATTTTTGACTGCACATATAGAGACAAAGTTTTTATAATTTTTTTATTTGACATGGATTCCTCTGCCCTGTATAGTACGAATTAACTTAACTGAAACGAATAAAGGCGTCGACGAAGAGAAGTAACGACGAATCCTGTATGACAGAGAGCTGATGGTTGGTGTGAATCAGTATATGGGACGTCGCGAATGGACTTCTGAGCTCTAAACCGAACTTTGAGTAGGCTTTAGCGGGTTACCCACCGTTATCACGGGGAAGCGGATGATTGTCCGTGAAGTGGGTTCTTTGGAACCAACGAAGGTGGCACCACGGGGTTACTCGTCCTTCTTATAGCACAGGCTATGAGGAGACGGGTGACCCCTTTTTCGTTTCGACAATATAAATCGAGGATTGAGAAAAGTAGCGCGAGAAGACGTTTCGTCCAGAGAGTCAGGGATGGTGAGATCCTGACCGAGGCGTCCGCGTGAATGGGCTCATGAGAGCATGGCTGAAGAGAGTAGGTCGTGACGGTTTCCCCCGTTATCGGGATACGATGTGATTGCATCGGAGAGTGGATTCTTTGGAATCAACGAGAGGTGGCACCGCGGTATTGAACCGTCCTCCATACGACGACTGTCGTATGGAGTTTTTTTATACACATTTTTAGAGGGGGAACAGACGATGATTCAACAATTGGAGACAAACGCATTATCAACAGCAGATATGAAAGTGGCAGCGAGCGAGATGTTCCAAGCGGATGAAGCGCAAATCGAACGAGTGCTGCTGGCGATGAAAGAGCGCGGTGAGACAGCAGAAGAGATGGCAGGACTCGCAGCATACATTCGTGAAGCGGCACAGTTCCCCCAAAGTGATTTACCCGTACTAGATGTTTGTGGTACCGGCGGCGACGGGGCGCATACGTTTAATATCAGTTCGACCGTCGCCTTTGTCCTGGCTGGTCTTGGGATTCCGGTCGCCAAGCACGGGAATCGAAGCGTCTCGAGTCGATCAGGAAGCGCGGACGTCTTAGAGGCATTGAACGTTCCGATTGTGAAGACGGCAGAAGAAGTACATGCTGACTTGAAACGGACGAATCTCAGTTTTCTATTCGCCCAGCATGTCCACCCGATCATGAAGCATGTCATGCCGGTCCGGAAACGGCTCGCGACGGCGACCATCTTCAACCAAATCGGACCGTTAACGAACCCGCTTCGTCCGAAACGACAACTTGTCGGTGTCTATCATCCATCGTTACTCGAGAAGATGGCGACCGCGATGCGTCATCTCGGGGTGGAGCGCGGTATGGTCGTCCATGGAGCAGGTGGACTCGATGAAGCGAGTCTCGCCGGTGTGAACGACGTGTACTTCTTTGATGGGGAACAGACGGCGCGTTATGCGGTCGACCCACGAGATGTCGGCTTGATGCGGGCACCGCTTGAAGCGCTACGTGGAGGCACACCAGAAGAGAACGCTGCGACACTTCTTGCCGTATTGAATGGAGAGTCGGGACCGGCACGCGACGTCGTCTTATTAAACGCGGCACTTGCCCTTTGCACGTATGGTACGACCGCAACGCTTCGTGCAGGAGTGAAAGAAGCAAAACGTAGTATCGATGAAGGACACGCCTTGCGTGTATTACAAAACTTACAACGTACGGAGGTCGAAGCATGAGTTATTTAACGAAAATCATCGGAACGAAAATAGAAGAGGTTAGCGGCATGCAGCCCATCGATGTCCCCGTGACGAAGCCAATCTCTCTCTTACATGTGATGAGCGAGGGATTCCATATCATTTCAGAGATCAAACGGTCGTCCCCCTCGAAAGGAATGATTCGGGAGACGGTCGACGTCGCTAAACGGGCACGTCAATATGAAAAAGCTGGTGCGACGATGATCTCCGTTTTGACAGACACGACGTACTTTAACGGTTCTTTTGACGACTTGCGACAAGTTGCCGATGTCGTCACCATCCCGGTGCTCTGTAAAGATTTCATCATCGATGAACGACAACTCGACTATGCGAAGCATTACGGGGCGAGTGTGGCACTTCTTATCGTGGCGGCACTCCATCCGACACGTCTTCAGGAGTTGACGCGATACGCTCGCTCCATCGGTCTCGACGTCTTAGTCGAAGTACATGATGAGGCGGAGTTACGCATCGCCCTCGAACTTGATGACGTGTTGATCGGCATCAATAACAGAGACTTAAAAACGTTCGAGGTATCCCTCGAAACATCGATTGATTTGATGAAACGCTATCCTGAGGTCACATTCGTCAGCGAAAGCGGAGTCAGTTCGGTCGAGGCGGCTGCACGTTTACAAGAAGCTGGGGCAAGCGCCATTCTCGTCGGGGAAGCACTCATGCGTGAAGAGGACCCGACCCGGTTACTCGAGGAGTTGAAAACATGTTCGTTAAAATCTGTGGACTAAAAACAAAGGAAGCTGTTGAGGCGGCGGTCGAGGCGGGAGCGGATGCAATCGGGTTCGTCTTCGCCCCGAGTTCTCGACAAATCGACGTGACGACTGCGAAGAGATTAGCTGCACATATCCCACAATCGGTCCGGATCGTTGGTGTGTTTTTAAGTCCTTCAATGGAAGAGATCGAGGAAACGCTGGACGTAGGGCTGACGGATTTACAAATTCACCATCGGACGCAGTCAATCGAACAACTCCGTACCTTCGGATTGCCCATCATCGATGCGTCGACCGAGGAGACGGCAGATGTGCGTTTGATCGACCATCCGACCCCAGGGAGTGGACAGATTTTAGATTGGGGCACAATGGACCGGCCGCAACGTCCGTTTTGGCTAGCGGGCGGGCTATCCCCTGACAATGTCGGACAAGCAATTCAACTCATCCAACCAGACGGCGTCGATGTCTCGAGCGGTGTCGAGACGGACGGTGTGAAAGATATCGAAAAAATTCGTGCGTTCATTCAACGCGCCAAGGAGGAACTATGATGTATGCACAACCAGTGAACGGGAAGTTTGGACAATATGGTGGAAAGTATATTCCGGAGACGCTCATGCAGGCGGTCGAAGAATTAGAGGTCGCTTATGAAGAAGCGAAGCAAGATCCTGAGTTTCAAGAACGCTTCTCTTCCTTATTACGTGAATACGTGGGACGTGAGACGCCACTTTATTATGCGTCGAACCTGAGTCGCCGTCTCGGGACGAACGTCTATTTGAAACGTGAAGACTTAAACCATACCGGTGCCCATAAGATCAACAACACGATTGGGCAGGCGCTCCTTGCGAAACGGATGGGCAAACAAAAAGTCGTTGCCGAGACGGGAGCGGGTCAGCACGGTGTTGCGACTGCGACAGTATGTGCATTACTCGATTTAGAATGTACCATCTTCATGGGTGAGGTCGATGTTGAACGCCAAGCATTGAACGTGTTTCGGATGGAATTACTCGGGGCGAAAGTCGTTCCTGTCAAATCAGGCAGTCGTACGTTGAAGGATGCCGTCAATGAAGCGCTCCGTTACTGGGTCAAACATGTCGACGATACGCACTATGTGATGGGTTCCGTTCTCGGACCGCATCCATTCCCGCAGATGGTACGTGATTTCCAAAGCGTGATCGGGACAGAGACACGTCGGCAAATCCTTGAACAGACGGGACACCTCCCGGACGCCGTCGTCGCTTGTGTCGGCGGAGGGAGCAACGCCATGGGCATGTTCTATCCGTTCTTGAACGATGAGTCGGTCGCGCTTTACGGTGTCGAGGCGGCTGGAAGTGGCATCGATACGGATAAACACGCAGCGACCCTCACGAAAGGGGAAGTCGGTGTCTTACACGGGTCGCTCATGTATGTCTTGCAAGACGCAGCGGGTCAAATCGAGGAAGCGCACTCCATTTCAGCCGGACTCGATTACCCAGGGGTAGGACCGGAGCACAGTTTCTTGAAAGATATTGAGCGGGTGCGCTATGCGGCCGTCACGGATGACGAGGCACTCGACGCGTGTCTCGCACTCAGCCGACAAGAAGGAATCATTCCTGCATTGGAGTCTTCACACGCCCTCGCTTATGCAGAGACGCTCGCGAAGACGATGGGAGAAGACGATACACTGGTGATTTGTTTATCAGGGCGCGGAGACAAAGACGTCCATACAATCCGAGAGAAGGTGGCGACACGATGAAACTAGAGACAGCGATTCGACAGCGAGAAGGAGCGGCGTTCGTTCCGTATATCATGGCCGGTGACGGCGGGATGGAGCGACTGATTCCGACCATTGTGGAACTAGAACGGATGGGGGCGACGGCGATTGAACTCGGTATCCCATTCTCCGATCCGGTGGCGGATGGACCAATTATTGAAGCGGCAGGAATGCGCGCGCTTGAAGCTGGTGTGACGCTTGAAATGGTATTGAACCATTTAATAGAAGGAAAAGATCAATTTAACGTTCCGATTGTCTTGATGACATACTTGAATCCCGTGTTTCGGTTCGGGGTCCAACCGTTCTTTGACCGGGCGAACGAATGTGGTGTGAGCGGGGTCATTATTCCTGACCTTCCGTTTGAGGAGAGCCTCCAGTTGTTCGCAGATGTCAATCGGCATGACGTCGCCGTCATCCCGCTCGTCACGCTGACGAGTAGTGAGGCACGAACGGCATCCATCTTAGAAAAAGCAGAAGGATTCGTGTATGCGGTCACGCTCAAAGGAACGACCGGGAAAGCGGATGTATTCCCAGACGAGCTTCTCGCCTACTTAACTCGATTGACTGAGCAGTCACGGGTTCCCGTCTTAGCAGGATTCGGAGTCCATCGTCCGGAACAAGTACAGTCACTTGGGAATGCGTGTGACGGTGTCGTCGTCGGGAGCTTTATCGTCGAAGCGCTTCATGAAGGACGGACAGAGGATGTCGAGACGCTCATTCGATCGGCAAAGCAAATCCATGCATAAGAAAATCAGCGCTTCAGGCGAAGCGCTGATTTTCTATCTTCTCATAATTCGACTCGATCGAGTCCATCTTCACCAAATGTTTGGTCGAGTTGATCATGACGATACATCGAGGCGAGCACGTATAAGAGGTCACCTTCTTCGATGGCTGTCTGACCGTTCGGTGGAATCAAGTATTCGTTTCGGACGATGGCGTTCACGACGGTGTTCGGTGGGAGTGTGATGTCCGCGAGCGTTTTTCCAATCATGGATGAAGTTGCTGTGACCGCGTAAGGTACGAGTTTGTGTTGAGACTGTTTGCTCGAGACAAGGGCGATTGTGTATGGAGAACGAATTTTATCCGGACCGAGCAACCCTAACTTCTCGGCAAGTGGCGTCAACGTCGTCCCTTGGATCAGGGCGCTCGTCACGACGACGAAAAAGACGGCATTGAATAACAGTTGGCTATTTTCGGTACCGGCAATAAGCGGGAAAGTCGCAAGGACGATCGGCACGGCGCCTTTTAGACCAGCCCATGAGATGAACAACTTTTCTTTTCTCGTAAATGACATGCCAAGTGTCGATAAATAGACGGCAATCGGACGTGCCAAGAACATAAGGACGAATGAGATGAGTAGTCCTTTCCAAATCAAGTCCGGCTCGATGAGTTGACGAGGGAAGACGAGTAACCCAAGGATGACGAACATGATGATTTGCATGATCCACGCGAGCGCTTCTGAGAATTGGACGATTGTCACTTCATGCGCTGTATCCGCATTTCCGACAATCATGGCGGCGATATAGACGGCGAGTAATCCGCTTCCCAATAAGTAAGCTGTGACACCATAGGTAAGAAACGCCATAGAAATCATGAGAACGGCATGCAGTCCGCTCGAATCAAGTCTCAAGTGGTTCAACATGAGGCGAGACAGTTGTCCAAGGATGAAGCCGATCAATGCCCCGACAACGATTTGAAGGGCGAACATCCAAATTCCGTCCCAAATGGTCGTATCCGGCTTCATCATGAAGTCGAGAGCGAGAATCGTCAAAAACATCGCCATCGGGTCGTTCGTGCCGGACTCGGCTTCGAGAGTCGCACCGACTTTCGGTGAGATATTCTTTCCTTTAAATGCGGCGAAGACGGCCGCTGCGTCGGTCGAACCGATGATCGCACCGAACAAGAAAGATTCAATCCAATCGAAACCAAATACGAAACGAACGGCCACGGCGACTACTGTTGTAGTAATCAATACCCCAAGCGTCGCCAGCGAGGCAGAAGGGGCGAGGACGCTCCGGATTGATGACCATTTCGTTTGAAGACCCCCTTCAAACAAAATGACAATCAAGGCAGCGACTCCAATCAGCTGCGCTAAATTCGAGTCGTCAAAGAAGATGAGACCAGTAATGTCACTTCCCATGATCATGCCGATTCCCATAAATAAAATCAAGGCGGGCAAGCCGAATCGAGTCGAGATTCGTGTCGCCATGACACCGGCTACGAGAAGTAGACCGAAGAGTAAAATGAGTACATCAGTACTTATAACAGGTACGGGCAAACACAACACTTCCTTTCTGAAACAATACTCTTAAGTTCATTATACCATGAAATCGTCTGATATTTCAGAATTGAGGATTAGGCAAACCATACACATTGGAATTGTCGGTTATGAATATGGTAAAGTAAACACATCATAGAAGGAGGAATGATGATGTCTAAAATTCACGTCATTCATGAAAACGAAGAATGGACGAACCACCTTGTCCACCGTTTAAAAGAATTGAACTTGCCATATGAATTGTGGCACTTGGACCAAGGGACGATTGATCTCGAAGCAATGCCCCCGGAAGGTGTCTTTTATAATCGGATGAGTGCCTCCTCGCACACACGTGGGCATCGGTACGCACCAGAATTGACGGAAGGCGTCCTCGCTTGGTTAGAGGCAAACGACCGGACCGTGTTCAACGGCACACGTGCCATCCGCCTCGAAGTGAGTAAAGTCAATCAATACACGGCGCTTCGACGTGAAGGGATTCGCGTGCCGAAGACGATTGCGGCAGTCGGTAAGGCGCAAATCATCGAAGCGGCTGAGCAGTTAGCTTTGACGCCATTCATCACGAAACATAATCGTGCCGGAAAAGGACTTGGGGTCCAATTGTTCCATACGATCGAAGGACTCAAAGAATATGTATATGGTCCCTCGTTCGAGGAATCGGTTGACGGCATCACGCTCATTCAACAGTATATCGAAGCCCCGGAACCGTATATCACCCGTTGCGAGTTCATCGGCGGAAAGTTCCTTTATGCGGTCCGTGTCGACACGTCGGAAGGGTTCGAGCTCTGTCCTGCTGATGCCTGCTCGATTGAAGACCAGTTCTGCCCAGTCGGGGAGACGCCGCCGGCGAAGTTTGAAATCGTCGAAGGATTCGATGACCCCATCATTCCAAAGCTCGAACAGTTCTTGAAAGCGAATGCGATCGATATTGCGGGGATTGAAATCATTCGAGACCAAGACGGCAACGTCTACGCATACGACGTCAATACAAACACGAACTATAATTCCGATGCTGAAGCGAAAGCCGGACGCTACGGAATGCTTGAATTGGCTACTTTCTTAGGCGACGCACTTCACGTCACTACGACAAAATAAGGGTCAGGCGCTCGCCTGACCCTTTTGCTGTGTATGTTTGAGTTGCTCTTCAAATCGATGTTGGACTAATTCTGCTGTCGGTGCCATTCGTTCGATGAACGAATCTAAACGTTCCGCAGTGTCACGATCGGTTTCTTTAAACACGCGCATCGTTGTTCACCTCGTTAATCAGGATAACTTGCTTACATCATCCTTAATTCCCGAGGTGTTATACGCGTAAACCTTTTACACGCTAAAGAATGTGCTCAAATTTTCTTTTGGTAAGATGTTCCCAACGTAGAAGTCGCCGAACTCTCCATACTTCGCACTTACTTCGTCGAAACGCATCTCGTAAACGATTTTCTTAAACTGAAGTGAATCTTCAGCGAAGAGCGTGACGCCCCACTCCCATGCGTCGAATCCAGTCGACCCACCGATGAACTGTTGAATCTTACCGGCGTAGCTACGGCCAATCATGCTGTGACGATACATGAGGTCTTTGCGCTCATCCATCGACAACATGTACCAGTTGTCGCCGTCGCGACGAGCTTTACTCATCGGATAGAAACAGATGTGTGCGGCTTTTGGAAGTGTCGGATAGAGGCGTGAGCGGATATGAGGATTTTGATACGGGTCCCCGTCTCCAGATCCGCGATACATCCCGAGCTCGATGACCGACACGTATGAATACGACGGAATCATATAATCGTATAGCGCCGTTTTGCGGAAGGCGCGCTCGACATCTTCAAGTTCGTTGAATGTCGGACGAAGCACCATCAAGACGAGGTCTGCCTTCTGACCGAGAATCGAGTAAAAGGCGTGGCTTCCTTCGCCTTTTGCTTCAACTTCTTCGAGAGAAGCGAGGAACGCTGTGAACTCATCAATCATCTGTTGACGCTTTTCAGCATCGACGAGTTTCAAACGAGCCCAATCAATCGTGCGGAAATCATGAAGTGTATACCATCCGTCTAATGTGGCGGCGGCATGTTGTGTATCTGTTGTAGGTACTGGACGTTCTGACATAAAAAAATCTCCTTTCGGGACTTGGCTTCGCCGTCTATTTTACCATACACGCTTCACTGACTGGCAACTTTGAGGCACTGTGAGGGTTATCACGATTCATGGCGGGTAAAGAACAGAGGACAGAAACATGAAAACGGCTACAAAAATGGCTGTATCAGTCGGTTTGTCAAAACTGTTCTATTCATATAATGATTGATTCTAAGCGATTTATGGCGAAATGGGCAGAATAGTTTATTTTGAAAAGGGTACTGTGTATAATTGAAATCGCGTAAAGACACAAGTCAACGGCAAAACCATTAGCAGTCATGCTGTAAATTGAGAAAAGGGGTTCATTCGTTATGAAATTATTTGAAACGTTGAAGCAAAAAGTTAGCCCGGTTCGTCCGACCATCGTCTTCCCGGAAGGTATCGATGAGCGTGTTCTTGGAGCCGCTGTTCGATTGAAAGCAGACGGTATGGTAGAACCAATCGTCGTCGGTGCGAAAGCAGATCTCGAAGCGGTTGCGGCGAAACACGGTTTCGACATCTCAGGTTTGACACAATATGACCCAGCGACATACGAAGACATCGACGTCCTCGTCGAATCATTCGTCGAGCGTCGTAAAGGAAAAGCAACGGCTGAACAAGCGCGCGAACTCCTTACATCAGACGTGAACTACTTCGGAACAATGCTCGTTCACACAGGCAAAGCAGAAGGTCTTGTCTCAGGCGCGATGCACGCGACGGCTGATACGGTACGTCCGGCACTACAAATCATTAAAATGCAACCAGGCATCAAAAAGACGTCAGGTGTGTTCATCATGGTACGTGACGACGAGCAATACGTCTTCTCGGACTGTGCGATCAACATCGCACCGGACGCGGCAGATTTAGCAGAGAACGCGTTCTTGTCGGCAGCGACAGCGAAGACGTTCGGTATCGACCCACAAGTCGCGCTTCTTAGCTTCTCGACGAAAGGTTCTGCGAAGTCACCTGAAACAGAGAAAGTCGTGGAAGCGACACGCCTGGCAAAAGAAAAATCACCGAACCTTCCAATCGACGGAGAACTTCAATTCGATGCGGCATTCGTCCCTAGCGTAGCGGCGAAGAAAGCACCGGGTTCTGACGTTGCTGGTAAGGCGAACGTATTCGTCTTCCCAAGTCTTGAAGCCGGTAACATTGGCTACAAGATGGTTCAACGTTTCGGTGGATTTGAAGCGATCGGTCCGATCCTTCAAGGTCTCAACAAACCAGTGAACGACTTATCACGCGGTTGTAACGAAGAGGACGTCTACAAATTGACGCTCATCACAGCGGCGCAAGCAATCGACGAGCGCAACGAAGCGTGAGTCCGGAGCATTCTTCTTATAGAAGGATGCTTTTTTTGATGGCTCGTTATAAACTATTCAAGAAAGGAGTGATGAAATGGACGAACTAGATGAGAGTGTTTTATTACCTGAAGGACATCGTTACGCTATGTTTGGTGGCGGGGATGATGATTCGATTAAGACGTATTATGAAGGGGTATTTGAAACGGTCTTCATCGTGTTTCATCCATTCCTTGCTCCAATAGGTCACCCCACCATGATTGATCGTTATACCGATCTGGATAATAACGAGGTCGAACAGCAATTTCGGTCCGTTACATGGGAAGAGATGAGGCGAAGACTAGGTTTTCGTGACGTGAGCCGTATCGACCACGCGCTCCGAACGATGATTGGGGCGCTGAAACTACACGCCGAAGATCGAGAAGGGGCGAATCGAATCATTGAATATTGCGAACGTGAGAATGTGCTCCCACCAGGTGAAGGGGAACTGTCGGATCTGCTAAAGAATCAAGTGTTGCGTGTACTTTTGGAGATGGGAGAAGGCTGGATCTGGACCGGAGACGAATTTTGTACGGAACGGCATCTCATCCATCTCAGTGAGACGCTAGCCGCTGATACGTGGGGCATGCAACATCGGACGTTTTTCGGTTATCAACACGAATGGCTCATCGTATCGCCTTGGGATAGCCATTTCACGTTGTGTTGTGGCAGTCGCGCCTTTATCGAACAGGTCGTCAAACAATGTGAGCTCGAGGGGTTCTATTGTGATGCTGAGACGATGATCAACTGGAGTTTGTCGGAGCATAAGCTGAGGTAAACTAAAAGAGAAATCCATGATTGAAAGGGGAACTATGTATGCAAAGCATTCATGCAACAGAATTAAGAGAAAAGTTAGAGAACGGGGAATCTCTCCATATCATCGATGTACGCGAACAAGATGAATATGAGGCAGGGCATATCCCGAACGTACCACTCTATCCATTATCAGAATTCCCACAAGTGACAGAAAAGTTGGCACAAGACAATGTCTATCACGTGATTTGTCGTTCAGGTGGACGGAGTCAAACGGCGTGTGATTACTTAGAGTCGCAAGGCTACAAAGTCGTCAATGTCGACGGCGGAATGCTCGCTTGGGACGGCGACATCGAGGCGTGATGCTAGAGAATCCTTGGGTCGTCGTACCCCTTCTCATCGCACTTTATCTGACGGTCTATGCGGTGATGAAGCGATTTGACTGGGAGAAGTGGCGACTCGTCTGGGCAGTGTGGGTGATGCTCATCATCATCCTATTGACGATTGAACTCGTGACAAGTCTATAAAAAATGCGGAACCTCTTTTATAAAAAAGGTTCCGCATTTTTTATGCGTCTTGGCGTTTATCAAATGTGATTGATGCAATCGCGTCATGTTGGTGAATCGACTCTTCGTTACGGCATTCGACGAAGAAGTTCACAACTTGTTTCATCTCGTACAAGTCAGCCGCGATCAAGCGGACCATATCCTCGACGAAACGTGGGTTTTCGTACGCGATTTCAGTCGCACGTTTTTCATCCGGACGTTTAAGGACCGGGTGGAGTGGTGCTGAGGCGTTTGACTCTGCTGCATCGAGAAGTGCTGCACGCCAGTCGAATCCGTCCATCGATGTCTCATCAAGACCGGCTTCGATCGTGATGTACCCACGTTGGTTATGGGCACTGTATTCACTGATTTCTTTTGAGCATGGGCAAAGCGTCGTGACGTTGATGACGAGACCGACTGTCACGTTTGCAACACCCGTTTCGAGGTTATATGTCACACGGTGCATGACGTCCGCGTTCATCAAACCGCTAAGACCTGTCGCAGGTGCTTTACGCGTGAAGAACCATGGGTAACGGATTGTCAATTGGCCTTCTGTTTGTTCCATACGCTCGGCGAGCTCTTGCGCGAACTCGATTAACGAACGGTTTGATACCGTCCACCCTTGTTGATGGTACGCGTCGAGCTGCTCTGTCAAACGAGACATGTTGATCCCTTTACGGTCTTGTACGAGCGATGTCGTTAATTCAAATGTGGCGACCGTTGACTGGACCCCTTCTGGCGTCTCGACGTTCACGGGGTGCTTCACGTTTGAGATGCCGACACTGTCGAGGGCGAACAAGAAGTTTTTCGGTGTATTTTGTAAATCGACCATTTGTTCTTTTTCGGTCGGCTTTGTTCCTTTAATCGGTGGGACCGACCCGAACAATTTATGTCGTTCTGCTTTAGTAGGTAAAGCGACATGGCTTGTAGACATAATCGGATTCTCCTTTTTTCGAGCGGTTTAAAGCACCACTCGTTCTTGTTAGGATTTTATCACGAAATGATGGCTGAACGGGTATGATTTTGCTCTCATAACATGTTTTGAATATGCAATCGGAAAAAAATCCTTCAGATATTGAAGAAAGAGGATTGATTTACTTTGTGAACGGGAATAAAATGGTCCTGTGAACTTAAAAAATAGATCACTATTAAATATGAAGGAATTGAAAGAAAAAAGGAGATGTTTTTATGGATTGGCAGTTAGTCCTGCAGTATGCCTGGATCGTCGTCGTACTCGTCGGTTTGGAAGGCTTGTTATCTGCAGACAACGCGCTCGTCTTGGCCGTTATGGTCAAGCACTTGCCGCGTACAGAGCAGAAGAAGGCATTATTTTATGGACTCCTCGGGGCATTTGTTTTCCGATTTATCGCATTGTTCTTGATCTCGTTCTTGATCAACGTATGGCAAGTTCAGGCACTCGGTGCGCTTTACTTAATCGGGATGAGTGCGCGACACCTGTATATGACCTATAAGGCGAGAAAGATGGAGCCGAAGCAAGATTTGGCGGCCGAGGCGAAGGAAGAGACGGCTGTCACGGAGAAGCCGGTATCGAAAAAAGAATTTTGGCTCACTGTCGCAAAAGTCGAGTTTGCGGACATCGCTTTTGCCGTCGACTCAATCTTGGCAGCGGTCGCGCTTGCGGTCAGCTTGCCACCACTCGGTCTAGGTGAAATCGGTGGGATTGACTCGGGTCAGTTCTTCGTCGTCTTGACGGGTGGACTCATCGGGGTCGTCTTGATGCGATTCGCAGCTCGGATTTTCGTCAAGTTGCTTCATCAGCGTCCGACACTTGAAACGGCAGCTTTCATCATCGTCGGTTGGGTCGGGGTCAAGTTGACGGTGCTCGTACTTGAACACCCTGGTTTCAAGGAATTGATTGCCGGAACACCGTTCGAATTCATGGGACTCCCAGACGGGTTCGTCCACTCGACAGCTTGGACGATTTTCTTCTGGTCGGTCATGGTCGGGATTGCGACATGGGGCTGGTTCTCATCGAAACCGACAGCGGTCAAACAATAAAAAGTGGTCTCTCGTTTTTAAGCGAGAGACCTTTTCTTATGCAGTTACATTCTCTTTGTCGTAAATCGGTACCCAGCCTTCAGTCGTCACGAAAATACGAACGGCGACGACTTGGCGGTCTTCTTGTAACGTGAAGTAATGACGTGTGTTGACCGGCACGGAGATGAGATCACCTGGATTGAGCTCGATATTGAAGTATCCGCGTTCTGCATCGTCAATCGCAAAGATGCCGTGACCACTGACGATGAAACGAACCTCGTCATCTGTATGATGATGCTCTTTTTGGAAGTTGACGAGCAGTTCATCTAAATTCGGTGTCGCATCGGATAGCGAGATGACGTCAGCCGTCTTGTAGCCACGTCGTGCGGATACATCTTGAATCTCCTCACGGAACGTCGCCAAGATGGCTTCTTTGTCTTCGTCTGTCAGTTGGTAATTTTCCTGAAGAGAAGCCGGTAACTTCGCGATGTCCCATGCTTCGTAAAGGATGTCTCGTGATTCTAAAAAGGCACGTACCTCTTGTTGTTCGCTGACGCGTTCTTCTGTTTGTTGGAAATAAATCGTTGCCATGTTGAATTCCTCCTTATGAATGGACGCCTAAGGCGCGTAATTTTAATGAATAGCTGAACAAAAATTCATATGCTTCTAAATAACGTTTTGCCGCAGCTGGCGTCTCGCCCCAAACGGTGATTCCGTGGTTCCGAATGAGGACGGCACCTGCATCGCTTGTGACGTGTGTGGCGAAAGCGCGAGCGAGCGTCGGGATATCCGCGTGGTTCTCGATAATGGGGATCCGGACACTGGCCGTCTCTTCCCAATAACCGAGCGCTTTGATGATTTCTTGACCTGTGAACGTAACATGACCTTTTGCAGCATACAGTTCCGAGATGACGTTATTGTCGACCGTATGCACGTGAAGCGAACATGTTGCGTTCGTATTGTTGAAGATATCGACATGTAACAACGTCTCAGCCGACGGTTTGCCTGTCTGCTCTCCAATCAATTGACCGGTCGCATCAACGAGGACGAAATCTTCATCGGTGCGCTTTCGTTTATCACGACCGCTTGCCGTCACAAGGAATGTCAATGGGTCATCTGATACGCGGATCGCCAGGTTCCCGCTCGTTCCGGGGAACCAGTCTCGTGCGGCGAGCTCGTCTTTAATGTCGGCAAGTTCTCCCCACCGTTCTTGCACAGTCATACGTTCACTCCTTTCATATGAGCTGAAATATCGTAGAATGTCTCGAACGGAATATGCCGAATTCCTTCCGCCTCACATAGCGAAATCAATTGCCCCCGTGCATACACGACGTCGGCACGTTTGGCGATTTCAAAGTCGGTGACGGAGTCCCCGATGACAATCAACGTGTCGGTAGGTGAGACAATCTGTCGGGCAATCGTCGGCTTGCAGCATCCACAATCGTTCGAACAATGGACATCGCATGTATGAGGCCAGGTGACGTGTGCCGTCTCTCCAGAGAAATCAACATGATTGCAGTAGATGTGTTCCGGTTCGACGTAACCTTCTAGAATCGGATGGACGAAAAAGTCCATTCCGCCACTGACGACATCAAATCGAAAGCCGCATGACTGTGTCTCCTGTAAAAACTCGATAAACCCTGGTCGAAACGTTATGGTCGACTGAAGAAATTCACGGTACTTCAATTCCTGTTCACTCGGGAGCAAGCTGAACATCTGACCGACGCCTTCGCGAATGGAGAGCGTTTGGTTCAACACACTATCTTTAAGTTCGACCCATTCAGGTGGGGCGAAGCGTCGCATCAATGCGATGATGTTATCTTCTTCCGTGATGGTCCCGTCGAAATCACAGATGACGTGCGTACTCATCGTGCACCCCACGCATCTAAAGCAGTCGATAACGCATCGGTCTCGCTCGTCTTACCAATTGCTTGATCGATCGCTTGGCGGAACGCTCTCGCTCCGTCAGCCGCACCGTCTGGATGTCCGTGAATCCCACCACCCGCATTGATGACGACATCTGATCCGAAGTCACGAATCAAATCTGGTACGAGTCCAGGATGGATACCGGCAGACGGGACCGTCAGAATCGGTTTCGTCCAATGAGGTTCTGTCGCGTACGTCTGAATCTGTTGTGCCTCGTCTTTCGGTGTCGACAGTGAACCGTATGGCGACGGGAAGAGTGTCAAGTCTGCCCCGGCCAAGCGAATCAGTTTCCCGAACAGTAGGGAATGACGAACCGATCCGGTCAACGCTCCGGCAAAAGCGGGATGTGCCAAAATCGGGACATGAATCTCAGGATCTTTAGCGAGCTCGCGCAATGCGTCGAGCCCATACGTATATACGTTGAATAAGAGTGCGGTCGCGCCTGCCTCCATCAATCGCTTCGCCTGGTCGAGTAAGGTGAAAACGGGTCCGCTCAACGTGACGGCGTATAGAACGGAGCGACCGGTCGTTTCTTTATGCTCCCGGATGACCGATGCCCCGATCCGTGCCCGTTCGAGCGACGGGGTGAGCGGATTGTCATATAGAATTTCATCGTCTTTGACGAGGTCGATGCCGCCTGCGAACTGGTCCCGGAGTTGTGTCGCCAAAAAATCAAGGTCTCGTCCGATGACGCCTTTGAAGATGCTCATCGCGAGCGGGCGGTCGTGTACACGAAGGATGTCCCGGACCCCTTCAACTCCGAATGCGGCACCCGGAAAGTCCGGTGCGAGTTCCTCTGGAAGCGAGAGGTCGACAAGTTGAACGCCTGGGTCGAGGGAGAGCTTACCGAATGTCGTCGTCAGAATGGACGAAAAGTCCGGTGTCACGTTATGTAGCGGGTAGCGAATCGAGAAGCGACTTGTCGTTTCTTGTTGGGACGTGGCGATGACCTCACCTCGGAACGCTTGCAGTTGATATTGTTCGAGATGGTTCAACTCGGTCCATGTCCCGACGGTCAGCTCATGTGCGATTTTCTCAGCTACACGCTCGACGTGATCGGTATGTTTGATTTCATAAGTAGCGATGATTCCCATAAGTTCCTCCTTTCAGGTCAAACAAAAAATGACCTCATGCCAAGGCAAGAGGTCATTCAAAAAAACAATGAACTCTTATCTCTCAGCGTTAGCTGCAAGAATTAGCACCGTGCCATTTCTGGTCGGTTGCTGCGACATCATCGGGCTTGTCCCTCCGTCTGCTCTTGATAAGAATAGTTGTGAAGTTGTGAAATTTAATTGAATTTTTACATAGAATCGCTCACTCGTCAATTCCTTTTTTTGAGAAAAAAAGTTTAAAAATAATGTTTCTATATATGCGTGTCGAAAATAAGTGGGCGACTGAAAATAGAGGATTGACAACTAGCATGCCTAGTCCGTAATATTCGTCTCAACACGTCAAACACAATTACATCATTTACTCTTATCGCGAGTTGGCAGAGGGAATTGGCCCTAAGACGCCGCAGCAACCGACCATTTGGCACGGTGCTACATCCACCAGACACATGTCTGAAAGATGAGAGGAACAACCAATTTGGGTGTGCCTCTTTCTCGCGGAGAAAGGGGCTTTTTTCATGCATAGATCCAAGAAAGGGGAAAACCATCATGGCTTATGAGGCGTTTACAGAACAGAGTGTCGTCGACCACGTTCGACAGTTAGGGTTACTAGAAGAGGGGATTGCAGAATGCGAGGAGATCGGGGATGGAAATTTAAATCTCGTCTTTCGCATTCGTCAAGGAGAGACGTCATTGATTGTGAAACAAGCGTTACCGTATGCAAAAGTCGTGGGGGAGAGCTGGCCGCTCACGCTTGATCGGTCTTGGATTGAACAGCTGGCTCTTCGTGAATTTTCAAAAGTCGTGCCTCAGTTCGTCCCGAGTGTCCTCGGGAGTGACCGTGAACTCGCCTATACGATTTTAGAAGATTTATCATCGTTCGAAATCGTCCGCACCGGCTTCCTAAAAGGAGAGAGCTACCCGAACTTAGCCCGCCACGTCGGTACGTTCCTCGGGGAAACGTTGTTTGCGACGTCTGACTACGCGAACGGACCACTCGTGAAGAAACAAATCGAAAAAGAGTATTACAATCCAGAACTATGCGATATCACGGAGAAACTGATCTTCACCGACCCGTATCGCGACGCAGAATCGAATCAAATCGAGCCAGTCCTTCGTCCGGATGTGGAGCAACTCTGGTCAGACCTCGCTTTGAAAATTGAAGTGACCAAATTGAAGGTTGGGTTCGTGACGAAGCACGAAGCGCTACTGCACGGGGATTTACATACAGGAAGCATTTTTGCGACCCGTCAAGAAACAAAAATCATCGATCCCGAATTTGCGTTTTACGGTCCGTTCGGCTTTGACATTGGTCAAATCATTGCTCATCTGGTGTTCTCAACGTATGCGCATCCGTTGAAACGATTCGAACGCTTCACCGAAGTACTCACCGTCTGGGAGACGTTCGAGAAAACGTTCCGTACCCGCTTTACACAGGCCGCAGAGCCGTTCAACACAGTAGGATTCGTGGACGAACTGTTGCCATCCATTTTGAGTGACGCCATCGGCTACGCAGGCTGCGAATTGATTCGGCGGACTGTCGGTCTGGCTGGAGTCGCCGACTTAGAGACATTACCAGACGACCTTCGCATCGAACGGAAACGCCACGCCTTAGAGCTCGGTACGCGTCTCATCAAACAGCGCCATCAAATTCAATCCATCGATCAATTGATTCCAGTCTTGTCGGAGGTGCGCGTATGAGTGTGCAAAGTATTCATTTCGATGCCGACACGGAAGTGTTGACGATTTTAGATCAGACGCTGTTGCCGCAAGAAGAGCGCTATGTCGAAGTGTTGACGCTCGAACAGGCCGAGAAGGCAATCAAGTCGCTTCAAGTTCGCGGTGCACCGGCCATCGCTTATTTCGGAGCGTTTGTCCTTGCGAAAGAAGCGTCACGTCTGCAAGACAATCCATATTTTCATCTCCAATTGAATCAAGTCGGTCAACGGTTGATTGCGACAAGACCGACCGCGGTCAACTTACAGCATGTCATCGAATCACTCCTTCGATTGAATGTGGGGGAGGACTTTGAACAGATTGCAAAAGCAATCAAGCAGCGTGCGATTGAAATCTTTGAACAAGACGTGGCTACGTATCGCACGATTGGGGAACATGCGCTCACCGTGTTACCCGCTGGTGGCAACGTATTGACGATTTGTAACGCCGGTGCCATCGCGACGTCACGATACGGTACCGCGCTCGCGCCGTTCTATGTCGGGAAAGAGCGTGGCATCCCGTTTCGGGTGTTCGCGTCCGAAACGCGACCGCTGCTTCAAGGAGCACGACTGACCGTATGGGAGCTCGACCGGGCAGATATCGATGTCACACTGATTACAGATAACATGGCGGCCTGGACCATCCAGACGAAACAAATCGATGCTATCATCGTCGGGGCGGACCGCATCACCCGTACCGGTCATACAGCGAATAAAATCGGAACACTTCAGCTTGCGATTTTGGCGAAGCATTACGGCATCCCATTCTATGTGGCTGCTCCGCATTCGACATTCGATTTAGAGGCAGATGACACGATTCAAATCGAAGAACGGGACGCGCATGAAGTGACCCATATCGGGGGACATCCGACGGCACTCGTCGGCATCACCGTCTTCAATCCGGCGTTTGATGTGACACCACCCGAACTGATTACCGGTCTAATTACAGAGACAGGTGTGCTCGAACCGACTGAGTCGGTCATTGTAGAACATGTAGGAGGAAACACATATGTCTAAAAAAATCATCTTCTTCCTGTTGACCGTCATCCTGGCACTTGCCGGATGCACGAACGAACAGGCTCAACCGAAAACGACTACGACAACAAGTAAAACGGAAGCGAAAACCGTCAACGTCTCAAATGAGACGCTTCCGAAAAATCTAGAAGTCGCCCTCGTTATGCAGATGTCGATCGGGACGTTCTCTTCGCAGTATATCGAAGGGGTGACCGAGCAAGTCGAAGCGTTCGGTGGCAACGTGAAAGTGTATAATGCCGAAAATGATTTGTCGAAAATGGCGAGTTATGTCGATACGGCGACGACGCAAGGAGTCGATGTGATCTTGATTGACCACGGACGTGCCGATGCCTTGAAAGAACCGGTTCAACGGGCGCTCGACAAAGGCATCAAAGTCGTTGCATTCGATAACGATTTGACGAACGAAGGCGTGACGGTCATCGACCAAGATGATTATTCACTAGCATGGCGCTCGCTAAAAGCACTCGCGGAAGATTTGGACGGGGAAGGGAACATCGTCACGATTTGGGTCGGTGGATTCACCCCGATGGAACGTCGACATACGATTTATGACGCGTTCTTAAAACGCTATCCCGGCATCCAGGAAGTCGCAAAGTTCGGTTCGGCGACGAACAACACGGCGCTCGATACGCAAAGCCAGATGGAGGCGATTTTGAAGAAGTACCCGGAAGGCGAAATTGATGCGGTGTTTGCGATGTGGGATGAGTTCGCAAAAGGGGCGAGCCGTGCCATCAAACAGGCAGGACGTGACGAGATTGCCGTCTATGGAATTGATTTGAGTGACGAAGATTTACAACTTATGCAAGAAGAGGGAAGTCCGTGGAAAGTGACAGCTGCCACAGATCCAGCCGAAATCGGTCGCATTCAAGTCCGTTACGCTTATCAAAAAGTAGTCGGGGACGAAACGCCTTCAATTCATTCGGTCGACCCATATCTAGTGGATCGTGATGTCTTGCCGGACGAGGCTGTCACGATGGATGACCTTGGACAGTACGTTCCGGGTTGGGGCGAATCAAATGCGGCATGGTCGGATTGGATGAAGGAGACGGACTGATGATTCACTTGGAACGAATCACGAAACAGTACGGTGACGTCACGGTGCTTGATCAACTGTCATTCAGTTTGAAGCCTGGAGACATTCATGGTCTCCTCGGTCTGAACGGGGCCGGTAAGAGTACCCTCATCAAACTGCTAAACGGAACGGTCGAACCGACGTCCGGCGAATTGTCCATTGATGGAAAACCAATCTGGCTCACACCAGCGGAAGCGATTCGTCATGGCATCATCACGGTATCGCAAGAAGTCGATGATGCGCTCTATTTGGACTTGCCTGTGTATGAGAATGTCCTTCCATGGCAGACGGTGAAATGGATTCGCCCGCAACGTTTGAAAGAGCGAGCGCAACGCGTGTTGTCCCGAGTCGGTTTAGAGGTCGATCCAACGATTCCAGCCGGTCAATACCCGCTCAGCGTGAAGCAGCGCCTTCTCATCGCCCGAGCACTCGAGAGCGATGCCAAGTATTTACTCCTCGACGAACCGACCGCTGCCTTATCGGAAACGGAGGCCGACGCCTTACTGGAATTGTTACAGAAGCTTGCGACAGAAGGAGTCGGAATTGTATTGGTCACGCATCGTTCAAACGAGCTCACACGGGTCACGTCGACCTCTACGTTTCTTCGAGACGGACGTGTTGTGTACGATGGACCGTACCAATCGCTCTCCTCGGAAGCGGTGCAGACATTTTTGAGTGGGACGACATTTGATGCAGTGTTAGAAAAGGCAGTGCCTGAAAATGAGATTTTCTTGTCTGCGCAGTTGCCCCTTCCACTCTTCCAATCTGACATTTCGATTGAAGCGTATCGCGGGGAAGTGCTCGGGATTGGTGGATTGACGGGAAGTGGGAAGACGGAACTGATGGAAGCATTGTTCGGTCTTTCTGGGATTCGTCAATCCATCACAATCGAGGGGAAAGAGCACGTGATCAAAGAACCGGCAGACGCCGTACGTTTAGGATTTGCACTCGTTCCAGAGGAGAGACGTCGTCATGGATTATTTTTAGACGAGACGATTGAACGGAACGTGATTGCTGTCGCAGGAAAGACCGATGATGTCTCGGACGTATTGAAATCGCTTCGTGTCCGCTATGCGAACGTGAAACAACCGGTAAGTGAGCTGAGTGGCGGAAATCAGCAGAAGGTCGTCTTCAGCAAATGGTTGCTCGATGACCGAGACATCTATCTGCTCGACGAACCGACAAAAGGAATCGATATCGCAGCGAAACAAGACGTGTATGAACGCGTCATTGCACTCGCGAAACAAGGGAAGACCGTATTGTTCACGTCAAGTGAGCGACATGAACTCGAACGGGTCGCCAATCGAATCGTTTGGCTCGACCGTGGACAAATTGTAGAGAAAGGAGGCGTGTAAGATGGCACAATTGGTGGTCAAGGAACGAAAACGAATCAGCGGTCATATCGGTCAGTATGGGACGTTACTCGCAATCCTTGGTTTGATTGCGGTCTTTACCGTGACGAACGATCAATTTCTGACGTATGCAAATTTTAGTGACATCATCAAATCGGTTTCAATCGTGTCGTTACTTGCCCTTGGCGTCACATTCTCGCTCATCGTAGGAGGATTTGACTTATCAGTCGGATCGACGGCGAGTCTTGCGACAATCGGGGCGGCAGCAAGCCTCGTCCTTCATCGGCAAGAACTACTCGTCGCTCTGCTGATCCCACTTGCACTCGGGATTCTCGTCGGGCTGTTAAATGCGCTCGTCACAATCAAGTTTCGGTTGCCGGATTTACTAGCGACACTCGCCATCATGTACGTCATTAACGGGATTCAATTGACGTATACGAAAGGATTCTCGATTTATGACAACATGCCGATTGAAGGGGGGACGGCGCCAGGACGTTTCATCCCGTCGTTTCTATTCATCGGTCAAGGGACAATCGGTCCGATTCCGTTCGTCGCCCTACTCATGCTGGTATTCTTTATCGGAGCGCATCTGTTCTTGACTTATACGCGGACTGGGCGTGAGTTTTATTACGTCGGATCGAACGCCGAAGCGGCCCGTCGTTCTGGGATTGCCGTGAATCGCATTAAACTTTATGCCTACGTGCTCAGTGGGTTGTTTGCGGCCATCGGTGGGATCATTCTTGCATCTCGGATTGGGACTGGTCAGGTCTCGGCTGGGGCACCCCTCTTGATGGATGCCGTCGCGGCTGCTTACATTGGTTATGCTGTCTTCGGAACAGGGCGTCCGAACGTCATCGGAACATTGATTGGAGCTATTTTGATTGGGATTCTTCTAAACGGACTGACGATGTGGGATGTCCCGTATTATGCGCAAGACATCGTCAAAGGGACGATTCTCATCGGAGCGCTCGGTCTCTCATATATTCAAAAGAAGCAGCGGACATAACGAAACCCCGGACATCAGTTGTTCGGGGTTTTGCTGTGTTCATGTGTCATCGAAAGAAAAGGATACACTCCACCGTTCGTCTCCTGCATAAATATTTCCTGTGAGGTGAAACCGAGCGATTCATATAAACGGATCGCTCGCTTGTTGAACGTGGCGACAGTAAGACACACATTGCAAGTCCCATATGTCGCATGCCAAGACCGATGGTAACAGTTCCTGGTGATTCGAATTGTAACGTGACAAAGCCGATCATCTCATTCGTTTCAAGGACGGCGAACGTCGTGTCGCCCCGTTCATCTGCATCTAAAAATGAGGCGAGGTCTTCCTCGTCGGCGTCCATATTGTAAAACGCGTAGTCGCCTTCATAGCGCCACTCAAAGGCGATACGTTCGGCTTGCTCTTGGGTGAGTGGTTGAAACGTATAATTCATTGAAATTCCTCGTCTCTGATGGAAGTGGTCGTGCTACACTCAAATCGTATCATGAAAATAAAGGGAGGGGACAAGATGGCAGTCAAGTTGGATATGATCGGCATCGTCGTGAAGGATATGAAGCGCTCACTCGATTTTTATCGTGCGCTCGGGTTTGAGATTCCGGAAGCGATGAATGGAGAAGCGCATGTGGAAATCGATGAGGGGGGCGTGCGTCTCGCGTTCGATACGGTGGAAGTGGCCGAATCGGTGTACGGGGAATGGAAACAGGCAGAAGGACATCGGATTGAGCTTGCCTTCTTATGTGAAAGTCGAGAGTCGCTGAATACTTTGTATGATTCAGTCCTTGAACAAGGTTATGCGTCACACAAAGCACCGTGGGATGCGTTCTGGGGTCAACGTTACGCCATCCTGTACGATGCGGATGGGAATTTGATTAGTCTGTTCGCCTCATAAAAATAATCCCGGGCCATGTGGCTCGGGATTATTTTTTGTCGTGGCACTCTCCCCATGAACAAAGGGCATTCATAGCGGGTTGCAGTCCGAGGGCGTCTTCGGTCAATGAATATTCGACGTGCAGGTGCTTCTCGGTCGAGTAGTCGACACGGCGAACCATGCCGAGCTGCTCGAGCTCGCGCAATTGGTCGGTCAACACTTTTCGGCTGACGTCCGGAATCGCTCGTTGAATATCAGAAAAACGAAGCGGTCCATCTTGAAGCGTGCAGTACACTTGGGGGCGCCATTTGCCGCCGATAATCTCAAGTGCGCGGTTGACGGGGAACGATGTGGTCATGTTCAAGGAACCTCACTTTCGGGTAGTTACTTCAATGTGCGTACTTTTTTTCTTGCTTCAATGACAGTATCTTATCGTTATCCGCTAAATTGAGCAAACAAAAAGGAGTAGATGAAACATGACATATCCAAGAACGTTTTCACACATCGGTCTTTCTGTACCGAGCGTCGCTGAGGCCGTAAAATTTTATGAGGACGTGATGGGGTGGTATACGATTATGACACCATCAGACGTCGTCGAGGATGATTCGCCAATCGGTGTGATGTGTACCGACGTCTTCGGACCGGGCTGGGGCAAATTCCGAATCGCTCATATGTCAACGGGAGACGGAATCGGGATTGAGTTGTTCGAATTCCCGAACAACGAAACACCAGAAGACAACTTCGAGTTTTGGAAGACAGGGATCTTCCACTACTGTGTACAAGACCCTGACATCGAAGGGCTCGTCGAGAAGATTGTCGCTCACGGCGGGAGACAACGGATGCCGATTCGTGAATACTACCCAGGTGAAAAACCGTACCGCATGGTGTACTGCGAAGATCCATTCGGCAACCTCGTTGAAATTTATTCACACTCATACGAACTCACGTATTCGGAAGGAGCTTACTAAACATGAAAGCATGGCTACTCGATCAACCTGGTCTTGATCATCTGCATATTGGAGAAATCGACCGACCGACACCAGGAGCGGGAGAACTGTTGATTCGTGTCGAAGCGGTCGCCTTGAATCCGGTCGATTATAAAGTCGGATCAAACGGAAACCCGAATTGGTCATATCCACACATTCTCGGTGTCGACCTCGTCGGAGAAGTCGTTGAGGTCGGTTCGAGTATCGCCAACATCATTACGGGTTCGCGTGTGGCTGTTCATACGGATCTTTCGAAATATGGGGGATTCGCCGAGTATACGGTCGTCGATGCCCGGGCGTGTGCGGTCGTTCCGCAAGGTGTAAGCGATGAGGCGGCGGCTTCTATCCTGTGTGCGGGGATGACAGCATATGAAGCGGTCATGCAGAAGCTGAACACGCGAGATAAGGAGACGATTCTCGTACACGCAGGAGCGGGCGGTGTCGGTGGATTTGCGATTCAGCTCGCAAAACGGCTCGGTCTGAAGGTATTCACGACGGCATCTCCTGAGAACGTTGAGTGGGTAGAATCACTCGGGGCGGACGTGGTGATTGATTATAACGTCGAGGACGTGACGGCACGGATCATGGAAGAAACAGATGGACGTGGTGTCGACCTGATTTTGAATACAGTCGGACGAGACGTTGCGACAGCAGACCTAGATCGTCTCGCATTCAGCGGACACCTCGCCTACATCGCCGGGCCACCAGACATGACGAACATGAAAGGCTTCACGTTATCTCCTTCGATTCACGAAGTAGCACTCGGGGCGGCGCATGCGAGCGAGGACGAACATGCGATTCGCAACTTGGCGTATATGGCCGAAGAGATGATGAACTTGCTCGATGCAGGTGAACTGAACGATCTCGTCACAGAAGTGTTGTCGTTCGACCAATTGAAAGAAGGTCTCGAAAAACTACAAACGCGAAAAGTGCGCGGTAAACTCATCGTCCGCATTCGCGACTGAAGAGAGGACTCCCTGTTATACTGACAGGGAGCTTATTTGTCGAGGAGGGGAAAGAATGGAGCGATTGGCAGACACGTATCGTCAGACGAACGTTCAATTGAGCGGTCACGGCAAACGGGAAGCCGGGGTATTGAAACGCGTATTTGAACAGGTGCGTGAAGATGAGCCGAGTGACCAGTATGGACAGGGGAAAACGATTCGACAGTTCGAAGAGAAGATGGCACAGGTTCTTGGGAAAGAGTCGGCAGTTTTCTTTCCGAGCGGTACGATGGCACAGCAGATTGCGCTACGCATTTGGTGTGATGAGACAGGGGAGAAAAAGGTCGCATATCACCCGCTGTGCCACCTTGAAATTCATGAGCAGGATGGTTTAAAAGAGTTGCATCACATCGAACCGATTTTAGTGGGGGACGAAAACCGATTGATGACGCTCGAAGAGATTCAAGCGTTACCGGACATCGCGTGTCTGTTGCTCGAACTGCCACAACGAGAAATCGGTGGGGAATTGCCGACGTTCGAGGAACTTGTGGCAATTCATGAACACTGTCGTGAGAAAGCGATTCATCTACATCTGGATGGTGCACGACTGTTCGAATCGCTTCCGTATTATGAAAAAGAGGCATCTGAGATTTGTGCGCTCTTTGATAGCGTATACGTCTCGTTTTATAAAGGAATCGGTGGCATTGCCGGTGCCATCCTTGCTGGACCGAAGGCATTTTGTGACACGTCGAAAGTATGGAAGCGACGCTACGGTGGTGACTTGATCAGCTTATATCCATACATCCTGTCCGCGGATTATTATTATGAGCTACGAAAAGACAAGATGGCCGAGTATCGAAACGAGGCCGTCCGCTTGGCAGCGCGCTTCAATGAACTCGATGGCGTGTGGACGACTCCACGCATCCCCGTCACGAATATGTTCCATCTTCATTTTCAATGGGAGAAGGAAGAGCTTGGTGAGAAAATTGCGCGCATCCAAGAAGAAACAGGAGTAGGCATTACGGGGTATCTTGTTGAAAAAGATGGGTACTGTTCCACAGAAATCAGTATCGGGGATATTTATGGCGAGATGACTCTCAATCAACTCGATGATCTTTTCAAACAATTCTATACAAGATAAGTGAGGAAACTTAGAGGGACATTGAACTGAACCCTGTTTTACGGACAGTTTAGTAAAAAGTGTCTCGAATTCTATGCGGCGATCAGATGGCCCCGATATTGTTCCGAGGTCATCTTTTTAGATTCCATTGCTTGCTTTCGCTGTTGTAATAGTTGACATGGTCTTTCAGGTTTTCAAAGAAGGACTCGATTGGCGCTTTGTCCCAAGGCGTGATATGGGCTGGGCCAATCCCAGCCCGCGAACCCGTGAGTGATAGGCGGGATGGGTGTAGTGGAACCCTTGGTCCGAATGAATCACCAAACTTATAAGTGGGCAAAACGTGAAGGATCGGCGTATTGGAAGGATGAAGAGAATAAAATAGCCTTAAGATTAACATTTAACTATTTCAAAAAAATGTTATAGGTAGGTTTTTTATAATCCATCATTTTATACTTTTTGTAATAATATAACGATGGAGGTATTTGGATGTTAAAAAAAGGGGTTTTATTTTTAACGATAGCTTTATTAGTAAGTAATCTAAGTTTAGGAATTCCAAACGATGTGTATGCCAATGAAATTCTTCCAAAAAACATTTCAGATGAGACTATTGATGTAGAGGTCACGTTTACTGATTCCGAAATCAAAGCAATATCTCTCGAACGTGAAGAAATCATTACAGATATTACAAAACAAGTACAAACGAATCATACATCACTCGACGAAGTAGTAGCGGAGAGTTTAAAAAGACTCAACAACACACCTTAATAGAAGGTTTGAATGAAGAACTTGAAATGATTAATCTTCCAACTTCGAATGTCACTCTTGACACAAACCTTGATACGGAAACTTATGAAATAAACGATAACTTATCTGTAACTTTTGATGATAATTTTATTATTGTAGATGAATGGAATGAATCAGATGAAATAGAATCCGAAGAAGACGTTGAACCTAACTTCTTCTCGTTCATCCAAAACATATTTTCTAGTCCAGTCCAAGCAGCAGGAACAAGCAAGATTAAAAATGCTTCCAATAGCCGCAGCATCTACGACGCAAGAGCTACTAGTTGGAAATTAGTCACAGCATATATTAGTGCTGAGTTCACTTATAATGGAACTACAGTCACCGCAAGAAGAACTGGGAGCTATATGAAGACTGAAAATGGAGGAGGGGTTCTTATCGACATAGTCGATAAGAAGAGTGAAGTCCAAAAACCAAGCAGTTCGAGAAGAGTCGCATACCAAGAAAGGACAGCAATTATGGGGCTCACTGTTAAAGGACACGGTCTCAGACTCCAAGAACGATATCTACGTGTTAACGTAGAGTGTAATGCAAAAGGAATGATTAAAAAAGATTCTATTTTAAAATAATCTGGAGGCATGACATGAACTTTCTTGATTTTGCAGTATTTTTATTACTCTTTATTTCATTCGCAATCTTTATGATTGTTAAATTATTAAAAAAACCAAAGTAAAATACAAAATTGTAATCTTAAATCAAAATAATATTGATTAACTACTTAATCAATATTATTTTTTCATCGTTAACTAAGATTGACGAATGGTTCTGTTCATATTACTTTGCACTTTAAAAAGCGAAAAATGTGATGAATGGAAAATACTTCTCATCAACTCAATACTGTAACGATTTCAGAAGGTGTATTCTCAATGATAGAGAGTATGCCTTTTAGTTTTAACCATCCAAATAATGAGTTTACTTTTTTCATCAGATTTATTCTTATATTTTCCGAACTTTGCATTCATAAGTACGTGCTCAATCAACGCTAACACTACATGATTTGATTTTCTTTTATTTTGAAGTCCTCGTGAAGTTGAAATCACTATTCTTCAAATAAAAATGCATCAACGAAATAAAGGGTGCGCTGTTTTTTCATGGGACGATGTTCTTCAGACATTTTCCCAGACCAACTGGTCAAACTCTTTTGAATAGTGTATTTGTCGACAGCGTTCCGCACCAACTTACGACTTGACAAGTCTTCTCCTATAACTAGCGCGCGACCACTTGATGCCACGTTTTAATGCGTTCTCGTTCTTTTATTGCCGCGATATCTTTTCGATGTGATGAAGAACCTCATCTTCATTCTTGATAATCCTGAGCATCCCCTATCACTAATTCCGGATACGTCTTCCATTCTTCTGGCATATTTTCTTTGATCGATTGCTTGAGCGTCGTCTCATTAATCCGATAGCAATTCCTACGTGACTCGAACAGTTCTGGCTAAATCGCGCCTTTTCGTAGCTGGTTGTAAAAGGTCTTCTTATGGCTGGTAAGTTTGTTCTTCGATAAGATTTCAAATGCTATTTCAATCGTATACATGAAGATTCCCCATCTATGTTATATGTCGAAAAATAGCGATCCATCTCAGCTATCTGAGGGAATTGAGAGCGCAATTGAAATGGAAGGATGATTGAAAGAATGAAAGTAGAAGTAGAAAAAACAATCGATTCGCAATATATCCAGCAGCACCTAGCAAACGAGCGGACGTTCCTCGCATGGATTCGTACTGCGATTACCGTAATCGGGATTGGTTTCTTAGTGACGAACTTTCATTATTATCGAAGCGAGAATTTGAGTGGTGCAGAACATCAATTGATCTCAGCAATCGGGATGTCATCGATTTTGTTCGGCATCAGTACAATTCTTGTAGAACCCATTCCTATTTGAAAAAAGTGCATACGATCAACACGCAACAATTCAAATCTGCGAAGATGAGTCTCATTGCTTTGGCAATTGGGATGGTCTTCATCTTTTCACTAATCCTCGTCGTGAGCTACTTCTTGTTTTGAACGCAATCAGGCACCGCCTCCATTACGAGGACGGTGCCTGATTGTGTTACTGCGTTACAATCGCTTCGAGACGATCGAGTTGGGAAGTGAACCCTTCGACAGCGCCCATTTCGACGACTTGTTGGAGAGCCTCTTCATTCGGGAATTCGGAGCGACTAATGAATAACGTGCCTTCCGATGTATCGAGAAATTCATTTGTGATCGTCATGACAGGCAAGTCCGGATTGACGTGTCCGTCCGCATCCGAGAATGCATCCGTATAGACGATTCGGGAGTATGGATCGATGTCGATAAAGGTTGATTTGCCCCATGATTCCATACCATAAAAGTCACCTTGTTCTTTGTCGACACAAGTCATGCAATAATGCCAAATCCCCCCCGGTTTGAAGTCGAAGCTGTATACTTTCGTCTCCCATCCGGACGGTCCCCACCATTTCTCTAAATGTGCAGGTGTCGAGAATGCTTCAAATACAAGTTGGCGTGGTGCCTTGAACAGACGTTCCATAATCAATGTCGTGCCCTCTACATGTGATTTAACCGTACTCATGATCCATTCTCCTCTCGCTGTGACTCCGCTAAAAACCTCTCCAATCGATCGAGTCGCTCTGTTTCCCGAGCCATATAGGTCCGCCAAGCATCTAACGGTTCGAGTGCTTGAGACTTGAGTGCATAACGTCTTCGATTGGCATCAATGGTTACTGTGACGAGACCTGCATCATACAGAATTCGCAAGTGCTTCGATGTCTGCGGTTGACTGATCCCAAGTTGATTTGCCATCATTACGACCGTCCACTCTTGTTTCCGTAACAATTCGATCATCCGCAACCGGTTCGGGTCGGCTAACGCTTGAAACAAAGAAGCCAATCTCTCTTCCATTTTTCGTCACCGTCCTCTTATTTTGAATATTCCCAATTAGGAATATTCCGAAACAGGAATATTCAATATTTAAACAATAAATCAAGTAGCATCTCACCAATCGGTCGTTCTTTTCCTTCATAAGGAAAAGCGTGGATATGGATGGCGGGATTAAAATTCAATTCGATCATACCGTATTCGATTTGCGCATCATCGAGAGAGGGAATCATCATATCGACACCACAGATGGTTGCCCCGACTGACTTAGCGGCATCGACAGCAATACGCTTATAGATGTCAGAAATTTGATCCGTATAGTCGATACTATCTCCGCCGGTACTGATATTAGAGTTTTCGCGTAAGAAGACACGCTCATCGAGAGCGGGAATACTATCGGGTGTCTTGCCTTGAGCACGTAAAAATGAGATGACGACCTCGTCGATTTCGATTTTCTCGAGCGGTGTCTTGTATCCTTTTCCGCGTAACGGGTCTTCATTTTTTGTCGCAACGAGTTGACGGATAGAAGAGGTGCCATCTCCAGTGACGTTCGCCGGGACACGATGGAGGATGCCCGCGACATCATCCCCGATGACGAGGAAGCGATATTCTTTTCCGGGTAAGAATGTCTCAAGTAAAACGACATCATCAAACGCTTTCGCATACTGAAATGCAGACAGTGCTTCCTCATACGTCGCTCCGTCTTTAAAAATGTGAATACCGACTCCGAAGTTTGTAGACTTCGGCTTTAAGACGATGGGTTGTTTTGAAAATGAATGCCATGCCTGAGATAAATCCGATTCCTCTTGAAGTTCTACCCCTTCAGGGACACGAATGCCATGCTCTGCGAGTACAAACTTTGTCACCGTTTTATTCTCCATCATTAAGACGGAAACATAATTGTCTTTTGATGTTTTCGTTGCCTGTTTGACGTATTCTTCGTGTTTGCCGTTTCGAATCCGAATGAACTGGTCAGAACGATCGATGACATCGACACGATAACCACGTTTAATTGCGGATTTCATTAAGATTTGAGTAGACAGTTCCAGGTCGGCATAACCGTGAATGCGAAAACGATTTGCATAGGCGTCCTCATAAAAGTGTTCTGCTTGGGCGAGGGACCATGCGTGATAACCTGTCTCGATCATAATCGTCTTTAATCGGGAAGCGTACGTCCGGTCCACGTGATCAATTTTTTCGCGTATAGCGGGAAAGACATCTTCGAAGCCGAGGTCATAGTGTGTGTTGAACGAATCGATGGCGTCGAGAAGTTCTGTCGCGTACGTGTGTAAAGGTATGGCGTAACCATCTCGAGTCAATATGCTTGCGGGAGACATGCCTTCTTTGGCGACACGTTGTTGATTATTGTACGCTTCAGCTTGCCAATCGACATGAGATGTCTCCTCAGTAAAGGTCAAGTACAACAAAAACAGATGAAGGAACCGTAAATCTGAACGAGCAATTCCGGTCTTTTCAAACGGATTCAAATCGATATTGCGAATTTCAATGTAATCGATACCGTGTGCCTCGAGTTGATTTAAGTCGTTACCACCTTTCGATGTTTTCAATCGGATGGGGGAGTAGAGTTCGTTCGGATTGGCAATCTCGCCTTTGGCAATGAACCATCTTACATCATCTATATAACTAGAGAGTGTCGCATAATTTGGATAAAGTGGTTCAACATTCGTATACCCACAGTCGCTATTCCGATAGGACAATGCTTGTTTATTTGAAAAAGTGTCTACATGGAGCGCTTGCATCTGACTGACACATCGTTCTTCATAACTCACATGAACGGCTGGTGTAGCACCGAGCAAATAGACGATGAGCCAACGCATTCGTAAATATTGACGAACTAACTTCAAATATAGGTGATCTTTGAAGTGTCGATATTGTTCAGGGGATCCTTCGTATAATGCGGATAACATCTCATCGGAAAATGAAAAGTTGAAATGGATTCCAGAAATGAGTTGTTTTTTCGCACCATATTTTTGGAGCAGATGCTCACGATAACGGCTAGCCTCTATTCCGGACACACCAAAATCAGCGAGTGGAATCGTACCACCTTCCGGCAAGGCACATGGCATCGATTGTGGCCAAAGGCGTTCATCGCCTATGTTGAGCGCCGTAATATCGTAAAGCGTTTCTAAGAAATGATGTGCCGCCTCAATCGTCGGAAACGTCGGGGTGACAAGCTCAATTTGACTTTCAGAAAAGTCGGTCGTGATATATGGATGTGTCGCTTTATGACCGAGTGCTTTTGGATGCTTCGTAACAGCTAGTGTGCCTTCTGACGTGACTCGTAACATTTCTCGCTCGATGGCAAATTTTCCACTTGTGATGAGATGGTGGGGTAGTTGATTAAACTGCTTCTGCAAGGGAAATCACTTCCTTTTTCGTTAGTCGGACAAAGAGGGCAGAGACAAGCCCTTTTGTGATACTTGAGATGGCGATACTCCACCAGATGGCATCGATTCCGAGATAAGGCTCAAGAAAAAATGCGAGCGGGATACGGGCCACTGTGAAAATAATCGAGATGGTCGCGGGGATTTTCGGTAATCCGAGTCCTGAGAAGTATCCGTTTCCGATCATTTCAATCGATGAGAAGACGAGCGAAATGCCGATAATTCGCAAGTAGCTCGCCCCAATTTCGATGGTTCGAACGTCATCGACGAATAGACCAATGAGTAAATCTGGGACGAATAAAAAGAACAACATAATGAATCCTGTGTAAACCATCCCGAGTCGGGTCGTTACCCGGTAACCTTCATAAACACGATCTACTTTTCGTGCCCCGAGGTTTTGACCGGTATAGCTAGCCATTGCTCCGTTCAAGCCACCAATCATCATGTAGGCAATCGATTCGATTTGAAGTCCGATGCGCTGTGCCGCAATCGCTTCCGTCCCGTATGAGCCAATCATGCGGGCAAGAAAAATACTGATTACCGTGAACAAAATCCGTTGGGTTGCCATCGGAAAACCAAGACGGATGATTTCTTTATAGTCAGCTCGAGTCGGCTGAACGACTTCATCCCAATTGAATAATGTACGAGCGCGGTGCCAAAACAATCCGAACATCATGACGTTGGCGACAAGTGTTGCAAGGGCAGCCCCGATCACACCGAGTTGGAATGGATAAATGAAAATCGGGGAGAGAATCATATTGAGGATGACACCTGTCGCATTGATTCGCATCGCTGTTGTCGTATTGCCATATGCACTGAATAGACGAGCAAACAGCAAATTAAAGAAAGAAAAGATGAGCATCGGCGCGCTGACGAACAAATATTCATACGCAAGCTGCTCCACAGCGGGGGCACCCATATTCAAAAAGCCGATGAATGTATGACCGAACATAATTAGTAGTGAGGCGTACGAAAGACCGAGTGTTAGATTCAGACGCCTGCTGGCCCGGACATAGCGCTGAACCGAATTGAGGTCACGTCTCCCGACAGCTTGTGATACTTTGATGCCGGCGCCAACGACAATCAACGATTGAATCGCCTGTCCGAGCATGATATAAAAACTAGCTGCACCGATACTTGCCACAGCATCGCTCCCGAGCGCACCGACCCAAAACATGTCGACGAGACTATACGTAAATTGTAATAACGAGCTACCGACGAGCGGAAGGGCAAGAGCCAGAATGACGCGTTGCACGTTTCCAATCGTCAAATCGACGGTTTTCACAAAGCAAGACTCCTTACATTCTTTATATAACCATTTAGTTATATATAAGCACGGTGTAATAGAATTGGCAATCATGATAGCCGAATCGATGAAAAATGGACACAAAAAAAAGGAATTCGTGATGAATTCCTTAATGTCGATAGCCGCGAATCCAGGTCGTCATATAAACGAGTGTCGCGATGATCAATGTAGAAGCAAGGGCGTATATTGGATAGGCAGGGAGCGTCTCTTCAAATAACGGATAGAACATGAACGATCCCATAAGGATTGGGACTGAAATGCCGAACGAGACGTAGGCAGCTTTTGTCGCTTTCGCTGTGATGATTTGTTCACGCTCATCGACCTCACTGAACTCTGTCATCCGGACGGACCATTGGGCAAAGCTCAACTGTTTATTCGGCCGGGTGTTAAACGAATAGACTGTCCAAATGATGCCAAAAACAACGAGTAAAAGTAGTGGAAGTAGATTAAATTCAACTAAGAATCGGTCAGACTCGATGACTGTTTTCGACATATCAGATAAAAACGAACTGAATAGAAAAGCCATCAGGACATACAGGATGATACTTGAAATAGATTGAATGACGACATGTTTCATTGTGATTCCTCCTCGATTGTGAATATAGATTCGACCGGTTCCTCAAACACCCTTGCGATGTGCATCGCCAACATGAGCGACGGCGTGTAGCTGCCTTTCTCGAGCGAGATGATCGTCTGTCTCGTCACACCAACTTTTTCGGCCAGGTCACCTTGGGTTAACTGGTGCCGGGCACGCAGTTCTTTCACGCGGTTGATCAATGGCATCGTGCCACCTCATTTCTAGTTTCTACCACTAGTGTAAAACAAACTTTACATAATGTAAAGAGGACTTTACTCATTTGGGGATGATACAATAACGATATAGTCGAAAGGGGAGATGAGGGATGAAGGTGATTAGTGGACAACATCACGTGTCAGCGATGACCGGGGATGCTAAGAAGAACTTGCGATTCTACACGGAAATACTAGGGATGCGGCTCGTCAAAAAGACGGTTAACCAGGATGACCCATCGATGTATCACTTGTTCTATGCAGACGAGACGGGTACGCCTGGAACCGATTTGACGTTCTTTGAGTTACCGTTTCTCGGACAGACGTATCGAGGGTCAAGCAGTATTTCTCGGACAGCACTCAGGGTGCCGGATGGAGCGCTCGCGTACTGGCAGGAGCGTTTTGACGCGTTCGATGTATCTTACGGAGAAATCGAGTTGGTTTTAGGAAGGGCGACCCTTTCGTTCGAAGATCATGAGGGTCAACGTCTCTGTCTTGTAGAAGGAGGGAGCGGGACACCTTGGAGCAAAGGTCCAGTGCCAACGGACCTCGGCATCTTCGGTCTCGGATTCAGTGAGTGGACGGTACGGCGGATTGACAAGACGGCACGGGTGCTGACAGAAGTGCTTGGCTATCGATATGTAACGACATTTGAACGGGATGGACATGACGTGCGTGTCTTTGAGACGGGCGAGGGTGGTGTGGCAACAGAGATTCATCTCGTCGATCGGCCGGATTTGCCATCGGAACGACCAGGGCGAGGGAGTGTGCATCATGTGGCGATTCGAGTGGAAGAAACAGACGATATGACGAAGTGGATCGAGAAGCTTGACGCACATGGAATCAGCCACTCTGGTCTTATTGACCGTTACTATTTTCAGTCGATTTACTTCCGCGAACCGAGCGGAATCTTAGTGGAACTGGCAACAGATGAACCGGGATTTGCGATGGATGAATCGCTTGAGAGACTCGGAGAGCGATTAGCCTTGCCTCCGTTTCTTGAGTCAAAGCGAGCAGAAATCGAATCAAAACTAAAGTCTTTGTAAGCGGAAAACCCGACGGACCATTTCAGTCCGTCGGGTTTTGTACGCCTAATAACATGGCGAGTTCGTTCGTTCGGTTGACGACGAGATCCGCAATCGTGTAACGATCGAGTACATGAAGAAACGCCAACATGGCTTCATTCAAAACACCTCGTAAATCACAGGCAGGTGCGATGACGCATCGGCCTTCCCCGAAGCATTCCACGAGTTCGAACGGTTCCATCGTCCGAACGACTTCCCCTACATTGATGTCATCCATCGGTCGTGCGAGTCGAAAGCCGCCGCCTCGACCACGCACCGATTCCAAATAACCATGTTTCCCAAGCTCATATACGACCTTCATGACATGGTTTTTGGAGATGTTATATTGGTCTGCCACTTCTTGAATCGTGACGAGCCGATGTGAAAACGTAGCGCTATACATCAACGTTCGCAGTGCGTAGTCACATGTTTGCGTGAGTCTCATCCATCATCACCTCTCGTTTCATTGTACAAGACAATCCAAAAAAGTGCGATTCGAACAAATGTGAAAGGGTGATGGCGAAAATAAGTCAGAAACGTGAAATCTACTTTAAACAAGTATTTAATATATTGCTTTAAAGTGACTTGACTCACATAATGAACGTGTACAAAACAAAAGGGGGAAATTCACATGTTAGATCAACAAACGATTGAGATTGTAAAGGCGACGGCACCAGTTTTGAAAGAAAATGGTGTGACGATCACGAAGCATTTTTATCAACGAATGTTTGAACAAAATCCAGAAGTTCGTCACTTCTTCAACCATACGAACCAAAAGCGAGGACGTCAGCCGGAAGCACTCGCGAACGCGGTCTATGCGGCTGCGCTTCATATCGACCGACTCGAAGCGATTCTTCCTGCCATCCAACCAGCACTTCATAAACATAAAAGTTTGAACATCCGCCCGGAGCATTATCCGATCGTTGGTGAGAACTTGCTTGCGGCGATTCAAGACGTACTCGGTGAAGCTGCAACACCTGACATCATCGATGCATGGGCAAAAGCTTACGGTGTGATTGCCGATGTCTTCATCTCACTCGAGAAAAAAATGTATGATGACGCGCCATGGGTCGGATTCAAACCGTTCGTCATCGAAGAAATCATAGTAGATACACCTGAAGTGAAACGATTCCGTCTCGTCGCGAAAGATGGAGTTATTGGCACAGCCATCCCAGGACAATATGTCTCGGTTCAAGCGCGCATTGCAGGAGAGGACATCCTACATCATCGTCAATATAGTGTCATCGAGACGACAGAAGACGGCTACTGGATTGCGCCGAAAGCGGAGGGACTCGTCTCAAACTGGCTTCATGAGCAGACGGTCGGAACAGAAGTCCCGATGAGCGCACCAGCAGGAGAATTCATCCTTGAAACGTCTGAACGTCCGCTCACACTCATCGCGGGAGGAATCGGGATTACGCCCCTCTTCAACATGGCGAAGACGGCACTCGAACAAGGACGTCCTGTCACGTTATTGCACGCGGTTCGGAGTATGGACCTTCGTCCACTCGGAGACGAACTCGATGAACTCGTGAAGGAAGGGCTTCATCTGCTCACACATGCAGATGACGTATCGGGTTGCATGAATAAGTCACACCTTGAGGAACTTGATGTGGAAGGGCATGATGTTTATACGTGCGGACCGAATGCGATGATGGAAACGGTCGTTCGCGCTATTCCACAGGCACGATATGAATTTTTCGGACCGTCTGGAGTTCTTGCGACCAACTAAAAAAGACGACTGGAAAAAGTCGTCTTGATGCACAATATAGGTTATTCCGTAAGTTTACTTGAATGTATGACTTGTTTGTTGGCATCCAATGTTTCAAGTGACCACGAACCATCTGACGGTTGTGTTGTTTCAATGACATATGTCATGGTGTAGCTTTCAATTTCGGGATCGTTTACAAGAAAATCTTTTGAGACATCGTCACCGTTTAACCGTAAATAGACGACATCTTCCGGTCGCTCTTTAAGGTGAACACCGATGTACTCCATGTCTTCAACTCGAAGGATAACGAAATCAAAAGGCTGATTCGGCTCTGTTTGTTTCGTGACAGACCCTAAGTTCCCTGTTTCGACATCAATCTCAGCTAGACCGATGACGGAGCGGTCTTCATTTGTGTAAAAAGAGAGAACGGACTGTTCCATATTATGAATTTCAAACGTATACCAATTGTTCGTCGTCATATAACGATTCATTTCTTTTTCGGCATTTTCGTATGAGTCACCAGCCTGAATGTTAGTGTAGGTGTAAAGTCCGACACCGACTGCGATGGCTACGATGATGAGACCGGAAACGATTGTGAGTAAGATGATTCGCTTCGACATGATTGTTCCTCCTGACTTTTATAAATACGAACACCCCATGCTTCGCAAATGCGTGCATGGGGTGTTTGATTAGTACGTCAAGCTCGCGGCGACGATGATCCCGACGACGAGTGATGCGGCGAACAAGCTGAAACCGATGGCCATGTTGCCATTCTCGACTTCTTTTTCTAAATTCACGCCTGGTGTAAGGATGTATTCAAACGTCCAGAACGCCAATACTTGGGCGGCGATACCGACGAGTCCCCAGATGAACGCATCGAGCAAGTTGACGCTGTTCGCCCAGACTGTATAAATGACGATGGCGAGTCCTAGTGCTTTCCCCCAAAGTTTCAACGCGACAGCCATGTTGCCTTCTTTGATTAACTTGCGTTCCGAATATTTGGTCGTTAGTGCGAAGATGATGAGTCCCGCGAGAATGAGACCGAATCCTGTCCCGAGGTGGGCCAGGAAGCTTAAGATTGAATCGAGTGTGATGAATGTCATGAGTTCGTCTCCTTTTGTATAGGTGTGCCAACGGCTAAGTAATAAGATTGGTTGTTCGTGATCATGCTGCCGGCGCGGACACCGAGTGCGGATGGGTGTCCGTTCAAGCAAAAACATCCGACCATGTAATGTGTCTCCATACGACCTTTGACGGTTGTCGTCATCCGTGTCGGGAGTTCGATGAACTGTTGGTACACGGCCGTTTCTTCCGCATACGTCTGTAATGTTTCGCGATGAAACGGTTGACCATCTTTCGTATACAAGATGACGGAGTCCCCTTCACGTCCGAATGCCGGCTTTTTGACATAGTCCGATTCACCGAGAAACGGTGTGTCTTCTAAGTAAGTCGGTAAAAAATATGTTCCGATGATGTCGCGCTCGGCTTGATCGAATAGTGTCTCGGTCTCATACAATTCCCAAATCAGCGCCTGTACGCCTTTCGATTGCATGAGAAACGCAGAGAGGGGATTGAGCAGTGACACGTATTTTTGTTGATCGAGTTCAAGTAACCGAATGCCAATTAAGTCTCCGTCTGGAGCCCGGTCGTCCACAAGGTGCTCAATCGGATATGTTTGGCGATATAAGATGTCAATTCGCTCACCCGATGGTGTGTAGACGCCGTCTTCGTCGACGAGTAAAGTGTGCAACGGTACGAATTCAGACGGTACGTCGAGCGTTTCTTGTAAAAATCGTGCCGTCCACTTGTCTTCGATGTTATCATCATGTGCCGTAAAAACGATTTTCGGTGTGCCTTCTCGTTTGAGTCGATTCCACGCGGCGACGATCGCTTTCCGCAGCTCAATTTTCAGTTGGGGGGTGGCTTCCCTGTTCGGGTCGAGTAGACCAAACTCGGAAGCGACCACGCCGTTCACATCAAACAGCTCCTTAATGAAGGTCGGCGTATCTGCATTGAACTCCATCAACTTGAGTTGATCATCTTTCATGATCCAGTCGTAACGACCGATGATCGTCTCCTGCGGTATCGTCTTCTCCCGTAAGAACTGCAGACTCGCCTCAGGGTAACCAAGCAGTCGGAGCGTTTCGTCAGGTAGGGTGCGTAATAATTGATTCGTCTTCCGAAAAATCGAGTCAACCGCCTCGGTTGCCTCTCGGATAGAGGCAACCTGCGAGGCGGTCATCTCAAAACAATCATATAAGGCATATTCTTCATCGTTTAAATCGGGCCAAAAATAAGGGATTTGACTGTAAAGTTCGTCACGCGTCATCCGCCGAATCCACCTTTAGAGCCACTGCCGAGTCCAGATTTTGACGATCCTGAATTTGAGCCGTTCGATACGGCACCGGTCGCACCACCGTTGGCTTTGTACGTCTTATACGACGAAGAGCTCTTCAACGCATTTTTTGAGCGGAACAGGCTACCGAGTAAGAAGTAGCTACCATAGTGCGGAGAGCGGTCGTCGTCACAATAATACGACTCGGTCTCGTCATCCCAGTCCCAATCGTCACATTCGTATCCGGTCGGTTCTTCCGGGAGTGCCGCCTCTTCATATTCATCCCCACCGCACGCGGCAAGGGAAGTGGTCAATACCGCAACGGATAGTCCGCTTAAAATTTTCTTGCTTGTCTTCATGTTGATTCCTCCAATTCATAACCAGTCGGTGTGACGTAGATAACATACACACCACGATCTTCATCTGTTTCTGCTGAATCGCGCTCATATTCTTTACCGGCGACATACAAGTATTGGCTTCCGAGCATGGCGAGTGCATCAAGGTGGCGGTCGACGTAATAGGCTTCGAGTAATGGGTTGTCAAACCGGTCGTCGAGCGTGCGGATTTCGACTTTGATGTCGCTCGTTTCGTGCTTGTCCATCGGTCCCTCTGTATAGCGATCGACATAAATTAAAAAGTATTGATCGCCTTCAAGGGCAGACGAGCGTTGTTTGTAGGTCATGCCGTCTTTGACGAAAAACTCACATTCACGACGAGCTAGCACTTCGTCTAAGCCGAGAGACGTGTAATGGTATAGTGGTTCGAACGATAATTCATTTTTATAGAGACGATACTCTAAGACGATGGAGTTCATAAGTCAGTCCTTCCTTTTTTCTTCTTATACGGAATCACCATCAAAATGGTTTCGTGAATCTTTTTGTGGTTACGTTTAGTATATAAGAGAGAAGGAGGGGGAAACAGTGCATATCTTATTTCGTGTGTGGAAAGGGTTAGCGAAATTATCATTTTTGAATGTCGTCTTAGCTTCGATTGGCATCATTATCTTAGGAACCGTGCTCGGTTATGTTTTAGAACCAGAGACATTCGGATCACTGTTTGATTCGTTCTGGTGGACGATGACGACATTGACGACCGTCGGATACGGGGACTTTTATCCGTCCTCCGTGGCAGGGCGATGGCTCGGGATATTCTTATTCCTATTCGGGATTGGGATTATCGGGGCGTTGATTGGAAAATTGGTTGAAATCGGTGCGACGTTTCAACGGCTAAAACGGGAGGGAAGACTAGTGTATCGTGGAGAAGGACATTATGTGTATATCGGGTGGTCCCCGAAGACGAAGAAAGCAATCGATGAAGTGCTTAACTACGAACCGAAAGCAGAGATCGTATTGATTGATCAGTTAGTTGAGGAACCGTACGTGCACGATCAAGTTCACTTCGTATCAGGCGATGCTTCGGATGAAGCGGTATTGCTGCAAGCAAACGTCTTGAAGGCGCGACGCGTCGCGATTTTTGCGGATGCCCGTATCACGGAGACGTTACTCGCCGATGGGAAGTCGTTATTAATCGCGTCAGCGGTCGAGGCACTCTCTTCTGAGTATCAGGTGGACTTGCACACGGTCGTCGAAGTGTGTGAAGAAAGAAATATCTCGAAATTTAAACACGTCCGCGTCGACGATTTTATTTTAGCGAACGACTCGGTCTCCCTCTTGATGGCAAAAGCGACGTTACAACCTGGAACGACAGCAATTTTCCGTCAGTTGTTGAGCAAACAGTCAGGTGGGAACATTCAAGCGTTGAAACCAAAAGTCGAGTGGCAGAATGTTCGACAAGCAAATACAGCGTTACTTGAATCAGGGGTGACACTCATCGCGGTCAATGACCGCTTGGATGTGGCGACGATGCTCGATTTGCCGCTTCAGGAAACAGACATGTTATATGTCGTCTGTCATGACGATGTATTTGAACGATTATCGTAAGGAGTGAAACCATGCATAACGGAACGTTTATCCGAAAGATGACACGTATGCAAAACGTGCAACGGTGGGATGAATATGCCCCCCATTATCATGATAACGCAGCGAGTCATAGCTTTCGTGTCGCGGTCTTTAGCTTGATCGCGGCTTATGTGGAAAAAGAGAACGGACGTGAAGTCGATTTGCTCGATTTACTCGGGAAAGCCATTTTCCACGACATGAATGAAGTCCAGACGGGCCCGATCATGCACCGGACGAAAAAAGAACCGACCTTGATCGGTCACATCGAGCGTATGGAACGAACAGCGAGTCTCGGTCTTGTCGAGCTGCTGTCGCAATCATTACGTCCTCACTTTCATCGTTTCGTGGTGGAAGCGGAAGATGATTCGTTCGAAGGTCGAATCGTGGACGGAATTGATTCGTTCGATGCGATGTTGTTCGTGCGACGAGAAGTCGCGCACGGCTCTCCGCACTTTGATGACAAGCTAGAAGAGATGAAAGCCGCACTCCGACATCATCCGATTAATTCGGTCCGCTGGCTGTTCGACCAGGTCGAGGCAGAAACGGATGTGTTGCGATTCATCGAGAACGTCATGCGGATGGATAGTGTCCGTCGCTGGAAAGGTCGCTTTAACACGATTGACGACAACGATGCGATTCATGGTTTCCGGGCTGCCGCGCTCGGTATGTTCAGTGGGCTCTTAGAGCGTGAGAAGTACGACGTCGATGTCGATGTCGCCGAACTCGTGGCTCGTCTTCTCTGTCACGATTTAGTTGAAGGGGTGACTGGAGACGTGCTCGGTCCAGTCAAACATTCGACGCAAGAGACGGGGGCTGCGTTTGAGGCATACGAGCGAGCGGAAAGTGAACGTCTGCTTGGACTGTTGCCTGAGTATATGCAACCGGCGTTCCGTCGATATATGGCTGACTCGAAAGACGATACGTATGAGGGAATGCTCGTCGACATGATGGACAAGCTTGATGCGCTCATCAAGATGAACATGGAGCGGAAGATGAACGGGGCCGAGTATGAGGTCACGTATCGCGAGCAGCTCCGTAAAGTCCAGATGCGATATGAGAATCCAAGCATGATTTTCTTCCTGGCGTATATCTTGCATGATTTAGACTATGTCACTAGTTAAAACCGTTTATCTTGAAGTCGCATACCTAAAAGGGTGCGGCTTTTTTTATATCATTTATTGACATATATCATTTAACGATATATATTGAGTATAAGAAATATATCATTCAATGATATAGGAGGTGGAAAGATGCCGCGAACGGACTCATTAGAGTTAGGGGAACTGACGGATAGTATGTTTTATATCCTGTTGGCGCTCACGACGCCGCGTCATGGCTATTTAGTCATGCAATTTGTCGAAGAGACCACGCGAGGGCGAATGCAAATTGGTCCGGCTTCGATGTATACGATTATCAAAAAGTTGTTGAACGCCGAACTGATTGAACCGATGGATGGGGACGGAAAGAAAAAGAACTATCGAATCACGAATAAAGGCCGCTCGATTTTAACGGATGATGTGAAGAGACGACAGGCGATGGTCGAAGATGCCTGTGCCATTTTGGATATGGAGGGATCAAGATGAGACAAAAGTATATGTCGAGCTGGGGATTGGCGTTTGCTGAAGAGCGTGAGATGCGGAAACTAGAACGAATGGCGGCTAAGGGATGGCATTTGAAGAAGTTTGCCCCGCTAGGATACACGCTCGTTGAAGGGGAACCGGAAGACGTTCAGTATAGTTTGGACTATCGTACTCGTCCAGACGAAGACTACTTTGACCTGTTTGCGTCGAGCGGGTGGGAACATGTCACATCAACCGGGGATGAGATTCATATTTTCAAAGGGAATCGAGATGCCAAGCCGATTTACTCGGATGTCGAAACAACAGAGGAAAAATATCATGACATGGAGCGTCAGATGGGAAGAGCTGCGCTCATCCTAGGTATTTTATGGATTGCACTCTTTTCGTTGTTTCAGTTTGATTGGCCAACCGTTGTCGAGACAATATTGATTGGGGTTCAACTACTCGTGACGATCGGTCTCGTGTTTACAGGACTTCCGTACATTGGCTACCGTTTCAAACGCAAACGAATTAGCCGGGAAGGATGACTAGGCGGATGGCACAAGCCATCCGTCTTTGTTTCGTTCGACTGAACTATTCGAATGAGAAATAGTTAGGGAGAGAGAACTGTTTTTTAGTGTCTATCTATGCAACAAATTAAAAATCATTCACAATAATTAATGCAAGCGCTTTCATTAACTATTTGAGGAGGAATGAAGGATGTTGAAGAAAAGACAAGGGATTGCTGTCCTAGCTGGAGTGACATCGATTGCACTGCTTTCGGGGCAACCGGTCGCACAGGCAGCGACCCCACAGAATGGTACGATGATGCAATACTTTGAATGGTATGTTCCAAACGATGGCCAACACTGGAACCGACTCTCGAACGATTCGCAGCATTTAAAAGATATCGGAATCTCGACCGTTTGGATCCCACCAGCGTATAAAGGGACATCACAAAATGATGTCGGATACGGGGCGTATGATCTGTATGACCTTGGAGAATTTAATCAAAAAGGAACGACTCGGACAAAGTATGGAACAAAAGCGCAGCTACAGTCGGCCATCTCCAACTTACGCGGGAAAGGGATTGGCGTATATGGGGATGTCGTCATGAACCATAAAGGCGGAGCGGATTATACCGAATCCGTTCAAGCTGTCGAGGTCAATCCTTCTAACCGGAATCAAGAGACGTCTGGGGAATATGCCATTTCTGCCTGGACTGGATTCAATTTTGCTGGACGGAACAATACATACTCGCCGTTCAAGTGGCGTTGGTATCATTTTGATGGGACCGACTGGGATCAATCACGAAGTCTGAGCCGAATCTACAAATTCAAGAGTACGGGTAAAGCATGGGATAGTGAAGTGTCGGGTGAGAACGGGAACTATGACTACTTGATGTACGCCGATGTCGATTTTGAGCATCCGGAAGTACGTCAGGAGATGAAAAACTGGGGGAAATGGTACGCGGATTCGCTTGGATTGGACGGCTTCCGACTGGATGCGGTGAAGCATATCAATCATTCATACTTAAAGGAATGGGTGACGAGTGTTCGTCAGGCAACCGGAAAAGAGATGTTCACTGTTGCGGAGTATTGGAAGAATGACTTAGGGGCCATCAATGATTACTTGGCCAAGACGGGCTACACTCATTCCGTATTCGATGTACCACTCCATTACAATTTCCAAGCGGCAGGGAATGGTGGCGGTTACTATGACATGCGGAACATTCTAAAAGGTACGGTCGTCGAGCAGCACCCAACACTCGCTGTGACGATTGTCGACAATCATGATTCGCAACCAGGCCAGTCACTTGAGTCAACAGTCGCGAATTGGTTCAAACCGCTTGCCTACGCGACCATCATGACACGTGGTCAAGGGTATCCAGCACTATTCTACGGAGATTATTATGGAACGAAAGGGACGACGAACCGTGAAATACCGAATATGTCAGCGTCGCTTCAACCCATTTTGAAAGCGCGTAAAGATTTCGCCTACGGCACACAACATGATTACATCAATCACCAAGACGTCATCGGATGGACACGTGAAGGAGTGACGGACCGTGCGAAGTCTGGTCTTGCAACGATTTTATCGGACGGACCAGGCGGATCGAAATGGATGTATGTCGGAAAACAGAATGCAGGGGAAGTGTGGAAAGACATGACAGGAAATAACGGACGTCTCGTGACGATCAATGCGGACGGTTGGGGCGAGTTCTTCGTCAACGGTGGCTCGGTTTCCATCTATACGCAACAATGAATCAGTTAGACTTGTCTCTAAAGATAGGGGCGAGTCTTTTTTCTGAATTTTCACCACATAATTTTTATACGTGATATAATGACCTAGTGTTAATTCTTGATAGGGAATACTTCCGATCCATGAATTCACATTGAACAACGTTGGTTGTTGGTTTTATCTATATTTTTGCGTTGTGACGCTGTTGAATTCAAGGAGGTTGTTATGAGTAAAGAAAAGATTGCCCAATTAAGAAAGCACGTCTCGCCGTTTGAAAAGTCCGATATTCGGATCAGTGTGCGGCAGATGATCAATACGATTTTACCGTTTCTCGTATCGTGGTTTTTAGCGTACCAACTACTAAGTGTCTCGATTTTCCTGACATTGCCGTTCACGTTGATTGCAGCAGGATTTGTCGTGCGGATGTTCATCATCTTCCATGACTGCACACACGGTTCATTCTTTAAAAATAAGAAGGCGAACGCGATTGTCGGAACCATTACAGGGGTCTTGACGTTATTTCCATACGAGAAGTGGAAACGAGAGCATGCGATTCATCATGCATCGAGTGGGAATTTGGATAAACGGGGTGTCGGCGACATCTGGGTCATGACGATTGAGGAGTATATCGAAGCGTCAAAATGGACTCGTCTAAAGTATCGCCTATATCGTCATCCGCTCGTTATGTTCGGTCTCGGACCACTTTGGCTTATTCTCGTCACGAGTCGTTTCAACCGAAAGGACGCGCGGAAAAAAGAACGACAAAATACGTATCTCATCAATATTTCTCTCGTCGTCCTATATAGCGCGCTCATCTATCTGATCGGTTGGCAAGCGTTCTTGATTGTACAAGGAACGACGATGTTCATCGCCGGTGTGCTCGGAATTTGGTTGTTCTATGTTCAGCATACGTTCGAAGATTCCTATTTTGAAGATGAGCAGGAATGGGATTATGTAAAGGCGGCCATCGAAGGAAGCTCGTATTACGAGTTGCCGAAAGTGCTTCAATGGGTGACGGGTAATATCGGATTCCATCATGTCCACCATCTGAGTCCACGCGTGCCGAACTACCATCTAGAAAAAGCACATACGTCGACACCGCCGTTACAACGGGCGACGACAATCGGACTGTTTTCAAGTTTGAAATCGTTACGCTACAAATTGTATGATGCGAACAACAAAACATTCGTCACGTTCCGAGAAGTGCGCCATCTGTTGCGCCGAGCGAACGCGGCATAAAAAAAGATTGTCCCTGATCAAAAGGGACAATCTTTTTAGCGTTTCCAGACCCATTCATCACTCTCGTACTTCTTGACGAGCAAATCGATTTCGCCTTGGTGTTCTTTCGTGAAGACAAGCGGTTCGAACGTCAACGAGAAAGCGTCCTTGAAGCCGGTCTCGAATGCGGCCGCTACTTCGTCAAAGGAAACGAAACGCTTTAACGTGTCGTTCAAGGCGACGGCTTTTTCGCTGAAGCGGGTTTTGGCTTCGTGTTTCTCCGTCTCATCCATCGCGAAACAGTCAAACAACACCTCATCATCGACGGAGAGAGGAATCGAACCATGTTGAAGCACGGCCCCTTGGTGGCGCACTTGTGCGCTACCCGCAATCTTCTTCCCGTCGACAGCAAGCTCATAGTATGAAGCAGCATCGAAGCAGACGGCCGATTTTGGTTTGCGGAGCGCTTCGCGATCCTCTTCCGTCAATGGCACCGAAAATTCGGCGGGGACGCCGAGTTCGTGATATCCGCGACGAACCCCTTCCGTGAGTAGGCGATAGCTCTCGATGATATTCGTCGGGAGGGCAGGGGTCGATTCGGGCAAGATGACACTATACGTCAACTCATCCGCATGCAACACGGCACGTCCCCCTGTTAAGCGACGAACGACCGGAATATTGTTCGCTTTGAGGGCGTCCCGGTCCAAGTCACGCGTCGCTCGCTGGAAACGTCCGACGCTGATTGCATGAGGTGCCCATGAATAAAAACGAAGCGTCGGTTTGAGTTCTCCCTTTGCGACCCAATTGGCGATGGCTTCATCAATCGCCATATTTTTAGCCGGTGAAGTCGATTCAGTTCTAAGTAAGTGCCACGTCGTACCAGTCATAATCTCTCTTCTTTCTGTTAGTCGATTGGCAACATCGTGTGGCGACGCGCCTTGTGTACTTGTTCATCCGCGTGGTATGACGAACGGACGAGTGGACCTGCCTCACAATGTGAGAATCCTTTTGATAGAGCAATCTCTTTCAACTCGGCGAACTCGTCCGGATGGTAGTAACGTTCCACCTCGAGGTGTTTCTTCGTCGGCTGCAAGTATTGACCGAGCGTTAAGATGTCGACGTTGTGCGCGCGGAGGTCATCCATCGCTTCAATCAATTCCTCTTTCGTCTCCCCAAGCCCAACCATGATCGATGACTTCGTCGGGATATCCGGGTTCAATTCTTTCGAACGCTTCAAGAACTCGAGCGTGCGGTCATATGTTGCTTTCGCACGGACTCTCGGTGTGAGGCGACGGACTGTCTCTAAGTTATGGTTCATGATGTCAGGACCCGCATCGATCAACGTCTGCAAGGCAGAGAAGTCACCCATCATGTCTGACGGGAGCACCTCAATCGATGTCTCCGGGTTCATGGCGCGAACCGCGCGAACCGTTTCTGCGAAGACAGTAGCCCCGTAATCGTTCAAGTCGTCACGCGCGACAGCCGTGATGACGACGTGTTTCAAGTTCATAAGTCGAACCGATTCGGCGACACGCTTTGGCTCTTCCCAATCGAGCTCGTTCGGTTTCCCAGTCGTGACGGCACAAAAACGGCAAGCACGTGTACAGATACTTCCAAGAATCATGAAGGTCGCGGTCCGACGTACCGCCCAACATTCATGAATGTTCGGACATTTCGCTTCCTCACATACCGTATGTAAATTTTTCTCGCGCATCATCTTCTTTAGGCCGGTATACGTATCATTCGTGTTTAATTTAATCTTTAACCATTCCGGCTTACGTTTCAGTTCCCCTCTTGCCACAATAATTTCCCCCTTTTTGAAAGTTAACCTGTATCGAATTGAGTTTACCAAAAAACGAATCAAAAACGAACCACAGAAATTATTGGTTTTGCCAATACAGTTCACTGTGTATCAAAACAGAAACATTGTTTCAAAATGGTTACGCTTTCACTTGAACAATTGTTTCTAAAAAGTGGAGTTGCTATACTGTTGTTGACCACCTGAATAAGGACCAAATGTAACTGATGCGATCAGGCATGGGGTGAACGAGCGTTGATGAGGCAACGCTTCTTCCTCCATGCCTTTTCGTTTGGGGGTCAGCCAAATTTGACTAAGGGGAGTGGGAACATGAACAAGGCACTGAATTGGACGGCAACACTCGGATTGACGACGGCATTGCTCGTCTCGTCGGTTCCAGCAGCAGACGCGGTCGTGGCGGAAGGGACGCCGACGATGTCGATTGACCAGCGCGTCAACACGCAGCTAGAGTCGATGACGCTCGAACAAAAAATCGGGCAGATGATCATGCCGGACTTCCGATTATGGAACGGGGCGAACCATACATCTCTTGCACCGGAAGTGGCGCGTGTCATCGATCGTTTCGATCTCGGTGGAGTGATATTGTTTGCGGAGAACGTGAAGGAAACGGAACAGACGACGAAACTCGTTCATGATTTGCAAGAAGTCGTGAAACAAGATGCCAGCAATGATGTCCCGTTATTCGTCACGATCGACCAAGAAGGTGGGATTGTGACACGACTTGGGACGGGAACGAATTTACCGGGGAATATGGCACTCGGGGCCACACGTAACAGTCAATATGCCTATGATGCAGGGGAAATCATCGGTTCTGAATTGAACGCACTCGGGGTAAACGTGAACTTCGGACCGGTACTTGACGTCAACAACAATCCGGGGAATCCGGTCATCGGCGTCCGTTCGTTCTCGAGCGACCCTGAACTAGTCGGGGAACTCGGTTCCGCGATGACACAAGGTATTCAAGACCAAGGTGTTGCAGCAACGGCGAAACATTTCCCAGGTCATGGCGATACGGCCGTCGACTCGCATTATGGGTTACCGGTTGTCGATAAATCACTCGACGAGTTGCGTGGTCTCGAGTTGTTACCGTTCAAACGTGCCATCACAGAAGGGATCGACATGATCATGACGGCGCATATCGGGATGCCACAAATCGAGGACGAGGTCGTCGAATCAGAACGCGGCACGTTCCCACTCCCGGCGACGCTTTCGGATGATGTCATCACGGGAGTGCTTCGTGAGGAACTCGGATATGAAGGAATCGTGGTGACCGACGCACTCAACATGCAAGCCATCGCAGACAATTTTACGGAAGCAGAGGCGGTCATCAAGACGTTCGAAGCAGGGGTCGACATCGCGCTCATGCCGACGATTTTACGCTCGGAAGCAGATGTGATCAAACTCGAAGCAATCTTTGAGGAAGTCATTGCGGCAGTGAAGGATGGACGTTTATCGGAGGCGACCATCGATGAATCAGTGGAACGCATTTTAAAACTGAAAGCAGAGCGTGGAATTTGGGGAGAAACGACGGACTCCACGACGCTCGAGATGAAGCTCGCAGAAGCGAATGCCACGGTAGGAAGCGCTGAGCATAAAGCGAAGGAACGTGAAATCGCGGAGGCGGCCGTCACTCTCGTGAAGAACGAGAAGAAGACGCTCCCATTCAAACCGAAAAAAGGAGACACGGTGCTCGTCTTGTCGCCAGCGAAAGACCAAACGGATAGCATGGTGAAAACAATCAAGTCACTAGAAAAGAATGCAGGGAATATGAAAGACGTGAACGTCATCACGGCCAACTACTCAGCATCAACGCCGCATCTAGATCAAAATCCGGCACTACGGCAACAAGTTGAGGCGGCTGACTATATCATCGTCGGTTCGAACGTGAACAACAGCGCGAAATTAAAACCGACATCAGCTGATCATTATGTACCGGCCGAAGTGTTCCGTTATGCAAATGAGACAGGGAAACAATCGGTTTTACTCAGTTTGCGCAACCCATACGACATTGCCGTTCAACCGGATGCCCCCGCACATCTCTTAATCTATGGATTCAAAGGCGATCCGAACGGTCCAGATTCGGAGGCGGGCAACTTGAAGTCGGCTGGTCCGAACTTACCGGCAGGCATTCGTGCCATCTTCGGTGAAGTGAAGCCACAAGGGAAGTTGCCGGTAGATGTACCGAAATTTGTGGACGGTGTATTCCAAGACGAAAATTACGCGCAGTTCGGTGATGGATTTAAAAACTGGAATCGCTAAACGAAAATGAGCTCGCCCGAAAATCGGGAGAGCTCATTTTTTCATGCCTCGAAATAGGCGATGACGAGTAGACCGGGACCGGTGTGGGCACCGATGGCAGACCCGACCAGTGTCTTCGTGATGTGCTTCGGTTCGAGATGTTCGCGGACCATCTTCTCGAACTGTTCGGCTTTTTCTAGGTCGTCACCATGACCGATGAAGAGGTCTCCGTTCTCGACGATCGACTTCGATTCGACTGTCCATTCGACCATCCGGCGCATGACCTTTTTATGACCACGCACCTTTTCAATCGGGACGAGCTTGCCGTCCTCGACCGTCAATAACGGTAAAATCGTCAACAAGTCTCCGATGAAAGCACTCGCCTTCGAGACACGTCCGCCCCGCATCAAATATTCGAGCGATTCGACCGTGAACAAGTGGCGGACTTTGCCGACGAGCGAAGTGGCATACTCGACCGTTTCTTCATACGTATGGTCTTGGCTATACGCTGCGACCGTTTTGACGAACAATGCCTGTCCGACAGAGGCGGTCCGTGTATCGAGAACCGTGAATGTACTGTCTGGGTATTCCTCTTTCAACATTTCGCCGACCATGACAGCGGTTTGGTATGTACCGGAGAGTTCTCCGGAGAAAGCGAGATATAAGAACGGGATTCCAGCCTCGAGATGCTGACGGAAACAGTGTTCGATTCGTGACGCCTCGATTTGGAACGTCTTTGGCGTCTTGCCATGCCGCATCGCTTCGTATACTTCTTTTGGTTGAATCGTCTCACCGTCTAAAAATTCTTCGTTGTCGATGATGACACCGAGCGGTAAAATCTCAAGACCGTATTCGATGATTTGATCGTGTGTCAAATCGGCCCCGGTGTCTGTGATCAGTTTAAACATTGGATGAATCACTCCTCTGTTAGTTGTTGTTCAATGTCGCGTAACGGTTCATTCCGTTTCCACATGCGTTCGAGCTGACTTGAGAACATTGTTTGCTCGTCTGCCGTCAGTGTCGCGTTTTGGAGCGAACTGACAGTGGAAAGAACGCGGTAGGCTCGAGTGAGGACATCTTGCACGGTAAGCGGGATTCCAAGCAAGTCTTCAAGCGAAGCCATCGTTTCCGGTACAATGGTAGGGTACGTGAACTTTGTCACTTCTCCTTGAATGGCAAGGTTGTAAAAGTCACGGATGATTTCAGCACGTGCGCTCCCGCTCTGTCTTACGCTCAAGTAAATTTGAACGGCGACACCGCCACGGACGCGTCGTTGCGAAATCCCAGCGAACTTTTTGCCGTCGATCGACAAGTCGAAACTTCCAGGACAGTATGAGCCGACGACTTCACCTGGGACGATGTCATTCGTGACGTCTTGGAACATGTGTTGGATGAGCGAGGTCATAGCCTCATAGCCGCTGTCGATTTGAATCCCGTCCTTCTCTGGTAAAATTAAAGAAAGGTTGAGGACGTCATCGTCTAGCACCACGGCTAAACCGCCTGAGTTTCGGACGACGGGACGGAATCCATGTTCATGTAAGTAACGAATTCCCTCTTTCAAATGAGGCAGCCGAGCATCCTGGATTCCGAGTACAATCGTATCGGTGTGCACCCATGCCCGCAAGACGGCACCTCGTTCTTGCGTTGACGCACATAACGTATCATCGGTCGCAAACGATTGTTCCGCTTGAAACATCGTGCCAAGACTCGACTGATCGATGATGCGATAGCTCGGTTGTCGTAATAATGGATGGATCATATTCATTAATTCCTTTTCACAAAAAATTTTCCTCCTCATTATAGCATGGAGGGAACGATTCGTTTGAAGTCGAATCTAGAACATAACGAAACGTAGGAGGGCATGTCATGTACTCGTCTCGAGGACAACTATCTGGATCGAAAGTATTTAAGGATCCGGTACATCGATATATTTATGTTTACGATCACCTCATTTGGGAGTTGATCAATACGAAAGAATTTCAGCGTTTGCGTCGTATCAAACAACTTGGAACGTCTTTTTTGACATTTCATGGCGCGGAGCACACGCGATTTCATCACTCGCTCGGCGTATATGAAATCGCACGCCAGTTAATCGATCAGTTCCAACAGTATCCGGAATGGGACGACCGCGACCGTGAACTACTGTTGGCAGCAGCGCTCTTGCACGATGTCGGACACGGTCCATTCTCGCACGCGTTCGAGCACGTCTTTTCCGTTCGTCATGAAGTGTGGACGGAGCGCATCATTTTAGGGGAAACCGAAGTAAATAGGGTTTTATCTGAGATGGGTGTCGGGTTTGCCGAAGAAGTGGCCTCCATCATCAATAAGACGCATCCGAATCGCTTGATCGTCAATATGCTCAGCTCACAGCTTGATGTCGACCGGATGGACTATTTGTTACGCGACGCTCACTTTGCGGGTGTCAGTTATGGAAAGTTTGATTTAGAACGCATGTTGCGCGTCTTGCGTCCGGATGAAGACCAAGTCGTGGTCAAGCAGTCTGGGATGCATACGATTGAAGACTATATTATGCGTCGCTATCAAATGTATTGGCAAGTGTACCTTCATCCGGCGACACGGTCGAGCGATCTCCTCTTGAAAGCGATTCTTGAGCGGGCACAGGAGCTCTATGAGAGTGGCTATGAGTTTAACATGACGCCGAAACACTTTTTGCCGATCTTTGAACGCACCGGTATGTCACTCGAACAATATTTGAAATTGGATGAGACGGTCGTCTACTTCTATTTCCAAGAATGGATGGAAGAAGACGACGCGATTCTAGCCGATTTGGCGAGTCGATTCGTGAATCGCCGATTATTAAAATATAAGAACTTCCCGGAAGCGAATCGTGTCCGTTATATGGAGCGCTTGCGACAGACGATGGAGACGATCGGGCTTCCACCAACATACTATCTGCTTGAAGATCAATTGAGTCAATTGCCATACGATTTATATAAAGGACAAGGCAAATACGAGGGGATTTATCTACAGATGAATGACGGGGAGCGAAAAGAGATTTCAGAGGTCTCGATGCTCGTCCAGTCGATTTTGAACTCGAGACAATCGGATGAAAAAATTTATTATCCGGAAGATGTGTTGTTGAATTTAAAAGATTATGCGAATGAAAAATCGTGGATTTTATCGACATTGAAGGACGATTAAACACGCAAAGGGGCGTGACACGATGGAGATTGCGACACTGATTGGTGGAATCGGGATTTTTTTACTCGGGATGACGTTACTGACAGATACGCTCAAAAAATGGGCTGGTACACGATTGCGTCATCGGTTGAATCAATTCACCGACGGCTCTTTGTCAGGGGCGACTCTCGGCGCAATGCTGACGACCCTGTTTCAATCTTCCTCGGTGACGACACTGATGACGATTGGGTTTGTGAGCGCGGGGCTTCTCACGTTCACGCAATCGTTACCTCTCGTAATTGGCGCAAACGTAGGCAGCGCGACGACGGGATGGATCATTGCCATCCTCGGCTATAACTTAGACGTGCGCCAGTTGTTTTTGCCGATCATTGGAATCGGGATGGCGTTTCGTCTATCCAGTCCGCGCCTTCGCCGTGTGGGACTGTTGCTCGTCAGTATCGGGTTGATCTTTGTTGGGATTGGGACACTTCAAGAAGCGATGCGGGATGTCGTCACGTTCTCGTTTGGCTCGGCCGGTGAGATGACCGTTCTGCATCAGGCACTTCTGATTGGAATCGGATTTATGATGACCGCCGTCCTTCAGTCATCGACGATTGGACTCGTGCTAACGATGACGGCTCTCGCGACGGCGGCGATTTCACTCCCGCAAGCCGCTTATTTGGTGCTTGGTCAAAGTGCGGGGACGAGCCTTGTCGTGGCACTCGGTTCAATCGGAGGCTGGAAGTCAGCCCGACGCATTGTATTGGGGCATGCCATCTACCACGTGTCAATCGTCCTCATTGGATGGCTGACGTTCCCTGTTCTCTTCGAGGTCGTCAATCGAGTAGCCGATTGGTTCAACTGGAACGACTTATTACGTCTCGCCTTATTCCATACGACATTCCATCTACTAGGTGTGATCTTATTCCTACCATTTTATCAAACGTTCGCACGGCGATTACTGAAGTGGATTCCGAGTCGCTCCGAAAAATTGACACGTCTGCTCGATAAAAACATGTCACAACTCCCGACGGTCGCTCTTGAAGCGGCACGACGCTCTTTACTTGAAATCGAAAGATATTTAGGAAATGAGACGGAATTGCTTGTCCGAGAGGGACGTCTTCGTGAAGATGAATTGACGCTCGTCGACAAGACGTTGAGCGATGTCCGTGTCTTTTTGAGCACGATACGTCTTGAAGATGAAGGAAAGCAAAATGATTATGGCCAACATCTATCCCTCTTGCATACGATCGATCATCTGGAACGCTGGTTATATGTCTTGCGAGAAGTCGAACCGGTCCACGCACTTCGGGACACCGACTTTTTAGCGGCACGAGAACTCGTATTGCATGAGCTTGACCTTGTGAATCAACTGAATCATCATACGCCACCAGAGGATTCGAAGCTGTGGAAACAGGCCTCAAAACAACTGGCGGAATATCGGAAAGCACATCGCTCGGAGCTGCTAGAAGAAACGGCGGCGAATCAGTTGGAGATGGACCAGACGATACAAAAAGTACAAGTATTGCTCTGGCTCGACCGTATCGGCTACCACATTTGGCGAGCGACACGTCACTTGATTAAGCCGACCGTACCGAGTGAACGGTTCGACGTGAACCGAGAAGACTAGAACAAAAAACGGACTCCATATCAGGAGTCCGTTCGTCACTTACTTCTTATCTGCGTGCATTACACCGGCTTGTCCGTAATGTGTCGCATCCATCTCTTCGATGAAGACGGTGATGTTTTCTTTTGGCGCATTCGTCGTTTCGGAGACGGCATCCGTCACTTTTTCAATCAACGCGCGTTTTTGTTCCACGGTACGGCCCGGGAGCATTTTTACAGTTACATAAGGCATGGTCATTCCTCCTTTGCTGAAGTCTCTTTCATTGTAGAGAATCCCCTTCCTCTAGAAAAGAAAATTCTCATCTACCTCGAAACATGAGCTCACTTTTACCGGATTTGGGGTAATAAACAAGACAGAGCGAATGTAGGAGGAATCGGGATGAAGTGGAAAGGAAGACAACAGAGCCGGAACATCGAGGATCGACGTGGGCGTAGCATCGGAGGGAAAGGGATTGCCGGGGTCGGAGGCGGTCTTGGGTTGATTCTCGTCATCGTCTTTACATTATTGAACGGGGGAAGCCCGACCGATCTCGTCAACAATATCGGACTCGGGGAACCTCAATCGGAGGGGACGTATACCGGAACGGCTCGTGAAGAGGAGATGGCAGATTTCGTAGCGGTTGTCTTAAAGGATACGGAAGAAGTGTGGACAGACATCTTCGCTGAAAATGGGATGACCTATGAAGAGCCGACGCTCGTTCTATTTTCCGGACAGGTTGAATCCGCTTGTGGTATTGCCGGCTCCGCTGTGGGTCCGTTCTATTGTCCCGGCGACCAAAAACTGTATATCGATTTGAGTTTTTATGATGAATTGAGTCAACGTTTCAATGCGCCAGGGGATTTCGCGATGGCTTATGTTGTCGCCCATGAGGTCGGGCATCATGTCCAAACGCTTCTCGGGACGACAGAAGAAATCATGCCGCTTCGTAACGAGATGAGCGAGACCGAATTCAATCGCTATCTCGTACGCTTCGAGTTGCAGGCAGATTACTATGCGGGCGTATGGGCCCATCACGCGCAAGGGTTAGGGTATCTTGAAGCGGGAGACGTGGAAGAAGCGATGAATGCCGCGCATCAGATTGGCGATGACACGCTGCAGCGTCAGGCACGTGGATATGTGACGCCAGACTCGTTCACGCATGGGACGTCGGAACAACGCATGCGGTGGTTCGAGAGAGGGTTTGAGAACGGATCGATTCAAGGAGGCGACACGTTCAATACGAACAACTTATAGATCGGGCGCCTGCTCGATCTTTTTAGGTGATTGGAATATGTGGAAGGAATCCGCTATCATAAAAGAACAACAGTTGCAGGAAGGGGATGACCAAATGGAATCCTTACTTACGAAAATTAATTTAGCGAAAGAGGATATGACAGCGGTCGAAAAGAAGATCGCCGACTATATTTTGTCCCATTCAACACTCATTCCAAACATGACGACAAAAGAGCTTGCGCAAAAGACGGATGTATCCGAGGCGAGTATCGTTCGCTTCGCTCGAGTCGTCGGAATTGATAGTTTTAAAGCGTTCAAGCTCGCGCTCGTGAAAGACTTGGCTGTCACGGAGACGACGCTGACGGACTTTAACGTCCTCCAGCAAAAAGACACGCCGTATGACTCGTTCCAAAAAGTCATCCATGTGAACAAGGCGGCAATCGAGGCGTGCGCCGAAGCGATGGATAAACGAGAACTTGAACATGCAGTGGACCTGTTCGCTCGCGCGAACCGCGTCATCTTTTACGGGGTCGGGGGGTCTTCGACTGCGGCAATCGATGCGCAATATAAGTTTACGAAGCTGGGATATGCGGCCACGACCTCTCCCGATTTTCATTATATGTTGTCGCTGATCCCGCATTTAGGAAAGTCTGATGTATTCGTCGCAATCAGCACGTCAGGACGAACGAAAGATGTGCTCGAGCTCGTCCGATTTGCGAAAAAGAAACGTGTTCCGGTCATCGCCATCACTAACCTCGACAAATCACCGCTTTACCGAGAAGCGGACGTTCGACTCTGTACACCGAACGTCGAGAGCGACTTCCGAATCGCGAGCATCGCCTCACGGATGACACAATTGACGATTGTCGATACGTTATATATGGGACTCCTCCACCGGAAGGGAGAAGGGTTGATTGATCGGTACGCAGAAGCCCGTGATGAGATGGTGAAACTACGCCGATGATTCAACCTTATACGGCTGAAAATCGTCAAGAATTGCAACGCTTTTTGATGGACCAGCGCACATTCGCAAGATTGAATGAACAGACAGTCGAGATGTTTCGTGACGAGAACGTGGCAGATTTTGAAGAAGAAGGTACCATTAGCCTGATTTTTCGTGAAGAAGAGCGAATCGTGGCAATCGCCGACCTCTTAAAAAAACATCCGATCGATGGCTCGCTTTGGCTTGGTTTGTTCGTTGTCGAAGAATCTCTCCATGGGACAGGTTTGGCGCAAACGTTGTATGAACAATTGGAAGATCAATATATGCGCCCGTATCAAATGGAGTTTCGGTTAGGCGTGCTTCCTCATAATGTTAGAGCTCGCCGATTTTGGGAGCGAAACGGATACGTGTATGAGAAGGATTCGATCACGAATAAAGGAACACGCGTGCACGTCTTGAAAAAACGACTCATTCGTTCAGAGTGAGTTTTTCTTTAAAGTTTATTTGAAATTAAATTTCATAAAATTTAAATTATAAATTGACTTTAAATTTCAATATAGTACGATGAAATCATAGAGAAGAAAGGATGGTGGCGATGCTAGATAAACTGGCTACAGAAAGACGGAATGAACGAACGATGCACCTGGACGAGATGTCGATTGAGGAACGATTGGCGATTATGAATGCAGAGGATCATAAAGTTCCTCAAGTGATTCAAGAGCAACTTCCGGTCATCACAAAAGTCGTGGAGCGAGTCATCGCATCCTTTCGTAAAGGCGGTCGCCTGATTTATATCGGTGCGGGCACGAGTGGACGTTTAGGGATTTTAGACGCAGCTGAGTGTGTGCCAACGTTTGGAGTATCACCCAATCAAGTCATTGGACTGATTGCCGGCGGCGAACGCGCGCTCATTCAAGCCGTTGAGGGAGCAGAAGACAGTAAAGAATTGGCGGTCACAGATTTGAAAGCGCTTCATTTGACAGCAGAGGATACGGTCGTTGGGATTGCAGCGAGCGGTCGAACGCCATATGTCGTCGGAGGTCTCGATTACGCACGGGAACTCGGTGCCACAACAGCTTCGATTTCATGTAATCGCGATGCGGTCATCAGTCGACATGCGGATTACCCGATTGAAGTGGAAACGGGACCGGAAGTACTGACCGGTTCAACGAGATTGAAGGCGGGAACAGCACAGAAACTTGTCCTCAACATGATTTCGACGACGTCGATGATTGGAGTAGGAAAAGTGTATCAAAACTTGATGGTTGATGTGCAACCGACGAATGAAAAGCTAGAAGTGCGTGCCAAGCGGATGATTGCAGAAGCGACAGGGGTCGACATGGAAATGGCCGCGCGTTATTTTGCTTCATCCAAGGGGCACGTCAAAACGGCGATTGTCATGATTTTAGCGGACGTCTCTTATGAGGAGGCTGTCAAACGATTAGAGCGCGCGAACGGATTCGTCCGCGAGGCGCTATAAGGGGGAAATCGAGATGAAGAAAGAAGAGGTTTTAGCACGGGATATCCTCGCACATGTCGGGGGGAAAGAGAATATCCGTCAACTCGCGCATTGTATGACACGTGTTCGACTGACGCTGAAAGATGGGACGAAGGCAGACGTTGACGCATTGAAAAAGATTGACGGGGTCATGGGTGTCATCAATGATGAGACGCTGCAAATCGTCGTCGGCCCAGGTACTGTGAATCGGGTCGCGGATTATATGAGCCATGAGACAGGGCTCGCAATCGGGGAAGAGTCGGTTGATGCGAACCTGACGTTAGAGGAGCGTGCGGCGATCGAACGCCAGAAGGTGAAAGAAAAACAAAAGTCACCGTTCAAACGATTCCTTCGTCGCCTCGGGAATATCTTTATTCCGCTCATTCCGGGACTTGTCGCATCGGGGATCATTAACGGGGCAGCGAACTTTGCCGTCAACGCCGGCGTCGACCGGACGGAGACATGGATGCAGATTCTACTCGTGCTCGGTAGCACGGTCTTCGCGTACTTAGCCATCCTTGTCGGTTGGAACACGGCAAAAGAGTTTGGAGGAACGCCGGTACTCGGGGCGATTGCCGGGGGGATCCTGTTCAACCCGCTTCTCGCGGACATCGTCATTTATGGGGAGCCGCTCGTCGTCGGGCGTGGTGGATTATTCGGTGTTATTTTTGCCGGTTGGCTCATGACGTATATCGAGAAGCACATTCGTCGCTTCATGCCGGTATCCATTGATATTATTTTCACACCACTCTTTACAGTCTTGATCGTTGGATTTACTGCTTTATATGCAATAATGCCGGTCGCTGGCGTATTGTCAGACGGTATCATGCGAGGAATCAATGCGACGCTTGAATTCGGGGGACCTGTCGCAGGGGCACTCTTGGCCGGATTCTTCTTACCGCTTGTCATGGTCGGATTGCATCACGGTTTGACGCCAATCCATTTGGAACTGTTGAACACGGTCGGAACAACGGCCCTTCTCCCAATCTTGGCGATGGCCGGGGCGGGTCAAGTCGGTGCAGCGCTTGCAATCTTTGTGAAGACGCGCAACCCACGCCTTCGCAATATTATCAAAGGGGCCATTCCGGTAGGTTTCCTTGGAATCGGGGAACCGCTCCTGTATGGTGTCACGCTTCCGCTCGGACGTCCCTTCTTGACAGCGTGTCTCGGGGCCGCGGTCGGTGGTGCCTTCCAAGCGACAATGAAGACAGCGGCGCTCGGGGTTGGTGTTTCCGGTCTATCGCTCACACCATTGATTGATAATGGCATGTATTTGACGTACATTGCCGGACTATTGATTTCATATACGGCAGGCTTCCTGTTTACTTATTTCTTCGGTTTCAAAGAAGAGATGGCAGACGGGATTTAATAAAAAAAGATGGCTCCAGTCGAGTCATCTTTTTCTCTACTTTTGGAAAGGTGGATTCATATGAGAGGGATTTCAGTGTACTTAGGCGATGAACTGACACTTGATTCGATGGCTTGGATGGAACGCATGCGAGAGGCAGGGTTTACGAGCATCTTCACGTCGCTCCATATTCCGGAAGACGATCCGACAACTTATACGGAACGACTTCAGCAATTAGGTGCGTTGGCAAGTCGTCTAAAGATGGAACTCGTGGCGGATATCGCTCCATCGTCTCTACAGGCACTCGGTAAGACTTGGGATGATGCTCATGCGCTGTTGGAGTGGGGTGTCACCGGGTTACGTGTTGACTATGGTGTCACACCGAAACAAGTGGCGGATTTATCACGACATATGATGGTCGCCCTCAATGCGAGTACGCTCACGGAAGCAGAGCTTGAAGAGATGCTACGACAAGGGCTACGACGTGAGCATGTCGAAGCGTGGCATAACTTTTATCCCCGTCCGGAAACAGGACTCGAGCGTTCTTGGTTTGATGAAAGAAACGACTGGTTACATGCGCAAGGAATACGGGTACAAGCATTCATCCCTGGAGATGAACGGTTACGTGGCCCCCTTCATGAGACATTACCGACACTCGAGATGCACCGCCACCAATCTCCGTTTTCGTGTTATATCGATTTACAAGCGAGGGTCGATCGAATCTTGATTGGAGATCCGTGTATATCCAATCAGACGATGCGACAGTTTCGGGAGTACGACGAGGGCGTCATCGTTCTTCGAGCGACCACACGAAATCATGATGATTCGGTTCCAACCAGTCACACGAATCGGATGGACCCAGCCCGGGACGTCATCCGTTCGGTCGAATCGAGAGCGTATGGACGACCTGGGGACCATTTGATTCAACCGCGAGATACAGAAGAACGAGTGCTCGGCAGTATCACGATCGACAATGAACGTTACGGTCGTTATGCAGGGGAACTGCAAATAACGAAGCGGGATTTGCCGGCAGATGAGCGCGTCAATGTCATCGGAAGGATCATTGAAGAAGATCGTTCATTAATCCAACAGATCGGTCCAGGGGGACGCTTTCAAATCGAGTGGGTGTGACTCAGGATTGCCACCATCCTATATCATTGTGTACAGTAGAGAGGGAGGGTGGAACATGAAAGACATTAATTTTAATATTATTTCAGACGATGCGACGGACGGACACGGTGGTTTTGGTGTCGGTTCGCTTAGTTTAAATAACATGTCTCCGGTCATCATCGATGTCGAAGAAGGCGTTGCAACAATCGATATGGGAGCGATGCACGCCAAGTCTGCCATCGAGAAACGGATTAAGTTTTTGACGGACCCGGAAGCGGTACCGAACGGGAAACCGTATTGGATCGTGTGGGTGACGGTCGGTCGAAAACCGGAAGGCTTTTATTATGGCGGTGTCGCGGCATGTGACATGTTAGTTGACGTGGAAGCGAGACGGGGTTATAAATTATTACCGTATCACGTTAATCAAATGGATAAATCGTTAAAGGGTCGGATTTTAATCGACATGATGGACGCTCCGTCCCGCGACGTTTTAGCGAACTTCTTACAAGAACATCGCCCTGAGATTTGGGCAAACTCGACTGAACTTCATGCAGAGCTCGAGCGTGTAGACGCTGAGTAAAAAGATTGGACGAATTTTCGTCTCCAATCTTTTTTGTTTCAAGTTTTTGGGAATTTCAAGAGAATTTGTAACTGAAGAGATATTCAGTTGTAATTGTATGAAAATTCAGTATTATGATATACTGACTACATTGTGAAAAAAAGAAAGGGTGATACGATGAGCGAAACGAAAAAAATCTTAATCGGTCTCGCGCTAGGTGTTGTTGTTGGTCTCGGATTGGCGGGCTTGCCGGATAATGTTTATGAGATTGTGAATCCGTATATTTTATCTCCGGTCGGAACGATCTTTTTGAATTTAATTAAAATGTTAGTCGTACCGATTGTCTTCTTCTCAATTATTTTAGGCGTCATGGGTCTCGGGGACCCGAAAGAACTAGGTCGAGTCGGGTCGAAGTCGATTCTGTTCTTCTTAGCGACGACAGCGCTCGCGATCATGTTAGCGATGGGTGTTGCATCCGTCTTACAGCCAGGGGAGCGTGGGGACTTCCAAACGACAGGTCTTGAATTTGAATCAACAGCGACCGAGGAATCGTCTAATATCGTACAGACATTCGTCAATATGATTCCAACGAATCCGATTACGGCGCTCGCTGAAGGAAACATGCTTCAAATCATCGTCTTTGCTGCATTGATTGGTTTTGCGCTGATTGCCCTCGGGGACAAGGCGAAAACGTGGCGTCAATTCGTCAAACAAGGCGATCGCATTATGATGTACTTGATTCATCTTGTGATGAAGCTCGCTCCATACGGCGCATTCGCATTGATTGCTTCTGCAATCGGAGGCATCGGTCTCGACGCGGTTGTCGCAATGGCGTGGTATATGATTGCCGTCGTCTTGACGCTATTCTTACATGCAACGATTGTCTACGGGGCAGCGGTTTACTTCATCGGGAAGATGAGCCCAGTCTTCTTCTTCAAGAACTTCTATGAGGCGATGACGTTCGCGTTCTCGACTTCTTCGTCAAATGCGACGCTTCCAGTATCGATGGAAGTCGCACAGAAAAAACTCGGTGTGCCGCGTTCGATTTCGTCGTTCGTACAGCCACTTGGGGCAACGGTCAACATGGACGGAACAGCGATCATGCAAGGGGTTGCGACGATTTTCATCGCGCAAGTGTTCGCTTCTGACTTAACAATGACTCAGTTGTTGACGGTCGTCATCACGGCGGTCCTCGCTTCGATCGGTACAGCGGGTGTACCGGGAGTCGGACTTGTCATGCTTGCGCTCGTCCTTCAGTCAGTCAACTTACCGGTAGAGGGAATCGCTCTCATTATCGGAGTAGACCGTATTCTTGATATGCTTCGCACATCAGTCAACATCACGGGGGATGCGGCATGTGCGGTTGTCGTTTCGAAATTGGAAGAAAAACATTTACCACCAGTCGACGAAGACTCGTGGGATGAAGCCGGTGCAACCTCTTCATCATCGCTATGATATAGTAAAGGACCATGACGACATGTCATGGTCCTTATTTTGTGAATAGAAAGAGTGATTGTTATGGAATGGGAACTGCTCCCGCTCCCTTTATTTTTGATGATCAGTATTTTACTGAATAGTGTGATTGCGGTCGCCGGTGTCCTCCCTAGTGCTTTTTTGACAGCCATCAATGTGAGTGTCCTCGGTCTCGTACCGGGCATCCTCGTATCGATTGTCGGGGAGGCAGTTGGCGCCGTCGTGAGTTTCATCCTTTATCGGAAAGCCCTACACCGTTATGTTTCCCCGAATGGTAGCCGATTTCAACGGCTTCGGGAGTCCGAAGGAGCCGAGGCTTGGTTTCTCGTCCTCGGGATGCGTCTTATGCCATTCGTTCCTTCTGGTCTCGTCACATTATCGGCGGCGTTCAGTCGCATGACGCTCGCCTCGTTCGCAGTAGCAAGTACGATTGGAAAGATTCCTGCCTTGATTATGGAAGGACTGGCGGTGACGGCAGCGATGCAGTTAACGATTGGATGGCAATTGTTTTTAGTTGGTGTCGTCGCCATGACGTATCTTGTTTGGCGAATGCGTCAAAGGAGTGGCGAGAAAATGTGACAAAACGCTTCGACGAAACGTTTGCCGGTCGTCTTTTTCCGCAACATGGTCCAATCGATTAAAATGGATTCTTCAAAGTCCTTCAGGAATGCCTCGTGCAGTTCTTGAATGGATGTAGTATCGAATTGGGCAATCATCATCTCGTGGTTTAGAAACATACTACGAAAATCGAAGTTGGCTGACCCGACGAGGGCAACTTTGCCATCAATCAGTAGTGTTTTCGCATGAATAAAATGGCGATTGTATTTATAAATTTTGATATTGCGCTTCAACAATTGTTCAAAATAATACTCGGTCGCATGGAAGCTAAACCATTCGTCTCCTTTGCCCGGTACAACGATTCGGACATCGATGCCACTACGACCTGCGACTTCAAGAATGGCCAATAGTTCAGGTGGGGGGACAAGGTATGGGGTGGTGAGCCAAATCGATTCTTTGGCATCCATCAACAGACGCATGAGTCCATCGCGAATCGTGACGTCTTTACCAGGCGATGTGACGAGTAGTTGTGTCGCACCGTTTTGCCCTTTCGGTTCATTCACAAAGTACTGAGAGAGGTGCTCTTCATCTGCGAACAAATCCCATGTTTCATCACTCGTCCCTTGTCCTGCGTATAGCCAGTTCTCGACAAAGAGCTGTTGCAATTCTCGGACGAGCGGACCTTCAAGACGGAGATGGGTGTCACGCCAAAAACCGAGTTTATCATTCTTCCCAAGATATTCATCCCCGACATTCAACCCGCCTGTTAGCGCGATTCGCCCATCCACGACAATCAGTTTTTGATGATTGCGGAAGTTGGCGTTAAACACCAGGTACGGATGCAAAACGGGGTCGAACGCCTGAACGTGGACACGGGACTCCCGTAACGGTTGGATAAACTCTTCCCCGATTTCTTGGCTACCGAGTCCGTCATACAGAAAGCGGACAATGACATTTTCATTCGATTTTTGAATGAGGGCGTCTCTAACTTTTAACGAAATGTCATCCGTCCGAAAGAGGTAGTATTGGATGTGGATATGATCGGTTGCACTGTTGATGGCGTCTAATAATGCATCAAATTTCTCTTCACCGTTGACGAGCAGTTTAGTCGAAGTATGACCATCGGCACCGGATGCGCCTAATTTTTCGAGTGTCCGTGTCAACGGGTAAGACGACACAATATCAGGTGAAGTTTCAATTTTCTCGCTTTCGATTGCTTGCCGTAGCATCCGGATCTCTGATGACGTTCGTTTGAAGCGTCGATGACGGCGTGGCGTACGGCCAAACATGACCCATGCCAAGACACCGATGAATGGAATGAAGAAGACGGTCAGTAACCAGGCGAGCTTCCCTTGAGGTTGTACTTGGTCAAATAGAATTTGCCATCCGACGACGAGCGGTGCGATGATGGCGGTTCCAATTAATATAGGAATAAGGACGTCGAGCCAGAACAAGAGACCGATAAGCAAGATGACACTGATCACCATGATGATCAGTTGAATTACGCGACGTTTCAAAGGAAACACCACCTTTCTATATTTCGATGAACGATTAAAACGAGGGGGAATTCCCCCTCGTTTTTTAGTACACGCTGTTCAAAACAGCATTGATTTCGTCCGCATAACGAACGAAGAAGTACACATTCACTGCGAGAGAGAACAAGACGAGGAAGAGACCAAACTGTGCTTTGACCCGATTCCGATTCCAATAGTAGAAGACGGACAAGAGCACTGCCAGTCCTACGAATAGAGCGATGACTTCAACGATTCCCCAGACGATATCCTTGGACAAAAACATGTCGACGATTGTCATGACGACATAAATGAAGACGACAATCCCCATAATCACGACTAAAATAGCTAAAATGATGCTAATCCAATCCGAACTAACTGCGTCAATTAGGTTTTCAATGGCCATTTCATATTCGCTCACAACCGTTCCTCCTTTCGAGAGAGTGCATAACTATTCATCTCTTACCCTTTTTTCAATATCTAAAATCAAGCTTTCGCTGGTGAATGGATGAACGATGGAAGTGGAATTTTTGAAACGATTGCAACGACTGCGAATACATAGAGCCAACTATTCGGCGGGAAAAAGAGAACGAGTAGTACGATAATAGCCAGCGGTTGTCGCATCGCCGTCGCCAGTAAGGCGCTCGTCGTCAAGACGACGGAAAATGTCATATCGATGTCAAACAGTAAACTGAAGAAGTAACCGAGCGTGAATGAAGAAAAAAGAAGAGGATAGATGTGCCCGCCACGCCAACTAGTCGCTAAACAGAATGCGGTAAAAAGCAGTTTCAGTACACTAAATAAGAGAAGGGTATAGAGAGGAATCAGTCGCCACTCGTCGATATACTCAAGAATAGTTTCTTCTCCGGAGAAGAGGAGGTCCGGATAAAGAAGAGCCATGATCCCGATTCCGACTCCACCGAGCGTTGTAAGCAATAAGATTGGTATGTTTGAAAAAAGTCGCATCAATGCATGTTCACTCACCAAATAAAGCCAGCCGAGAACCATGCCGCCAAGAACAATCAATAACATCGTCCAATCGATCTGGACACTTTCAATCGCAGGGAACTTAATGATGAACGGGGGACGCTCATCCAGTTGGTTCAATAAATAAAACGTCCCAATCCCGGCGAGTGTCGCCAGAAGGTTTAGCATCGGTTGTTTCTTCTGCTCGTTCTCCTCAGCCGCAATCGCACCAAATAGTGGCGCGTTGAAGACAATCCCGAGCACGACGGCATGACCGACTTCTTGTAATTCTCCTAACTCTTGACGAACATAGCGGATTCGCTCGGAGAACCATGTCGTGAGTCCGCCGACGATGCCGACGAGCGCGGCCTCAGGACCGAGGCTTGCACCTCCGATGAGAACGAGGAGGGCGGTCAACGTTGTGAATCCAATCAAGCGATAGTCGATACGACCGGTATCTTTTCGTTCTTCCATCACTTCCGGCATGAGACGAGGCATTTGCCCATACCGACGTTGCAACAGGCCGATGCTTACACCAGCGATGACCGGTACGAGAAACAGATAAAACGGAATATCAAATTGCTCAGGTACCGTATGCCATACAACGTGAATCCCTTTATAAACGACGGACAAGAAAAGCCAACTTACTAAACCGATGATGATTCCTAGTACGATTGCATAGCCACTGACAATCCATGATTTCATCTACATATCCACCTCTTTCGCTCCCGTCAACCTTCTATAATATGCTATCTCCTGAACATCTCTGAACGAAACCTAAAAGTAGATGAAACAATAAGGAAGTGATCATAAGGGACCGGTAAATGAAAAAACACAGGATGACGACGAAGTCGATTCCTGTGCTTTTGAAAGTGATGACTTATGCGATTTCAATCTTGTATTGATTGGCAGGGGCCGGTTTTCCGAAGAAATATCCTTGCGCTAAATCGAATCCGAGCTCACGACAGACATCTGCCTCTTCCATACGTTCTACTCCTTCAGCAAGAAGGGTGATGCCCATCGAATGGGTTAACGCACGCACTTGTTTGAGGAAAGCGCGTTTTTCAGCGTCTTCATCACAAAACGAGATATAGGAACGGTCAATTTTGACATAGTCCGGTTCAAGTCGCTTCAACATATCGATTGTCGAGAAGCCTGCCCCGACATCGTCTAATGCCACTTTCATCCCTCGCTTTTTATATGTCGAAAACACGTGTTGGAGATGATCGACGTCATGTACCTTCTCCGTCTCCACGACTTCAAAGATAAAGCGGTCCGGGCTGAGGTCATATCGGTCAATGATGTCAAACGTGTGCTGGAGACAATAGTCCGGGTTATAAATGGTCGAAGGTAAGAAGTTGATGAACGTCTTTTGCTGAGGAGCGACGGCTTCAAACGTTGCTTTGATTGCTTCCGCGCGGGCACGTTGATCGAGTTTCGAATGGAGACCGAAACGGTTTGCCGTCCGGAATAGGTCACCAGGTGAAATGTTGGCGCTACTGCGGAGGAGCGCTTCATATCCGAACGTTTCCGTTGAATCGAGGAAGATGATCGGTTGGAGGTGACTCTCGAACGTGCCGTGCTGAATCTGTTCAATGATGTGCCGATGCGCAAGCTGATCTTTTAGTGCTTCGACCTCGAGCGGAGGCGTCTGACTTTTCGAGTTATAATCGACACAGTAAACCGTTCCTTCCGCATGCAGAAGGAGCGTATCGAGTTCTTCAAACGTTTTGTAAGAGTATTCCTTGAATTTCGTGACGAGTGTTCCTTGAGCAATCAAAGGAATGGTTGTATTACAAGAAGCACAGGGTGACCACATACTATTCCACCTTTCGATTCAGAATTGGTTCAATCAGTATATCGGCAACGTCTCACAAAAAACTCACATTCAAGACCGATTCCGCAAAAAAATCGTGCAAAATGGGTACAGGTTTTGTATACTTCCTATCGTATGATTAAGAAGCGCCTCAAAACGCCACTCGCATACGAACAACTTTTTGAACAGAAAGGGGTTCTATCGATGGACCAAAAATTAAAGTTATGGTTTACGGAGCACCAAACAGAAGATTACGGGATTACGTTCCGTGTAAACCACGTTTATGAGAGCGAACAAACGGAGTTTCAACGACTAGAGATGGTCGAAACGGACGAGTTCGGAACGATGTTGTTACTTGACGGGATGGTCATGACGACGGATAAGGACGAATTCGTCTATCACGAGATGGTCGCACACGTCCCACTCTTTACACACCCGAATCCGAAGCATGTGCTCGTAGTCGGTGGGGGAGATGGCGGTGTCATCCGTGAAATTATGAAACACCCATCAGTAGAAAAAGCAGTTCTCGTGGATATCGACGGGAAAGTCATTGAATATTCGAAGAAATACTTACCAAATATTGCGGGTGAGCTCGATAACCCGCGTGTTGAAGTCATCGTCGGTGACGGATTCATGCATATCGCGAAGTCAGAAAACGAGTACGACGTCATCATGGTCGACTCGACTGAACCGGTCGGACCAGCAGCCAACCTCTTCACAAAAGGGTTCTATGCAGGGATTTCAAAAGCGCTCAAAGAGGATGGCATCTTTGTGGCTCAAACGGATAACCCATGGTTCACACCAGAACTCATCCAAACGGTTCAACGTGACGTGAAGGAAATCTTCCCAATCACGAAGTTGTACACAGCAAACGTACCAACGTACCCGAGTGGCATGTGGACGTTCACGATCGGTTCGAAGAAATACGACCCGGAACAAGTATCAGCTGAGCGGTTCCATGACATCGAAACGAAGTACTATACGCCGAAGCTTCACAATGCAGCGTTCGTTCTTCCGAAATTCGTGGAGGACTTAACAAAATGATTAAGCGTTTCGATGAAGCCTACTCAGGTAAAGTGTTTATCGCCAGCCTCCCAGAGGTGACAGAGGCGAAGACGGTTCTTTACGGGATGCCGATGGACTGGACAGTCAGCTTCCGTCCAGGCTCGCGTTTCGGTCCGAACCGGATTCGTGAAGTATCGATTGGACTCGAGGAATATAGCCCGTATTTAGACGGTGACTTGGCTGATGCCGCGGTGTACGATGCAGGCGATATCCCGCTTCCATTCGGGAACGCACCGAAGTCGCTCGATATGATTGAGGCGTTCGTCAAAGATGTCGTCAAAGCAGGTAAGTTCCCACTCGGCATGGGTGGCGAACACCTTGTCACATGGCCGATCATCAAAGCGATGCACGACGTGTACGGCAACGACTTTGTCATCCTCCACTTGGATGCGCACACGGACCTTCGGGATGAGTATGAAGGCGAGCCGCTCTCACACTCGACTCCGCTCAAAAAAGCGGCAAACTTAATCGGACCATCGAACTGTTACTCGTTCGGAATCCGTTCAGGGATGAAAGAAGAGTTTGAGTGGGCTCGTGAAGTCGGCTACAACATGCATCAATTTGAAGTGATCGAACCACTCAAACGCGTCTTACCGACACTCGCTGGTAAAAAAGTATACGTCACGATCGACATCGACGTCCTCGACCCGTCAGCGGCACCAGGGACAGGGACGCAAGAAATCGGCGGCATCTCAACGAAAGAATTGCTCGAAGCGGTACATGCCATTGCGAACGCAGACCTCGACATCATCGGTGCAGACCTTGTCGAAGTGTCACCGGCATACGATCAGTCGGATATGACAGCCATCGCAGCAGCTAAGATTCTTCGTGAGATGATGATTGGATTCGTGAAGTAAATGCGGAAAAAGGGTCAGCTGGAAATGGAACTGAGCGCTCGGATTACCCAATGGGAGAAAGAATATTTGGGTCGCGGGTCATTGACGTGTAAGGCAGACCTGCTTCGAGACCTCGCCATCGTCACACTCCAAGGCGTGTTGACGCCGGCCGAGTATGATTTGGCTACCAAGTCTTCAGGTCGCGAGCAATTGAAGAAATATCGCAACAATCTCGTCGAATCAGGGCGGAGTCAACTCGAAACGATTGTCGGACAAGTACTCGGTCGTTCGATTGTCTCGCTCCATACGGACATCAGTACGAAAACAGGGGAGCGTCTCATCGTGTTTCGTCTAGATGCCCCTTGGGATCAAACCGATTGACAATGAAACGCCACCTTCTTAAAATGAAAGGCAGAGACGTATAGAGAATCGACTGGACGAGTCAAGATGAAGCGTGCTTTCGAAATCTTATGACGGAGCTACTGACCAATTCAATAAACCGACAGTTGTCGGCCTGACGGATCGATTATTCGAGCTGTCGGCATACAGCGCACGCCTTCTTTAGGTGTGCGCTTTTTTGTCGCCAAGGAGGAAGATGTATGGAATTGTTTTTATTTTTATTGACGAGCGCCCCGGTACTACTGTTTGTGACGGGCGTTATCGCCGCAGTCGGAAAATCAAACTTAAAGATCCCGGATTCATTGAGTACGACGCTCAATATTTACTTACTGCTTGCTATCGGACTGAAGGGAGGTATGGGACTCGCCTCGGTATCTTTTGAAGACATCGCATTACCGCTGACCGTGACGCTGTTGATTGGGATTTTGCTACCTCTTCTCGCATTCTATGTCGGAGGAATGTTCAAATTCTCATTCCCTGAGCGAATTGCCATGGCTGCGACGTTCGGCTCGGTGTCACTCGTCACCTATGTAGCAGCATCGACACAGCTCGAGCGTCTCGGGATTGCGTACGAGCCGTTCATGACAACACTAGTCGTCGTCCTTGAAATTCCCGGCCTGATTGTGGCGTTACTGCTGTATAATCAGACACACGTGATGGGAATCACGGCTACGTCAGGGAAGGCGAACTCTCTATCGGTGTTGCGGGAGAGTTTGTTCTCGAAAAGTATCCTCTTGATGTTTGCAGGTCTGATTGTTGGACTGGTGACACCAGACGCCACACCGCTCAAACCATTTTTCGTCGACTTGTTCCCGGGCGTTTTACTCTTATTCTTACTAGGTCTAGGAATGAAAGTCGGACAGCAGTTGAAAACGGTACCGTCATATGGACTAAAATTTATGATGATGGGGATGGTGTTTCCGTTAGTCGGAGCACTTGTCGGCTTTATTGCAGCGGGGATTGCCAATTTATCTGACGGCGGAACGATCCTCTTGATGACACTCGCAGCGAGTGGGTCGTATATCGCCGCTCCCGCCATGTTACAAGCCTCGGTCCCAGAAGCGAAACCATCATTTTATTTGACCCTTTCGCTAGCTGTCACGTTCCCGTTCAACCTGTTAGTTGGAATCCCGCTATACATTGCGATCGTCACATGAAAAAAGCGTCGACTCGAAAAGAGTCGGCGCTTTTTGTATGAGTTCATCTGTATGGATTACTGTTTTACTTTTTGTTCCTCCATACATTTTAAAGCAGCCGTCCAGCTTCCGAATAAGGCATTGATTGTCGATGTACTTGGAACATTTCGACCTTCGGCCCATTTCCGGTAGTGGAGGATACTAAAATGTGGTAGCTCTGTTTTGGCTAACTGCAAGGCATCAATGACATCTTCCTCATCCCATTTACGTTTCGGAGGAGCGATATCCAAGACAAATAGCGCATAGCTCCATGATCCGTATTTGCGAGCGATTGTCGCTACCGTCGGATAGCCTTTTTCCTGTGCCCAAACGGCGTAATGTTGGGACGTGAGACGCTCTAACTTTTCGGAGGCTTCAATCAAGGCTTGAATGATCCGTTCTTCATTGTTCCGTACCGTTGTCGTTTGAAGCTTGGCTTCACGTAACGCATTCGACCACGAACCGAACCGGCTGCTGATCAGCGTCAAAGAAGGGGCTTGCGAGATTTTTGCCCAGGCACGATACGTTTGGCTCGTGAAGAGTTCAAGTTCTTCTGAGGCCTCAATCAGTGCGGTCAAAATATCTTCATCTGAATAATAACGATACAACATCTTAATCTCCGCCGCTTGAACGGCTTCCCGCCAAGAACCAAATTTGTAAATCACGGTCGATAGGGAGGGGACGTCTTTGTTTCGGGCCCATAGTGTGTACTGTTTTGTGTCAAATTCTTCAAGTTCATTCGCTGCTTGTCTTAGGCATGAGAGGATCTGTTGCTCTGTCCATCGTTTCATCGTGATGTCTCTCCTTTTCAGAAGCAAGTCGTGGCTTCAAAGGTCATGGTGTGGTTAAACAATGGTGGTCCTGAAGGAAAGCTAGAATATGTGTCCGGTGACGAGATATGAAAAGGGAGGAACCTGAATCGATTGACTACTTTGGGAGAATGCGACATTCGCAAAATCTCAAAGTGAAAATAATCCAAATGTCCTACCTTCTACTTCCCATAATACCCATATAAATTAAAAATATTCACAAAAGAAAGTAAAAACTCATTACACATTTGTTAAACCGTTTCATGACGAAATGTCATTCGTATCAAAAAGCTATTCTTTTCTTTTGGATTGTGAATCTTGAACGGGTACTTATCTAGCATCAACTCGAAGCTGATTGGGATGGAAGGTGGTGAAAGGATGAGTACTCCAACTGTTCGGTCTCCCATTGATCGAAAAAATGCGCTCTTGATGTTACTCGATATCACGATTGCAGGGCTCGCGATTTTCGTGACGTTTGACCTATTCTTTGCAAATGATCCGACGGTAACATCGGACCCGCTAGATTTGATCACGATCCTCGGATTGAAGACGCTCGTTCTTCTCATTTTAGGATGGGTGACTCGGGTATACCGAATCGACTGGCGATACGGATCGATGCGTGAATTGCAATTGCTGGCGATTGTGTTGGTCATGAGTGACACGTTCGTCTTATTCGCATCATACGTATTATTGGATGGCTTTTCCTATCAAGCAATTTTTATTCAAAGCTTACTCGCATTTAACGGAATGTTATTTATCCGACTCGTCGCTAGAACACGATCGTTTTTCCGATTTCACGCACCGGTGTCGAATGGAAAAGCTACCTTGGTTATCGGTGGTGGGGAATCGGGTCAAAAAATCATTAAAGAACTGAAAGAGCATCGAACGAATGTGCTGCATGTGGTCGGGGTGTTGGATGATAATCCATTGCTTCACCGTCTCTACATTCACGGGACACCGGTCATCGGTTCAATCGATTTATTAGAACGCAAAATTGAAGAGCTGAATATCGAAGTGGTTGTGTTGGCCATTCCTTCCCTTCCTTACGGAGATCGGGTCCAACTTTTGAAACGAATCGAGAAGACAGGCGTCGAATCCCATGCACTGCCAATGCTTGCGGAACTCGCATCCGGAAAGGTGTCATTAAATGAGATTCGTGAAGTGGCCATTGAAGACTTGCTCGGCCGTGAACCGGTTCAGCTCGACGTTTCGGAGATCTCTCAGACGTTGAGTGGATTGACCATTTTCATCTCGGGTGCGGGAGGGTCGATTGGCTCAGAGCTTTGTCGTCAATTGATGAAATTCAATCCAGGCAAACTGATCCTGTTTGGACATGGCGAGAATAGCATATATGCAATCGATCGCGAACTCCGCTTACTCGGGTCTGATACAGAGATTTGTCCCGTCATCGGTGACGTCCAAGACCGGGCGCGGGTGACGGAAGTGTTTGATCAGTATCGTCCGGACGTTGTCTATCATGCGGCAGCTCACAAGCACGTTCCGCTCATGGAAGACAATCCGAGAGAGGCAGTGAAAAACAATATTTACGGAACGAAGAATATGGTCGAAGCCGCCGATTTCTTTGAAGTGAAGCGGTTCGTCATGATCTCTACGGATAAGGCGGTCAATCCGACGAACGTGATGGGTGCCACGAAACGAGTAGCAGAAATGATCGTCCAACAGCAGGCTCGCCACAGCGAAACGACATTCTCGGTCGTTCGTTTCGGCAACGTCTTAGGAAGTCGTGGCTCCGTCGTTCCGCTCTTTAAAGAACAAATTCAACGGGGCGGACCGATTACGGTGACGCATCCAGAGATGACCCGATACTTTATGACCATCCCGGAAGCGAGTCGCCTCGTCATTCAAGCGAGCGTGCGCGCAAATGGGGGCGAAGTGTTCGTACTAGATATGGGGAATCCCGTCAAAATTGTGGACTTGGCGAAACGGATGATTACACTGAGCGGTTTCACCCTCGAACAAATCCCGATTCATTTCAGTGGCATTCGTCCTGGTGAGAAGCTGTTCGAAGAACTGCTCGCAACGAGCGAACATACGAATCAAGTATATGAAAAGATTTTCGTCGGTTGTACAAGACCCTTTAAATCGGTTGATCCGATTTTGAAAACGATTGAATATCTACTCGATCAATCGAATGGACTCACTTCTTTCTTGTTGTTTGTCGCAAACAACGAACTGCCAGAAGAAGTGATGGAAAGTATTTTTGCGCCACAAATCGAACCGGTACGCATGCGAGTCAACGAGTCAACGCAAAGGAGGAAGTCGTTATGAAAAAAACAGTTCTCGTGACCGGAGTGGCTGGGTTCATTGGTTTTCATCTAGCTCGACGGTTGCTAAAAGAAGGACATCATGTCATCGGGATCGATGTGGTCAATGATTATTACGATCCGAGATTAAAAGAATCAAGACTTCATGTGTTGACGCATCCTCGTTTCAAACTCTATCGTGATGCCCTCGAAAATAAGATGGCAATCACACGTGTCTTCGAAAAAAACCAACCCCAAGTCGTGGTCAATTTGGCGGCTCAGGCCGGTGTACGCTACAGTCTAGAAAATCCAGATGCTTATATTCAATCCAATATCGTTGGTTTCTTGAACATCTTGGAGGCTTGTCGCTTCTATCCAGTAGAGCAATTGATTTATGCCTCATCTAGCTCGGTTTACGGATCAAATCAGGCGATGCCATTTTCCGAACAACACCCGGTCGATCATCCGCTATCCTTGTATGCGGCTTCGAAGAAGGCGAATGAGTTGATGGCTCATACGTACAGCCATTTGTTCGGTCTAAAAACGACGGGGTTGCGATTCTTTAGCGTCTATGGGCCATGGGGGCGTCCCGATATGGCACTTTACAAATTTACGGAGGCGATTTTAAAAGGCGAACCAATCGATGTATACAACTATGGTGAGATGGAACGAGATTTCACATACATCGACGACATCATCGAGTCGATTGTCCGACTTATGGATATCGCACCGTTGGCAGATGAGGAGTTTGACTATGAACATCCTCTACCTGACCGGAGTGACGTTCCGTTTCGTGTCTATAACATTGGAAATCAGCAACCGGTATCTTTGATGGACTTTATTCGGACGATCGAAGAGCGAGTCGGGAAAAAGGCCATCCTCCGCTTGTTACCACTTCAGGCGGGAGATGTACCCGCGAGTTTTGCCGATTCCTCCTCTTTATATGAATCGATTGACTTTCAACCACAGACGTCGATTCGCGATGGCGTAAACGCGTTTATCGACTGGTACATCGCCTATCATCAAGTGTTGAAGGAGGGCATCGAGTAATGGGGATTTTACAGGATCGGATTTATGCACACTCACCGATTCGCCTCCAAAATTGGCTGGTTTCCTTATATGGAATCAAGTTATATCGGGAGCGATACGGTCAGTACTATGAGCAGGAATTGGAGCGACTGAGACGTGCTCCAAATGAAGCGTCACCTGATGCAAAACTCAATCATTTGAATCAATTCCTACAGTTTTGTAATCAACACAACGTGTACTATCAACGACTCTTCAAAAAACACGGGGTTACCTTACCCTTAAAGAGCTTAGAAGACTTTAAACGGATCCCTCCTTTAGAGAAAGAGACGCTTCGAACGGATGAGACCATCTTTTCTAACCTTCATGCCCCGATCATCGGCATGACGGGCGGGACGACAGGTAAATCGATTCAGGTTCGTTTCACCGAATACGATTATCAAATGCGAATGGCGCATCTCGATTTTTTTAAAGAACAACATGGTTTTCGCCGTGGGATGAAGCGAGCTAGTTTTACAGGACGGATGATTTGTCCAGGTAATCAAAAAAATGCGGTGTATTGGCGGTACAATGCCCCGATGAAGCAAATGCTCTACTCGGTCGTGCATTCGAATCCGACGACGATTCCACACTACATCGATTCGTTGAACGAATTTCAACCGGCCGCACTCGACGGTTCACCTTCCGATATGATTGAAATCGCAAAATATTTGAAAACCCATCAAAAGACGTTATCGTTCCGACCGGTGGCTTTATTTCCAACCTCGGAGACGCTCACACCATCCGGACGCTTGTTGTTAGAAGAGATGTTCCAAGCGCCGGTTTACGATCAATATGCTTCTTCGGAAGGGGCTCCTATCGTTACGGAGTGTGAGTGCGGGAAGATGCACTTACGTCCTGAGATGGGAATCATCGAGACGGATGCATTTGGAGAGGCGCTCGTCACCAGTTTCACGACGCACGGAACACCGCTGATTCGCTACCGCATTGGCGATCGGATGACCCTCAGTGAAGCGATGTGTCCATGTGGACGACAGGACACCATTATCGAGTCAATCGATGGTCGTCAAATGAACTATGTTGAGACGCCGGAAGGCTATAAGGTGTTTGAAGGAGATTTGACCGCAGCGGTCGGCGTGCTGCCGAACTCTATTATTCAGATTCAAGTGTTGCAACACAAAATAGACGAAATTGAGATGCTGTACGTGAAGGATGAAGCACGATTTGAGCCTGAACATGAAGTCGCGCTCCAAAAAGAAGTCGAGCGTCTGTTTACTTCACGAATGAAAGTTCTTTTACGAGATGTGAAAAGCATCAAGAAAGAAAAGAACGGAAAAGTCCGAGTCGTGAAACGACTCTACACTTAGCGAGAGGAGACTACACCATGGCAGGGTTTGCGCTTCGTGATTTATACATGAAATCACCGATTCGATTACAACAATGGATGACGACATTGTATGGAATGAAACTATGGCAAGAACGGTACGGACGCACATATGAGCGTGAGTTAGTCGTTTTAGCCAATCGTCCCAAAGATGGGGCAGTCGTCGCAGCCGATCAATTGAAGCGACTCAATGCGTTTCTCGAATTTTGTGCGATGCACAATGCATATTATCAAAAACTGTTTGAAGAAAACGAGATTGTTCTTCCCCTTCAATCGATGGAAGAGTTGAAGCGCATCCCGATCCTCGAAAAAGAAACAGTTAGGAAAAATCCGGACATCCATTCTAACATCAAAACAGACATTCTTGGTCGAACCGGTGGAACGACAGGGACGTCCTTGCAAGTCCATTTCACGAAAGAAGACTATCAAAGACGTATGGCCCACGTTGACTTTTTCAAAGCGCAACACGGGTTTATCAGAGGAATGAAACGAGCGAGTTTCACAGGACGGAAAATTTGTAATCCGAATCAAGAAAAACCTGTATTTTGGCGCTACAATCGACCGCTCAATCAGATGCTGTTCTCGCTCTATCATGTCAATCCTCAGACTATCCCTCATTACATCGACGCATTAAATCGATTCAAACCAATTGTATTAGACAGTGCACCGTCTGCCATGATTGAAATCGCAAAATACATCAAAGAGAATCAGATCCCACTTGAATTTCAATTAATGGCTATTTTTCCGACAGCCGAAACGATTACGCCTCAAGGAAGAGCCATCTTAGAAGAGGCGTTTAATGCCCCGGTCTTTGATCAGTACGCGTCTTCTGAGGGGGCACCGATTTTAACAGAATGTACCCATGGGAATATGCATCTCCACCACGAAACAGGCGTGATCGAGTCGTATGGGGATCACGAAGAAATTTTAGTGACGAGTTTTACGACCCATGGGACACCGCTCGTTCGTTACCGGGTTGGCGATCGGATGAAAATTGGAGAGGGGACATGTGCTTGTGGACAGGGAGGAACGTTCGTCACTTCCATTGAGGGACGCGAAAGCAATTATGTACTCACTCCAAACAAACAAAAAATCTATGAAGGGGATTTGACGACCGTTGTCCGAGTGTTACCCAACTCGGTCATCCAAACGCAATATCGGCAACATGATTTGTATCATATCGAACTAAAATACGTCCCGGATCTGGAACGCTTCAAGCCAGAACATGAAGAGATTATGAGGAGCGAGTTGGAACTACTGTTCGGTAAAGAGGTCGTGATTACGTTGACCCCCGTGCAATCAATTCCTCGGGGACCGAATGGAAAAGTCATTGTGATTGATAAAACCGCATAATTCCGAATCTCAGGAGGCAGATGGACATGGATAAACTCATCTCAGAATCACGTACAACACGAAAAACCATTGCCAATCGTCACGTAGCTGTAGTCGGACTAGGATATGTCGGACTCCCTGTCGCTGTTGCGCTAGGTGGCGTAGGAGACGTCATCGGAGTAGACATCAATGAAGCGCGTATCAATGAGCTTACCCTTCATCTCGACAGCACGCGAGAAGTTGAATCAGTAGACCTTGAGCAAGCAGCGGTCTTATATACGACGGATGTCGCCAAACTTGAAGAGGCGGATTTCATTATCGTGGCTGTGCCAACACCCATCAATGATCAAAATCAACCAGATCTAGGACCGATTTGTAGCGCGACTCGTGCTGTTGGAGCGCATTTGCGACCAGGTACGATTGTCGTATACGAATCTACGGTCTATCCGGGACTGACAGAGGAAGAGTGTATCCCATTACTTGAAAAAACATCGGGTCTCCGGGCCGGGATTGATTTTAAAGTCGGCTACTCTCCAGAACGAATCAATCCGGGCGACCGTGAGCATACATTCCGCACAATCAAAAAAGTCGTAGCTGCCGAGGATGAAGAAACACTCGATGTGGTAGCGGCTGTTTATGAGACGGTAGTCGATGCCGGCGTTCATCGCGCTTCCTCGATTAAAGTGGCTGAGGCGGCCAAAGTGATCGAGAATACACAGCGCGATTTGAACATCGCGTTGATGAATGAATTGGCCATCATCTTCGATCGCATGAACATCGATACGCTCGAGGTGTTAGAGGCTGCCGGGACGAAATGGAACTTCCTAAACTTCCGGCCAGGTCTAGTCGGTGGACATTGTATCGGCGTCGACCCATTCTATTTGACGATGAAGTCTGAAATGCTCGGTTATCATCCGGAAGTGATTTTAGCAGGTCGTCGAATCAACGAGACGATGGGACGTTTCGTCGCCACATCATTGATAAAAACGATGATTAGTCAAAACATGGCCATTCTCGGATCGCGCGTGACGGTCCTCGGGATGTCCTTCAAAGAGAATGTCAGTGATATCCGAAATTCGAAAGTGGCTTCCTTGATTCGAGAGGTCGAGGAGTTCGGCTTAGAAGTGCAAGTGTGTGACCCGCTCGTCGATCCGGAAGAGGTACGACGAGAGTATGGAATCGACGTCAAATCATACTGTGACTTAAAACCAGCAGATGTCGTCATCTATGCCGTGTCTCACGATGAATTCGTTCAAGAGGGTTGGACGATTGCGAAACGCCAGCTGAAGTTAGGTCGTGGCATCGTCATTGACTTGAAAGGCATGCTCGATCGCGCGATGAAGCCGGAGGAGGTGCACTTATGGCGCCTTTAAAGATTCTCCAGTTCTGCGCTGTCGATATGACAGCGGATGTGTTGCTACGTCCTCTCATTGAGTCGCTGAAGGCGGAAGGACACGAAGTCGACGTCGCGTGTGCTTACGGTGATCGGACGGATCGTCTTCGGGACGAAGGATGGGTCATTCATACGTTGCCAATCGATCGAAAGTTTAGCCCGAAGCGTAATCTACAGACCATTCAAGAGTTGGTGAGGTTATTGCGCCGCGAAAAATATGATGCCATTCACGTCCACACCCCGGTGGCCGCAGCGTTAGGAAGAGTTGCGGCCCGCATTGCCAGGACACCACATATTCTCTATACCGCACATGGATTTTACTTCCACGAACGAATGGGTCGAATCGCATACGAACTCGTCTTCTGGTTAGAGAAATCACTCGCGGCATTAGCGACCGATTGGTTGTTGCTCCAAAGCGAGGAAGATTACTCACTCGCTAAAACAAGACATTTCAAAGAGGACGAACGATTGATGCATCTCGGAAACGGGATTGATTTAAATCGATTTTATCCGACAGAGAAACACATTTCCCCAGAACATTTAAAGTTCTTGTTTGTCGGAAGGCTCGTTCAAGAAAAAGGAATCCTAGATTTACTTCAGGCGTTCGATGAACTGACGAAACGCTATCCGAACGCGACGTTGACGATTGCTGGAGAGTTGATGACGAGTGAACGTGATCAAGAGACGGCGAAACAAGTCGAGGCGCATTTAGCCAAAAATCCACAGATTCATTACGCCGGATTCGTTCGGGATACCCCCTCTTTATTTGCAGCACACGACGTCTTTTTACTCCCCTCTTATCGTGAAGGATTGCCACGCTCTATTCTTGAAGCCATGGCGTCCGGATTACCTGTCATCGCTACCGATATCCGTGGCTGTCGAGAAGAAGTCACGGATGGGGAAACCGGCTTTCTCGTTCCGGTCGGTCGACCTGAGGCACTGACCTTGGCGATGCGCTGGTTCATTGAACATCCTGAACAGTGTTATTCATTCGGGCAACGTGGTCGCGAAGTGGTCGAAGAAAAATTTGATGAAACGAAAATTTTAAGTCGTCAACTTCACCTGTTCGCACAAATTAGTAGCCGTGAAGTGGGATGAACCGATACGTCAATCACGTAAGGGGGAGGCGACATGGGAAAGCAACAACTGATTGATCACTTACAAGAGGCTTCTTCGGACGGTCGCCTCACCATCTACATGTATCAGAAATGGCAAAAGATTCACGGCGGGGCAACCGTGGTGGAATTATTGGAAATGTACGGATCATGGTCGAATGTACTGCGTTTGGCTGGGTTGGAACAGCAAACGTCACGATTCACAAAGAAGGAAATGATTCAAATGCTTCGTGAAGCGGCGAAAGAGCATGATTCATTCAATAGTGCCGATTATCGAAAGTGGGCCATGACCAATGATGCACCGACGTTGACAGAGGTCGTCATTCAGTTCGGATCGTGGAAAGTGGCACTGATTGAGGCGAATTTGAAGAGTATCATCTCGTTCGATCAAAAATGTGAAATCATCCAATCGTTACTTGATGCCAATGAAGAGCTTCATCCATTGACGTCGACCGCTTATGCCAAATGGGCCAAGCAGAACCAACGTCCGAGTATCACGAAAGTGGTGAGGCGTTTCGGGTCTTGGTCCCAAGCGTTAGACGAGATTGGCATCTCAACGCGAGAGCTGTTCACGGAGAAGCAAATGATGGATGCGCTACACGAGGCAGATGAACATTTGACCGCTCTCTCACCATGGGGTTATGAAGTGTGGCAAAAAGAAAAGGGCAATCGTCCGACATTAAAAGACATTCAACAAATGTTTGGTTCATTTGATGTGGCGGTCCGAGAGATGCGTCAAACCGCAAACCAAAGTGGAGGGAGATGAGAAAATGCGAGTTTTACTCTGCACGGGCGACCACTGGAGTTCAACACTTGTCTATCAAGCGATACGGGATTTAGGCGTCACACATGTGATCATGGAAGATGGTCCGACACCGACTCATGTCAACACGTGGAAAGAACTTCTGACACAATCGTACATTTCCTTCCTGACTCCCATGATGCGGCGGTTCAGTCGAGAACGAATCGCGGAGTTGCAGTCGCGGTATGCTTTCTGTGACGATCCGATTCCGGAACAGCGTATGACGCGTGTCGTTTCCTTACAAGATAAAAAAGCGGAACATACGATTCGACACCTGCAACCGGACGTCATCATCATGTACGAAGTTGCGGAAATGAACGAACGATTGTTACAAGAAATGAACTGTCCCATCTTAACCATCACCCCATCGATGGCAGTGGGACAACGAGAAGCATATTGGGGATTCCATAACCACACATCGAGAAAAGAAGTTCGACTTTGCCAGTGGACGAAGAAAGGATGGACCCCACTAACGAGTGAAGTAATCTATACAGGTGGAACGGACAACTTCTCGACCTTCCCTTATATTTATTTGGCGATGAGTCTCCCGATGTTACAAAAACATCTTCAAATAGGACCGCAAGAAGACACCGAGCGACGAAAAAAAGTCCAAGCCTGAGGCTTGGACTTAACTGTTAGCGATACAATAGCATTGGATGGCCTCGTTATAATACGCAGCGAGCCCCGGCTCGAAGCGATCATAAAATGCGGTGAATCGTTCATCCGTCACATACATCTGTCCGAGTCCACTGAACATATCGAGTGAACAGTCGTAAAAGTGTGTGTCGATGAACAGATGATTGTCTTTCACAATCGATTGAACTCGGTCGTCATCGATTGCGATTTGTGAACGAAATAAATCAACGAGTGGCGCAATCAAATCGAGTTGCATTTGATTGATGCGTTCCCAGTCCGCTTTCGATCGCTTCTGCGCACGTTCTTGTGCTGTCTTGTAAGCTGAAGTCTCTCCCCAACGTTCCTGCACTTCCTCTTGATGTTTCGCCTCGTGAGCTTGAATCTCCTCATAAGATAATCCATCAAATAATGACTTGTCATCCATTGGAATCCCTCCTTTGAGTGAGGTGAGGGTCACTTCTGCCGTCTCGGCAAGCTGAGCGAAATAGGCTGCTTTCTGTCGCAACGCCTCGATATGTCCACTCAACACATCAATCCGGTTGAACGTCGTTGAATCAAGCAATTCTCCGATTTGATCGAGAGGAACATCGAGCGTGCGATAGAGTAAGATGAGTTGCAACCGTTCCGCATCGCGCGAAGAATAACGCCGATAGCCGTTGGCGTCACGGTTCGCAACGAGAAGACCGATTGCGTCATAATGTCGAAGCGTTCGCGGTGTCGTTCCAGCGAGTGACGCAAGTTGTTGAATCGAATACATCCCTTCACCTCCTTAGTCAAAGCGTAAAGGTTGACGTCACGTCAAGGTCAAGCCTGTTTTTCAAACAGTGAGAATCCATTTCGTTCGCCGATATAGTGGAAACCGAACCGAGGATAGTAGTTATTTAAGAAGGCGTTGTCGGCAACACAGTCCAATCGAATGGTCGAAGACGTGTTTGCTAAGGCATGCTGCATCAAACGTTCCCCGATGCGTTCACCTTTTGCACTCGAGTCCGTGACGAGTCGATGCAAGTAGACGGCACCGTCCGGGTCGTCCCATAGATTATGGTCCCAGTCAGTCGGAGGAATCAGGCTGACGGCACCGACGACTTGCTGATCTCGTTCGTAGACAAACACCGTCCCGTTCGTCAAATCGTGACGGACATAGTCGGAACGACTCGGCTCTAAATATTTGACCCATTGCGACTTTCCGGCTACTTGGAACTCTTTTGCTTTCTTTAAAATCAATTGATCGACTGCTGAAAAATCCTCCATTGTGGCAAATCGAAACATGATGAAGCACCTCGCTTTCATTTCTTTTCAAAATCGTGTAGGGTACACGTTGAGTATGCTGATGAAACATCTTTGTATCATCGAATGTTTTTTGGTAAGATAAATTTATTGCATCGTGCAAACGATTGCGCTAATGATATAAAGTTCACAGCACGAATAAGATAAGTATAAATGATGAGCAGTGAGTTTTGGGATAAGGAGTATCTAGATCACATGCAACTTTTACAACGAGAACAACAAACACAAACGCTTAAACGCAACTGGTGGAAAGAAGCCGTCGCCTATCAAATTTATCCGCGTAGCTTTTATGACGCGAACGGGGACGGAATTGGAGACATTCAAGGAATCATTGATAAGCTCGACTATTTGAAAGACCTCGGTATTGATGTTATCTGGATTTGCCCGATGTATAAATCGCCAAACGATGATAACGGTTATGACATTAGTGACTATCAAGATATCATGGACGAGTTCGGTACGATGGAAGACTTCGACCGCTTATTGGACGAAGTGCATCAGCGCGGTATGAAGCTGTTGCTCGACCTCGTCGTCAACCATACGTCGGATGAGCACCCTTGGTTCATTGAATCGAAGAGCTCAAAAGACAATCCGAAGCGCGACTGGTATATCTGGCGCGACGGAAAACCGGACGGGTCGAAGCCGAATAACTGGGAATCGATCTTTGGTGGCTCGGCTTGGGAATTCGATGAAACGACGGAGCAATACTACTTGCATGTCTTCTCGAAGAAACAGCCGGACCTCAATTGGGAAAATCCTGAGATGCGTACAGCGGTATACGATATGATCAACTGGTGGCTCGAAAAAGGGATCGACGGATTCCGTGTCGATGCAATCAGCCATATTCGCAAGAATCCGACGTTCGCCGACTTGCCAAACCCGAACGACCTCGACTTTGTACCGTCGTTCGAGATGCACATGAACGTGGACGGAATTCACGACTATTTAGAAGAGCTTCGTGACGAGACGTTCAATAAACATGACATCATGACGGTCGGTGAAGCGAATGGCGTCTCACCTGACGATGCCCATCTATGGGTCGGTGAAAAGGAAGGGAAGATGAACATGGTCTTCCAATTCGAACACATGGACCTTTGGAGTGAAGATGCCGATTCGAAACTCGATGTCGTTCACTTGAAGAACGTGTTGACGAAATGGCAAAAAGGACTTGAGGCCGATGGATGGAACGCCCTTTACGTCGAAAACCATGACCAGACGCGTACGGTCTCGAAATGGGGAGACGATGAGCGTTACTGGAAAGAAAGCGCGAAGTCGATTGCGATGATGTACTTCCTCATGCAAGGGACGCCGTTTATCTATCAAGGTCAAGAGATCGGGATGACGAACGTCAAATTCGATTCGATCGATCAATATGATGACATCGCGACACGCAACCGCTACTATATCGGCGTCGAGCAAGGGAAGAGTCATGACGAGATGATGCGCATCACGTGGAACTCGTCACGCGACAACACGCGTACACCGATGCAGTGGAGTGATGCCCCGAACGCCGGATTCACGTTCGCAGAGCAGCCATGGGTCGGCATCAACCCGAACTATACGGATATCAACGTCGAATCACAGCTTGAAGATGAGGACTCAATCTTTAACTTCTATAAAGAGATGATTCAACTTCGTAAAGATAATGAGACGTTTGTTTACGGGGCGTATGATGTCGTCTTGCCGGAACACCCGGAAGTCTATGCGTATACGCGTACGCTCGGTGACACGCAGTACCTCGTCGTCACGAACTTGACGGCGAAAGAGACGATGTTTGATATGGATCAGACACTTCGTGCGCAAGATGTCGTCTTGAGCAACATGCCGGTTGAAGGCGATGCGGAATCATCGCTCCTTCACTTGAAACCGTTCGAAGGTCGCGTGTATAAAATTAGCTAATCTTTCATGTTTGAAGACCGTAGGCGAGAAGTCGACTACGGTCTTTTTAATATGAATAAAGGGGATGCACGGGGATGATGAGAATGCTTTAGAAGAGATTCAATAAGGAGGGAAACAAATGAAACTACTATTGACGTCCGCTGGCGTTAAAAACGAGAGCATCAAGCAGGCACTTTTGGAATTATTGGGCAAGCCGATTGAAGAGTGTAATGCACTCTGTATCCCAACAGCCATTTATGCGTTGAACGGGGGAACGAAACACGCATGGAACTTTTTCAACGGAGATTTCTCGACGCCGATGTGTGAGTTGGGCTGGAAGTCGGTTGGGGTGCTTGAACTGAGCGCACTCCCGAGTATCGATGAGTCGGTGTGGAGACCGGCGTTTGATAAGGCAGACGTATTATTGGTGAATGGGGGCGATCCGCTCTTTCTCTACCATTGGATGAAACAGTCCGGGGTAGCCTCGCTGCTCCCGTCCTGGAAAGGCGTCTACGTCGGATTGAGTGCAGGTAGCATGGTGATGACACCACGAATTGGAGAAGCGTTTGTCGGATGGCGCGCATCCGACGAGCAGAGTGATGATACATTAGGGTTTGTCGACTTCTCGATTTTTCCTCATCTCGACCACGAAATGTTACCGGAGAACACGTCACGAGATGCTGCAGAATGGGCGGAGACATTACAGTCGCCGGCCTATGCGATTGACGACGAGACCGCGATTCGTGTAAACGAAGGGAAGATCGATGTGATTTCGGAAGGAAAGTGGAAGAAGTTTTTCTGACTGTATAAAAGTAATAGGGAGGAGACAGGAGAGATTGAATCCATTTACGTATCATCGAAAAACAAATCGAATCATCGTACGACCGTTAGAGAAACGAGATTATGACACATGGTTAAGCGGCTTTACAAATCGTCTCGTTTCACAACATGTATATGACCCGGGAAAATTAGATATGAGCGACTGTACGTCCGTTTGGTTCGGTCAGCTAGTCGACACACACCAATCACTCGCACATGAAGACCGTGCGCATGTCTTTGGGATTTTCCGGCTTGAAGATGGGATACATCTCGGCATGGTGGATTTCTCGACATTGGCGCGAGATGGATTTCATTGGGGTCGGGTCGGGTATACCATCCATAACCAACATTGGCAAAACGGATATGGCACAGAGGCGGTCGATTTAGCGATGCGCATCGCCTTTGACGACTTAAATTTTCAACGGATCGAGGCACACATCAATCTCGACAATGAGGCATCCGTTCGTCTCGCAGAGCGTGTCGGCATGTCGTACGAGTGCACGAGAGAAGGATTTATTTTTGAGAATGATGAGTGGGTAGACCATCTCGTCTATGTGAAAACGAAGCACCGTCGATAGAACGACTCCTACCACATATGGTACGATGAGTTGACGGAAAGGGGGATGAGCATGGCGATTGAACCACTTCGCGTGCGTGTCCAGCAAACAACTCGGATGAGTGACATTCCGGAGCCGATCGAACTATCGGCTGACGGCGTATACTATCCATTGAAGACTGGCTTTATTTTAATGTTTGACCAACAACAAGAGGACGGAACGGTCCCGACGACAATCAAGTACACGCCGGAACGATTGGCGCTCATCTGCAAAGGACCGATCGAGATGAACCATTCCTTCATCGAAGGTCGCTTCACGCAAAGCTTATATAAGAATGCCTATATGTCGATGACGATGGCGACGACGACATCGCGACTCGATGTGTCTGAAGAGTCATGTACGTTCGTATATGAATTATCCATGAATGAAGAAAACGTGGGTATATACGAAGTACATGTCACATGGACATTTGAAGGAGGAGAGAGCGTATGAACTTCACAGAACGCGTAAATAAGATTGAAGAGATGTTGAACGAAGACTGGTTCGAGATGCTCGAAACGAATGAAGAAGAGTATGAAGAGTGGCGCGGTCGCCTTGAAGACCATGCTGAACAAGTCATCATGCATTATGACCAAGAAAACGGAGTCGATATCGATTCAATCGATAAATTGCTTCAACTGAACGATGAGTTCCCGCTCCTTTACGGGGAAGACACCGTTCGCCTGTACATCGCACTTATTGAGGCGCGGTCAGAAGACAAAGCGGTCTACGATCGGTACGTCGATTATTTGGCAGCCATCAGTGATGCATCGCATGAACAGTTTTTACATTTCCATACGCTCGTCGAAGCAGGTCGGTTGGAAGAAGCGAGACAACTCGCGCCACATATGCCACAACGGCTCGGACTCGAAGAGTAAGCATGTCAAAAGTGTCATCTGAACAGGATGGCACTTTTTTTCATGCCTGAAAGGGGACACACTTCGACGAGAACGTCCATTTTATTTCGAAGGTATCTTCTCTAAGATGAAGGAACAAGGAAATCAAACAGAGAACGCGAATGGAAATGGTTAAAGGGGGAAATGTGATGTTAAGACTAATCAAAACATCTGTCGAACAAAAAGAACAGATTCTCGCATTTTTACAAGAATGGTACGAACGTGATGAGCGAATCGTCCCGACTTCAGTGGACCGTGAAACGACCGACTTCGAGGCATATGTCAACACGTTACGTCAGAAAGAGTTACGTGAACATATAGAGAAAGGTTGGGTCCCGAGCACAACGTATTGGCTCACGGACGGGGAGGAGCTTCTTGGCGCGACGAACATTCGTCATGAGCTGAACGAATCGCTCTTGAAGATTGGCGGGCATGTCGGGTATGGGGTGAAACCGAGCGCACGCGGGCGTGGACTCGCCACAATCCAACTGCAACTTGCGCTTGAGAAAGTGAAAGAACTTGGAATCGAGCGGGCACTCATCACGTGTAACCGGACAAATATAGCTTCCCGTCAAGTCATTTTAAACAATGGTGGCATTGCGGACACACCGTATACGGAAGAAGACGGGACAGTCGTCGAGCGGTTTTGGATTGACTTGAAAGGGTGAGGACGAGATGGCGAACTGGATCATTATCTATTTGGCGCTGATTAACTTCTTCGGCATCTATTTGTTCCGGGAAGAGACCGTTCCTTCGAAAAAATGGTTCTCTTTCTCGAGCGGCATCGCCATCACGTACTTCTTCATGTATCTTTTACCGTCCCTGAACAAACGCCAGGACACGCTTCGTGTCGATTGGTTGAATTTGGCGTTACCTTCAGAAATCTACATCGTCAGTCTCATCGGTTTCACGTTGTTTTACGGCACCATGCGGTTCGTTCGTACCCCTCACTTTCAAGATGAGGCGGTCGACCGGGCCGTTTCGTATTGGTTACAGGTGACACTCCTCACGGCCTATATGACCTTCTCGGCGTACGTGGTGACAGCCGACTCGGTGACGTTCGTTGCGAGAAGTTTCTATGCGACAGCGCTCGGTGTCCACTTTTTAGCGCTCGGGCATGACTTAAATCGTCATTATGGTGAACGTTACATGCGACAAGGACGCTATTTGTTGAGTGGTGGGATTTTACTTGGTGGGTTCTTTTCACGCTGGATTGACTTGGCGGCGCACGTCGAAGCGCTCTGTTTTGCCTTCGTGGCCGGGGCGATGATTCTCAATATCGTGAAGTTTGAACTGCCATCCGACCGAAATTTGCACTTCCGCACGTTCGTATTGGCCGTGTGCAGCTATGGGGGATTATTGCTCATATTGAAACATCTTCTAAACTTCTGATGAGAACTTCACAAAAATGAATGACTGTTCATTCATCATTTGATATACTGAATTCAAGATTGAATCCGTTTTCAAAAGGGGGAGTTTTGGGGATGTCTACATTTTTAATCGTCAACTGGATTCTATTCTTGCTCGTCCTCGGCTATGGTGTATATTTATTTGCTACGCTAGTTCATCAGCGTTATACGTTCATCAAGCTCGGGAAGAAGGCAGAATGGAGCCAAACGAACAAAGAACGACTCGAACAGGTCATGATCAACGTGTTCGGTCAAAAGAAATTGTTGAAAGATAAGAAGAGTGGCGCAATTCACGTCATGATGTTTTATGGCTTCATCCTCGTCCAATTCGGGGCGATTGATTTTATTTGGAAAGGACTAGCGGTGGGAACACGTTTCCCGCATATCCCGCTCGGTCCGCTTTATCCAATCTTTACGTTCATGCAAGAAATCGTCATGCTCATGATTCTCGTTGCGGTCGTTTGGGGATTCTACCGTCGTTACGTCGAGAAGCTCGTGCGCTTGAAACGAAACTTTTTAGCAGGTCTTGCCCTCATCTTCATCGGCGGGTTGATGGTTTCCGTATTGTTCGGGAACGGGTTTTACCTCGTCTATAAAGAAGAGCTTCCAATGTGGGGCGAACCGGTCGCGACGCTCATCGGCTCAGCGTTTGCTTGGGTACCGGGCTCTGTCGCTTTCGCTTTATTCGTCGTCTTTTGGTGGATGCACCTTTTATTCTTGCTCAGCTTCATGGTCTACATCCCACAAGGAAAACACGCACACTTGATTGCCGGAACGCTCAACGTATGGCTCGGTCGCACGCACAAAGTCGGTCGCTTGGCACCTGTTGATTTTTCAGCGATGGAAGAAGCGGAAGAGTCGGATGAAGAGATTGTCTTCGGGGTCAACAAGATTGAAGACTTCAACCAGAAGCAGCTCGTCGACTTGTATGCCTGTGTCGAGTGCGGGCGTTGTACGAATGTTTGTCCGGCAACAGGAACTGGGAAGATGTTGTCGCCGATGGACTTAATCGTCAAACTTCGTGACCATATGAATATGAAAGGCGCGGCGGTCACGAGAAAATCACCGTGGGCACCTGCCCTCATGTTCCAAAACACGCAAGGTGCTGAAATCGCAGCAGCTGCGCAAGACGGCCATATGCTCGTCGCAGACGAGTTGATCGGCAACGTCATCACGGAAGAAGAAATTTGGGCTTGTACGACTTGCCGTAACTGTGAAGACCAGTGTCCGGTCATGAACGAACACGTCGATAAAATCATTGACCTTCGTCGTTACCTCGTCATGATGGAAGGGAAGATGGACCCTGAGGCACAGCGTACGGTCGCCAATATCGAGCGTCAAGGAAACCCGTGGGGAATGAACCGGAAAGAACGCGAGAACTGGCGTAAGGATACAGAGCTCGTCATCCCGACGGCGAAAGAGAAGAAAAAAGCAGGCGAGGAATTCGAGTATCTCTTCTGGGTCGGCGCGATGGGGTCTTACGATAGCCGTAGCCAAAAAGTCGCGCAGAGCTTTGCGAGCGTCTTGAACAAGGCGGGCGTCTCATTCGCCATTCTCGGAAATGAAGAGAAAAACTCAGGGGATACACCACGCCGAATCGGAAACGAGTTGCTGTTCCAAGAACTCGCCGAAGCGAACATTAAACTATTTGAGAAGTATGGGGTGACGAAAATCGTCACGGTCGACCCGCACGCGTACAATACGTTCAAAAATGAGTATCCGGACTTCGGTTTGACTGATGTGAAGGTGTATCATCATACGGAGTTGCTCGCGGAGTTACTTGACACAGGTCGGATTCAGCCAGACCTTCACGTGAACGAACGTGTCGTCTATCACGACTCTTGTTACCTTGGTCGTTATAACGGCATTTACGATGCACCACGATTCGTCTTAGAACGCATACCGGGTGTCGAACTCGTCGAAGCGACGCGTAACCGTGAAAACGGTATGTGTTGTGGAGCCGGTGGTGGTCTCATGTGGCAGGAAGAAAAAGTCGGGACACGTGTCAACGTGGCTCGGACAGAACAGTTGCTTGAGACGAAACCGACTGTTATCGGTTCGGCATGTCCGTACTGTTTGACGATGTTATCTGATGGAACAAAAGCGAAGGAAGTCGATGAGACCGTCGGCACGTTCGATGTCGTCGAATTGCTCGATCGCTCGCTGAAGGCCATCGAGATACCAGAACCAGTTGTCCAATAATACATGAAGGCACGGTCCGCGGACCGTGCCTTGTTTGTTTACTGCATCTCAGAGGTGGATAGAAGGGAAGAGGTCAAGTGAGATAACCCTTGCGTCGTCTCGTTGATCGATGAAATGGTCTCGACCATCTGTCCGAGGTCTTGTTTGTTTCGTTCGAAAGAAAGAACGTATTGGCCCATTTCTTCCTGAACGGTCGAAAAACCAGCTTTGACGGTGCTTAGTTGGCGCATCGCTTCATCGTTCGTCCGATGCATTTGCCCCATTTGCTCGAGGAGGGCCGCGATGTTCGTCTCATTTTCATGAATGAGCGCGTTGATTTGACTGCTCAGTTGTTTTGCGTTCTCCGCAAGTGTGCGTACCTCGGTGGCGACGACGGCGAACCCTTTTCCGTGTTCTCCTGCGCGAGCCGCTTCAATCGAAGCGTTTAAGGCGAGTAAGTTCGTTTGGTTAGCAATTTGTTCGATGCTCTTGGTCATGCTGACAATATCCTGTGAACCTTCTTTTAGGGCGGTAATTCGATCGAGCGAAGTATCGACGTAGGTGGCCGACTGTTTGAACTCTACTTCCATCTGTTCGATTTGATTTCCGTTCGTGTGCGTCAACTTCATCAAATGACGACTCATTTTTTCCGTTTGCTCCGTTTCCGCAAGGACTTGGTGAGCACGATTGCTCGTTTCAGACATGGCGTGTCCGGTTTGTTCCATCGTAGTCGCCACTTCTGTGCTGACGCGTGTCACGTCACTCAACAGGGACGCACGAGCTTGGTTCGCAGACTCGATTTCATCGAGGCGGGCGTTGACGTATTGTTCGGTGACGATTTGTGCGTCTAAATTCATCGCGTGTGACAACGCTAAGAGGGACTCACTTAAGAGGGCAGGATCGTGTTGATACGTTTCAACCACTTTTGGGATGAGCAACGTATTAAATGCCGAGTACGTCGCCAAGAACCAGACGACAGGCACGGCGAAGTGGTGGTGCGTCTGTCCCATTCGTTTCCGCATTGCCAAGAATTTATCATCGATGTTCCCTGTTAGTAGGCTGCGGAAATAATCGGCGAATACCTTTTTTAATCGTTCTCTTGTGGATGATGCGTTCGCAATCTGTACCATTTCCGGTTGCAGCATCAAGTGGTCGAGTACGTTTTCAAGTACATCGTCAAGTACTGACTCGACGAGTGGAGCCATATCTTGCAGTCGTTTTACTTGAGAGGTCGTGTATCCCATGTAGTGAGTGCGACCATTCAAGCTTGAGTCAGCTGGTTTAGCGATTGTCTGGATTTCAGGAAAACCGGAAGTGGCGACGAAGTGATTGGATGTTGTTTTACGAAAAAGTGCCATATATATTTCTCCTTCTCTTTCATATCTAAAATGTCATTCTCTTCTATATCGGCAAAAGAGTGAAGAAACTGAGAAGTAAATGTGTTATGAAAGAGGTTCGCAGACGAATGGATCTGGGAAAGGATGATTGAGGAACAGAATATTCAATCTCAATGTAAGGAGTGTGTCCCATGAAAAACATGGTTGTCCTATTGACGATTGTCAGTGCTCTTAGTAGTCAAATTCTTCCGCAGATCTTATTTTTATCTATTATGGCAGTCGAAGAAGGTGTCGGGCGTCTCATTCCATTCTTGATTTTTTATGTAGCCAGTATGTCCGGTCTATTATTGTGGGTTTATGTCATTGGACGCCGTGGTTCTAAAGATACTTTTTTAATCGCCTTGGTCGTACTCGTTGTCGGTCTCGTTTGTTTCGTTCTCCCGTTTGAGCGTGCGATTGAATGGAGCGCCTTTTTAGTCGGGGTTGGATCAATTGGAGTCGGGTCGATTATGACGACGATTTTATCGCAATTAAACGAACTGAAACCAGCTGCTGATCCAGATTCAAAAGAAGATAAAGGGAGCTCCTGGCCGTTGGTTCTGATGTTAGTCGGTTGGATTGCGATATTCTCTTATGCATTGACACAGTCATACAATCTGGCCATCGCTCTCTTTTTGGTCAGTTTGATTCTACCATGGCTTTTTGTTCGGAAATTACCGCTTCAAAAATCGGCGACTTGGCAGTTTGAAACTCGTTCTTTTCTCCGTGCCTTCATCGCGGTCACCGTTTTTACATTGATTAGTCGTCTGCTCAGTCTTTTAGAAGGGGCGCGTGGCTATATCGAAGTATTTGGCTTAATGATTATTTTGCTCGTTTATGTTGGATGGTTATTGTACCAAAAGCGCGTCCGAGACTTTATTGGAGCGAGTCGCACCCGTCAGGTTCAATTGCTGTCGTTTGTGATTGGATTTTTCGGTGGTTGGACGTTAATTGGTGCCGTCTTTGTCAGTCTTGCCTTGTACTCGTTTCAAGTTCTCATTTTTTATGTATTTGTCCCATTTTTAGTAGGCGTCATCGGCTGGATTTTATTTAGTCGTATATTTGATTTCGCACGTCACCCATACCTCGTGTTACTCGTGTCCTCCCTCATCTTTTTCCTAGGATTTATCGAGCCACTTGCGTTCATCCCTGTCTTATTTGTCAGTGGGTATACGCAGACGATGTACTCGAGTGTAAGCCATACGTATCTGTTTGATCAATATGGGGAAAATAAGGAGTTTGCTTCCTTGCTCTTGCAGCTGTGGAAGCGGTTTGGGATGGTCGTTGCGTACTCCTTCTTAATGATTGGATTGTTAGGGTACGGTTTGTACGTTGGGCAGACGGTCAACGAGGAATTATCGTTTCAAATTCCAAAAGCATGGATGTTCGGTGTTCTAGGACTTACGTGGATTTTCAATATTGGATTGATCAGCCTGTACTGGTTCCGAGTTCGTCCGAGTAGAATACATGAATCATAATTTTCCCTAGCTTTTTCATATCGCTTTTGTTTATAATGAGGAGTGATGTTTAACTAGTGACGGAAAAGGAGTGTCCTTTAATGAATAAATCGTTGATTGATTTCGTTTATGAACTTCTCCAAGAAACTGGCGAACAGCCTGTTTCTTTTGATGAGATTCGCGAAAAAATCAAGCAAAACTATACGTTTGCGAGTGAAGAGGAAGAGCTCGAAAAAATCGCACAACTTTACACCGATTTGAACATCGACGGGTTGTTCGTCAACTTAGGAGCAAACCGTTGGGCGCTTCGGGTTTGGTACCCATTCGATAAGTCGGATGAGGATCTCGTCATCGAAGCACGTCAACGTGGTGAACTTGACGAATTCGAAGAAGAGTTCGAAGAAGCAGACGAAGGCATCGTCGATATCGAGGATGACTTGGATGTATTCGCAAAAGTTGAAGACTATGATTCATCTGAATTTGATGATGAGGACGAAGAAGAAAAAGTAGAAGGCCTTGACGATTTCAAGGACGATGACTTGGACGACGACCTCGATATCGAAGACGAGGATGATTTATAAGAGACCGCAAAAAAGCCGGGCATCGCGCCCGGCTAGGCGTGTCTCTTTTTCTTTTTTAGTCGTGTTCATCGACTTGAAAAAAAAGAAAAAATAATATCTTGACGACTGCATCGTCTCTGGCGTAAATTAGTCATGGGCTAGTTTAGCACGTAACGATGCAGCAAAAGTGTCCTCCATTTTCGGGGGCACTTTTGCTTTTTTTGTTTTTTCGTTTCCCGATGGTTGGTATTCAAGAGAGGAGAAAGAAACATGACAAAGTACATTTTCGTAACAGGCGGGGTAGTATCTTCGCTCGGTAAAGGGATCACGGCAGCTTCGCTCGCGCGTCTACTCAAAAATCGAGGACTCAACGTCACGATTCAGAAGTTTGACCCATACATCAACATTGACCCAGGTACGATGAGCCCGTATCAACACGGAGAAGTATTCGTCACAGATGATGGCGCTGAGACTGACCTTGACCTCGGACACTATGAGCGCTTTATCGACATCAACTTGTCGCAAAACGCGAACGTCACATCAGGGCGCATTTATTCAACTGTCTTGAAGAAAGAGCGTCGTGGAGACTATAACGGTGGGACGGTTCAGGTCATTCCGCATATCACGAACGAAATCAAAGACCGTGTCTTCCGTGCAGGACGCGAGACGAACGCCGATGTCGTCATCACAGAGATTGGTGGAACAGTCGGGGATATCGAGTCCCTTCCGTTCATCGAAGCGATTCGCCAAGTGAAGAATGACATCGGGAAAGAGAACGTCATGTACGTCCACTGTACACTCGTCCCTTACCTTCGTGCCGCAGGTGAGATGAAGACAAAACCGACACAACACAGTGTCAAAGAGCTTCGCAGCTACGGAATTCAACCGGATATCATTGTCCTTCGTACGGAGCATGACATCCCAGAAGACATGCGTGAAAAAATCGCCCTCTTCTGTGATACGCGCAAAGAAGCGGTCATCGAGGCGCAAGACGCATCGACACTTTATGAAGTACCGCTCAACCTTCAAAAACAAGGAATGGACCAACTCGTCAACGACTACTTCGGTTTCAATTCACCGGCTGCTGACATGACGGCTTGGAAAGAACTCGTCCACACGGTCACACACCTTGAGAAGAAAGTGAAAATCGCACTCGTCGGGAAATATGTCGAATTGCGTGATGCGTATATCTCGGTCGCGGAAGCACTCAAACATGCGGGTTATGCGTTCAACGCGGATATCGACATCGACTGGGTCAACGCAGAAGACGTGACGGCTGAAAACGTCTCAGACATCCTCGGCGATGCGGACGGAATCCTCGTTCCAGGTGGATTCGGTGAGCGTGGAATCGAAGGGAAGATTGAAGCAACACGTTTTGCTCGTGAAAACAACGTCCCATTCTTCGGAATCTGTCTCGGGATGCAACTTGCGACGGTCGAGTTTGCCCGTAACGTCTTGAAGTTGGACGGCGCACATACTGCAGAAATCGATCCGTCGACACCGTATCCGATCATCGACCTTCTTCCAGAGCAAAAAGATATCGAAGACCTTGGCGGCACACTTCGTCTTGGACTTTATCCATGTAAACTCGAAAAAGGGACGAAAGCGCATGCGGCATACAATCAAGAACTCGTATACGAGCGTCATCGTCACCGTTATGAGTTCAACAACGAATACCGTGAAGCGTTTGAAGCAGAAGGCTTCAAGTTCTCAGGTACGAGCCCAGACGGTCGTCTCGTAGAAATCATTGAGATTCCAGAACACAAATGGTTCGTGGCATCACAGTTCCACCCAGAATTGATTTCGCGTCCAGAACGTCCACAACGTCTATTCCATGACTTCATCCAAGCATCACTTGGAGAATAAGTGATTGAAAGCCACGGTCCATTGCGGACCGTGGTTTTTCTACGTCAAAAGCATGAGAGGGAAAGCGCCTTCGGCAGGATACATCCCTATCACTTTGTGGGTACACTAGAAGTAGAACGGGGAGAGGGTGAGGGCACATGAAAGAACGACATTCGATTTATCTTGGATATGGATTAGGGCTTGTCGCGCTCAGTCTGTTGCCGTTCGTCGTCTTGCCTTCCCTTTTATTGCCGTATCAACTTGGCTGGACAGGTGTTGTTTTACTCGCCCTCTCGGTCGGGTTACTTCGGGCGATTCGGGACGGCTCGAGCGTCATCCTAAAGCAGATGTGGAAGATCACGTTCTCTCTCTTCTTGATTTTCGTTCTCGTCTATTATGTTTCATTCGGACTCATCCTTTATGACACATACGGATTGGATCGTTTACTAGAACAATATGAACGACAGGCGGTCTGGGTGTTTGCAGCATTTAGCTTTTTACAACCTATTGCGTTACCCGTTCCGGAAGCGGTCAGCGTGCCGATTGGGAGTGTCGCGCTCGGACCGTTTCGTGCCGCTTTGGTCGGAAGCGTTGCGACGACACTCGGAATCTTTGTCATGTATGGACTGGCCCGATTTGGTCGAGGGCGCATGATTCGTTGGGTCGATGAAGAAAAACTGAAGACGTACGATCGATATGTCGATCGATACGGTCTTGGTGTCTTGCTCGTCTTATTTATCATTCCGATTTTACCTGACGAGGTCATCTGTCTCGCTGCGGGGTTTAGTCGTGTACCGTTTCTGCGCTTTGCGGGTATCGCGTTCGGGGCAAAACTCGTCACGTCGTTCGGACTTGCTTATTCTGTCTCGATTGGACAATTGTTTATGACCGATTCGAGTCCAATCGCGATCGCTTCTGTCATGGCAAGTGTGATTGTCTTGATTCTTGCGTTCATTTGGCGCAAACGAAAAAAAGGAGATTCGAACGGGACACAAGAATAAGGTAAGGACGATTTATAGAGAGGAAGACAACATGCGACAAGATCAAGAGGTGGTCATTCGACCGATTGAAGAACAGGATCTATCACGACTATGGGAATTGATTTATCGAGATGCGGTACCGGAATGGAAACAGTGGGACGCGCCTTACTTCGAACACAAGTCAATGTCTTACGAAGAGTTTCAGCAAATTGAGCGATCGTTCATCAAAAAAGAAGACATGTGGGTCATTGAGGTCAGTGGAACGGTATATGGCACGGTTTCCTATTATTTCGAAGATGCCGGACGAGAGTGGCTCGAGATGGGCATCATCTTGCATCAATCCGACCGCTGGAATCGAGGTGTCGGGACGCGTGCCCTTCGTCTATGGACGAAACATTTGTTTGAAACGTTACCGGTCGTCCGCGTGGGATTGACGACATGGTCAGGGAACGAGCGAATGATGCGGGTCGCTGAAAAAGTAGGGATGCAGCTTGAAGGTCGAATTCGTCAAGTGCGTGTCGTGAACGCGAAACGCTACGATTCGATTCGGATGGGCATGTTACGCGAAGAATGGATGAAAACAGGTACGCCGTCTATTTAAAGACGACGTACCTGTTTTGTATGATTTTGTATATATTTGTCGCCATATTGACGATTTCATTCGTGAAGAGTTTGCTACAATCGAATCGATTGAATTAAATAGGAGAGAATAAGAATGAAACGACACATGTTAGTTATTGTGATGTTATTGATTGGGATGGGCACATGGTATTACATCGCGGGAGCCGCCCCGACGATTAAAAAAGTTCCGACACCATCCTTTACCGGACAATACCCCGGGTTACACTTAACGGTAGAGAGTGAACAAGCGAAAAGATATACGACATCAATCTCTGTTCCGAGAACGGATTATGAAATGCTAAACGAGGAGCTGGATGCATTCATTTTAGAAAAGAAAGAAGCATTTCAACACAACCTCACCCCTAGTCACGGTCAAACGGGTCACTTAAATATTCAGACCGATACATATCAAACGAATCAGACTGAATACACGCTAGTCGTTCATACTTATGCATTCACTGGTGGTGCGAATGGTCAAACCACTGTCGACGTATTTCGGATGAACCTTTCGGACGGAACGTTCGTTGAATGGGATGATGTCTTACGTGATGACCAACATGCATTAGAATGGTTCAAGCATAGCGTCATCACACAATTACAACATCAAGAATACGTATTTGAGGATCAGTTACGTGAAGCGATTAAACACCCTAAATCGACGAAGTGGATACTGACGTCCTCTGGTCTAGATGTCATATTTGACGAGTATGAAGTGGCGGCGGGAGCGGCAGGTGTGGTAGAAGTTCATATTCCGATGAAGGAAGTTGAGCCGTTTTTGTTATCCGAATTAGATACGCCCACTGCACAAGAAGATTCTCCAATCATGAGTCCCTCAAATAAGCCGCTTGAACCCAATGGGAAATATGTTGCACTGACGTTCGATGATGGACCCCATCCGATTGTGACACCTCACATTCTTGAGACACTTGAGAAATACCAAGCGCGTGCTACGTTCTTTATGTTAGGGAGTCAGATGGAATTCTATCCTGATGTAGCGAGACAAGTAGCGTTGTCAGGTCATGAGCTAGCAAATCATACTGAACATCACCCGGATTTGACACAATTGTCTGAGAAGGGAGTCAAAGAGGAACTCGAACAGGTTGATGAACGAATTGAGAGGCTTACGGGACAACGCCCATCATTGGTTCGTCCACCATACGGGGCTAAAAATGAAATGATTGAGCAGATCATTCAGACAAAGGAGCAGACCCTTGCACTATGGACGGTCGATTCTCTTGATTGGAGTCACCGTAATGCCGATCAAATGTATCGCTTGATTATGGACAATGTCCATCCAAGTGCTGTTGTCTTGATGCATGATATTCATGAGTCCACAGCTGAAGGGTTGCCGAAAGTTCTCGATGCGCTGAAACGTGAAGGGTACACGTTTGTGACGATGAGTGAGCTCTTGACGTTGAAATAGTAAATGAACCCGCCGTGATAAACGGCAGGTTCATTTTTTTATTTCACTTCTTGATCTTTAATTGGGAACCAACCGGCACGTGTCGTGATGGCGTTCCATAGCGGAGCTGGGACAGCGAGTTCGGCTTGTTTGTTCAAGTCGAGTTCTGTCTCGATCTCGTCTTCGCGGTCCGATTCCACTTTTTCCAGCCATTGTGGATCGATGATCAGTTCGCGACCGAGTGCGGCAAAATCGACGATGTCGAGTGCGTCTTCCACTTGGGCCGGACGTTGGAGTTGCCCGACTCCGATGAGTGGGATGGCACCATTGATTCGATTGGCGATGCGGTCTATCGAACGCTCCGTGACATTCTCGTCACGCATGGAAGCTGTATTGAAGTTCCAGAGAGAAGCGTGAATATAATCGACGTCCTCTTCTAAAATCATATCGAGTAACACATCCGTGTCGTCGAGTGTGATTCCTGGCTCTTCGATTTCTTCCGGTGAGAAACGATAGCCGACTAAGAAGTCTTCTGCATCTGCAGCTGCTTCTTTCACACGACGAATGACTTCGCGTGGGAACGTCAAACGTCCATGAACATCACCGCCGAAGCGATCTTCACGGCGATTTGAGTGCGGTGAGAAGAATTGTTGAATCAAGTAGGTGTTCGCTCCGTGAATCTCGACGCCATCAAACCCGGCTTCGATGGCCCGACGCGTCGCTTCACCGAACGCCTCGATAATGGCTTCGACCTCTGATGTCTCGAGGGCACGTGGTGTGACGGCGCCTTCTCGGACAGGCGCGACAGCACTTGCACTGACAGGTTGTTCGTTCGGGACGAGTTCAGGTGGTGACATCCGTCCGGCGTGGAAAATTTGAAGGATGGCTTTTGCACCTTCCGCTTTTAAACTTTCCGCCAATTGACGGAGACCCGGGATGAATTTGTCGTCATTGACCCCGAATGCGTTCGGGAAACCTTTCCCGTCTTCTGTCACGTACGCGCATGCTGTAATCGCAAGCCCGACGTTTTGCGCCCGTTTCCGATAGTAGGCGAGCTCATGCTCGGATACTTCGCCCGTTGGTTCTGATGAGTAATGTGTCATCGGAGCCAAGACGAGTCGGTTCGGTACTTCGACGCCATTTTTGAATTGAAAAGGTTGTAACATACGTTTCATCTGAAATCCTCCTTCAACATGATACCTTGAAGTCTAAGCTTCTCGACTCAAAAATGCGAGTCGGATGCTTGTGAATGAACACATTACAGATTGCGCAAGCGTAAGAGATGATTGAACTGAAAAGAATAGGGTATAATACAGGAGAAAAGTTGATATTCGGTTCGAGACAATAGAGAGACCACAACAGAAGGGGGAAGCCTTGTTTTTGTTGTGGTCTCTTTTTCTATTCATTGAACCGTACTTACTATAGGAGGGAATAAGATGGAAATCAGAAATTTCTCAGCGAAAGAACGAGCGAAACGATACGAACAACTGACAAGCGAACGTCATGACGTTCTTGTTGTCGGTGGAGGGATAACCGGAGCAGGGATTGCGCTCGATGCGTCGTCACGTGGGATGAAGACAGCGGTTCTCGAAATGCAAGACTTTGCGGCCGGGACGTCAAGCCGTTCGACGAAACTTGTTCACGGGGGACTCCGCTATTTGAAACAATTTGAAGTGGCGCTCGTCGCAGAAGTCGGGAAAGAGCGTGCCATCGTGTATGAGAACGGTCCACATGTCACGACACCGGAACAGATGCTATTACCGATGCACAAGGGAGGCACGTTTGGTCCTTTCTCAACTTCAATCGGACTCATGGTGTATGACTTCCTCGCAGGCGTCAAACGGGCAGAACGTCGCATGATGCTCAAACCGAATGAAGTCATCAAAAAAGCACCGCTCGTCAAAAAAGATGACTTAGTCGGTGGTGGATACTATGTCGAGTATCGGACGGATGATGCACGATTGACAATCGAAGTGGCGAAAGAGGCCGCGAATCACGGCGCGCTTCTTATGAACTATGCCAAAGTGACCGGGCTGATTTACGATAACGGCAAAGTGGCGGGGGTACACGTCGAAGACCAAATCGATGGGTCGACATATGACGTCTATGCGAAAAAAATCATCAATGCGACTGGTCCATGGGTCGATGAGTTACGGGAAGAAGACAACTCGAAAAAAGGCAAACAGCTTCGTTTGACGAAGGGAATTCACCTTGTCATCGATCAATCGAAATTCCCACTCAAACAGGCAATTTATTTCGACACACCAGACGGGCGCATGGTCTTTGCCATTCCACGCGGAAACAAAGCGTACGTCGGAACGACGGATACGTTCTTTGATAAAAACAAAGCGCATCCACGCATGACGACAGAGGACCGCGATTATATTTTGGATGCAATCCATTATATGTTCCCAGACGTTCATGTCACGGCAGATGATGTGGAATCAAGCTGGGCGGGTATTCGTCCGTTGATTTATGAGGAAGGAAAAGACCCTTCTGAAATTTCACGTAAGGACGAAATTTGGCAGTCAGACAGCGGCTTGATCACGATTGCCGGCGGTAAATTGACAGGGTATCGGAAGATGTCAGAAACGGTCGTCGACCTTGTCGCGAAATTATTAAAAGAAGAAGAGGGCGTCGTCTACTTGGCAAGCCGGACGAAGCATATGCCGATGTCAGGTGGTCACGTCGGCGGATCGAAAGGGTTCAAAGATTTCCTCGAGAAGAAAACGAAAGAACTTCAAAATCATGGTCTCGACGCGGGGCACGCGGAAGAACTCGTCCGTCTATACGGATCGAATATCGATCGTGTCATCGAGCGGATGGACTCGAACGCGTATGACTTGCCAGAGGTCGTCTATGCACAGTTGATTTATGGCATTGAAGAAGAATCGGTCGTACGCGCCATCGACTTCTTGATTCGCCGGACCGGTGCGATGTTCTTTGATATCGATTTCGTCCGTCAACACAAAGAAGGTGTCCTTCGTTGCATGGCCGACGTCTTCAAATGGTCGGATGAGCGTTTGAAAGAAGAGCGTGAAGAAGTGGAGAAGGAGATTGAAATCGCAGTTGTGCCTGTGACTGTCGAATCGTAATGCACTGCATTGCAGGAAAGGTTCATTCTAAATAGGATGAACCTTTTTTGTGTCATGGTTTCATCGATTCGGAATAACGGTATACCTCATAAGTAGTGATTCTTAGATTGAGGGAGAATTTTTTATGAAACGAAATCTCGTTGCCATCCTATTGATTGGCATTCTATTAGTAGTAGGTTGGCGTTATGTCGATCCCAATCGATTGTTAGCCGATGTCTATTATGTCAAAGTCCCAAGTGCAGAAGTGGCGACGCAAACCTCGGGGGGGTATCGCTATGATCTCATCGGGTACGACGAGGATGGAAAAAAACGTCCTCTGTCTATTGCCACCACTGGGTTGTTACCGGAAGGGAACTATCTGCGAGTATTTGTGAAAGAAGAAGATGCGGAAGTGACCGACTACGAGCAGGTGAATGTGCTAGACGTACCTGAACAGTTGAAGGAAGAACAGGAAGAAGAGAATTCCGAGCCATCGTTCCCTTGATTTCAAAAGATAGACGTCGCGAAAAAGAGATGAGTTTGGTAAGGTTAAATTGTTTGAATATGGTAAACGATGAATGAAAGAAGGGACATGCATGTCACGGATGTTAATAGCAGATGACCAGGACGGAATTCGTACGATGCTCGCGCAAGTGTTCACGAACATGGGTGTAGACGTGGACACGGCGCAAGACGGCATCAGCGCCTGGGAATTTTTAGAGCGGGAGCAATATGATTTGGTATTGCTCGATATGAATATGCCTCGTATGTTTGGACACGAAGTATTACGTCGCATGCGCGAGAAACAGTTAGACACACCCGTCATGATCATGACGGCATTTGGGGAAGAAACGGTGATTGAAGAAGTGCGTCGTCTCGGGATCACGGCACAATTTGAGAAGCCGTTTGATATTTATGGGATGATTGGAAAAGTGAAAGAAGTCTTGAAAATTTGACGTTTCGTCACCAAGATGACATATGTAAACGCTTGCGCTAAGCCATTTCTATGCCCGAATAGCATAGGCACATGTTTTACGGTGTGTTATAATGGGAACGAATTGCACGGGGGAACTTTTCCCAAACGTGTATAATAGCGAACAGACAGGAGGATGTCATTATGCCATTAGTATCAATGACAGAAATGCTTAACAAAGCATTCGAAGGCAAGTATGCAGTCGGCCAATTCAACATCAACAACCTCGAGTGGACGCAAGCGATTCTTCGCGCTGCGGAAGACGAGAAATCACCAGTAATCCTCGGTGTATCAGAAGGTGCAGCGAAGTACATGGGTGGCTTTACGACAGTTGTCAAAATGGTTGAAGGTCTTATGCACGACTACAACATCACTGTTCCAGTTGCAATCCACCTTGACCACGGTTCTTCATTCGATAAGTGTAAAGCAGCGATCGACGCTGGTTTCACGTCAGTCATGATTGACGGTTCACACCACCCAATCGATGAAAACATCGAAATGACGAAACAAGTTGTCGAGTACGCGCACGCTAAAGGTGCTTCTGTTGAGGCAGAAGTCGGTACAGTTGGCGGCGAAGAAGACGGCGTTGTTGGTGGCGTACAATACGCTGACCTCGATGAGTGTGTACGTGTTGTAAAAGAAGCGAAAGTGGATGCACTTGCTGCAGCACTCGGTTCTGTACACGGTGAATACCAAGGCGAGCCAAAACTTGGATTCAAAGAGATGGAAGAAATCGCGGAAGCGACTAAAACACCACTCGTTCTTCACGGCGGATCAGGAATTCCTGAGCACCAAATCAAAAAAGCAATCGAGCTCGGCCACAGCAAAATCAACGTCAACACTGAGTGCCAACAAGAATGGACTCGTGCAGTACGTGAGAAAGTTGCTGCTGATGCAAAAGTATATGACCCACGTAAAATTATCGGACCTGGTATCGAAGCGATTTATAACGTCGTTACTGGCAAGATGCGTGAGTTTGGTTCAAGCAACCAAGCATAATCCTGTTTGATTAAGTCGGTTCTCTATGAGGACCGACTTTTTGTATCGTTTCCTATATCACCGTTTGTCGAATCTGACAAAGGGAGTAGTAATTCGACCAGTCTTTCCTCATAATAGAGATTGTAAGCGATCACAAATTAAGGAGGAGACACATATGCGTTTTTTCATTGACACAGCAAATGTGGAAGACATTAAAAAAGCTCATCAAATGGGCGTCATTGGAGGCGTGACGACGAATCCATCGCTCGTCGCCAAAGAAGGTGTCGATTTCCATACAAGACTTCGTGAAATCTGTGAGATCGTCGGGGATCTCTCGGTCAGCGCCGAAGTTATTGCACTTGATGCGTCGGGTATGGTGGAAGAAGGAAAGGAACTTGCCGCCATCGCGCCGAATATTACGGTAAAGGTACCGATGACACCTGCGGGGATGGAAGCGGTAAAACAGTTCAAAGAGCTTGGGATCAAGACGAATGTCACGCTCATCTTTAACGCCAACCAAGCGTTACTTGCGGCGCGCGCTGGGGCATCATACGTTTCTCCATTCATCGGACGCTTGGATGACATCGGACAAGATGGGCTAGATTTAGTGGAGACCATTGCCAACATCTTTGCGATCCATGGTATCGAGACAGAAATTATCGCAGCATCTGTGCGTCATCCGGTTCACGTGACAAAAGCTGCACTCCTTGGGGCTGACATTGCCACAGTCCCTTACAAAGTTATCGAACAAATGATGAAACATCCGCTCACAGACAAAGGCATTGAGCAGTTTTTAGCGGATTGGAACAACGCTCAATCCAAATAAGTCCGTCGTAGAAAGGTTTTGATCAGCGTGGAAATTCTCCATATCGTTGGGCAGCAAAAACTAGAAGGAACCGTCGAGATTAGCGGAGCGAAACAGAGCGCTCTCCCTTGCCTTGTGGCTGCACTTCTCACGGAAGAGTCGGTAACGATTGAAAACGTTCCGATGATTGAAGATGTGGAAGTGATGGTCAATTTGTTGAAAGAATTAGGGGTACGAGTAGAGCGGAATGGCGAACGAATGACGATTCATTCGAATGAAGCAGTTGCCATGCCCCTCCTCGGTTCTGAGACACGTAAAGTCCGTGCCGCTGTCTATTTGCTCGGGGTCTTCGCGGCTCGCTTCGGAAAAGGGGCGGTTGGGTTACCTGGAGGATATGCGATTGGTCCACGGCCGATTGACTTACATTTGAAAGCGTTGGAACGTCTCGGCATTCATGTCGAGAATGAATCAGGTCTCTATCATGTCCGGGTCGATGAACTTGTCGGGAATCGAATTTACTTGGACTTGCGGTCGTTTGGGGCAACCGTGAGTGCGATGCTTGCGGCTGTTCTAGCGACAGGGACGACAGTCATCGAAAATGCGGCTTGCGACCCTGAAGTCGTCGATGTGGCAACGATGCTCACATCGATGGGGGCACATGTGAGTGGGGCCGGAACGGATGAGATTCGAATCAAAGGGGTAGAGCGGCTCCACGGTTGTACGCACACACTGATTCCGGATCGTCTCGAGGCCGGAACGTTCATGATGTTCGGTGCAGTGTCTGGTCACGTGACCGTTCAACCGGTCATTCCCACACATCTTGAAGGGGTCATCCAAAAACTGTTGGACTTCGGAGCGGACGTCGAGGTCGGTGAAGAGTCAATTACCGTGACGGCGAACCAATTCATGCCAACAGACATTCGTGTGTTCCATTACTCCGGGTACCCGAGCGACTTGCAACCGGTGATGACGGCAGCCTTATTAAAAGCTGACGGAACGAGTGTTGTCACCGATAAATTGTATGCGCAACGATTCCGCCACATCGCCGAGATGCGACGGATGAATGCGCAAATTACACTGGAGGATGCATCGGCTGTGATTCGTGGCGGCAATAAGCTGGCGAACGCAGAGATGGAATGCACCGATGCACGGAGTGCTGCGGCCCTGGTACTGTCAGCGCTCCAAGCTTCTGGTGAATCGACGCTACTACATGCGGAACGACTGAATGATTCGTATGTCGACTTTGTCGGCAAATTAAAACAACTCGGTGCGCTCGTTTGGGTGGAGGAACAAACCGAGGTATAAAGGGGAGATTTCGGGTGGAACGAAGTTTATCGATGGAACTGGTTCGGGTGACAGAAGCGGCGGCACTTGCTTCAGCCCGTTGGATGGGACGAGGATTGAAAGTCGAAGCGGATGATGCGGCAACGACGGCCATGCGCGACGTATTTGACACGATTCCGATGAAAGGGATTGTCGTCATCGGTGAAGGGGAGATGGATGAGGCCCCGATGCTATACATCGGAGAAAAAGTCGGAAATGGCTACGGTTCTCGTCTCGATGTCGCAGTCGATCCGTTAGAAGGGACAAACATCGTAGCGACCGGAACGTGGGGAGCACTTGCGGTTCTCGCGGTCGCGGATGCAGGCGATCTCCTTCATGCTCCAGACATGTACATGGATAAAATTGCCGTCGGACCGGAAGCGGCAGGTCTCGTCAGTCTCGACAACTCGATTGAAGAGAACATTGAAATCGTGGCGAAAGCGAAGAAGAAAAACGTGGAAGATGTCGTCGTCACGATTTTACATCGGGACCGTCACGAAGAAACCATTCAACGTGTCCGCGCGACCGGTGCGCGAATCAAATTGATTCCGGACGGGGACGTCGCCGCGGCCATCAACACCGCTTTCCCGAAAACGGGTGTCGATTTGTTGCTCGGTTCAGGCGGGGCGCCAGAAGGTGTCATCGCTGCAGTCGCAATGAAGTGTTTAGGTGGAGACTTCCAAGGGCGTTTGCTCCCGGAAGATGAAGCGCAGAAACAACGTTGCCATGACATGGGAATCGAAGATACGGATCGAATCCTCCTCCTCAATGATTTGGTGAAAGGTGAAGATTGTATCTTTGCGGCGACCGGCGTCACAGATGGTGAGCTGTTACGTGGAGTCCAATTCACGTCACAAGGCGGACAGACCCATTCGGTCGTCATGCGTGCCAAGTCCGGTACCGTTCGTTTCGTCGAAGGGAACCACTCACTTAAGAAAAAACCAAAAATGGTCATGAAACCAGAATAATCAGAAGTCGTGGATGTGAAAACGTCCACGACTTTTTTGTGGTGAAAGCGTCAGAAAACGGGAATGGATAGTCAGGAGGTGGGTGTGATGATTCAGGTTGAAGGACTCGTCAAAACATTCAAGGATGTTCCAGCTGTCGATGACGTGTCATTTTTCGTGAAAGAAGGAGAAATCTTTGCGTTTTTAGGTCCGAACGGTGCGGGTAAATCGACGACGGTGCAAATGTTGACGACACTCGTGAGACCGACATCTGGAGCGGCACGAGTCAATGGATTCGATGTCGTTAAACAAGAAAAAGATGTCCGATTATCGATTGGAGTTGCCTTACAAGAAACAGGAATCGATAAAGTGTTGACGGGACGAGAGCTCCTTGTCTTACAAGGGCGTTTGTTTAAGATGTCGAATGAAGAGGCGCAACGTCGAGCCGATGAGTTACTCGAAGTCGTTTCACTGACGGATGCGGCCGATCGCCGGAGTGGTACCTATTCCGGTGGGATGCGACGACGTCTCGACTTGGCTCTCACACTCGTCCATCGTCCGACGGTCTTGTTTTTAGACGAACCGACGACCGGACTCGATCCGGCGAGCCGAATCGAAATTTGGAATGAAGTACGCCGATTGAACGAGGAATTCGGGACGACGATTTTTTTAACGACCCAATACTTAGAGGAGGCAGATGAGTTGGCTGACCGGATTGCAATCATCAATCACGGGAAGATTGTGAGTGAAGGAACGGCCGAGGAATTGAAACAGCTCGTCGGTGGAGAGACGATTTCGATGGACTTCGCTACAGAATCTGAAGCGACCCTTGCCGCGACGCGATTTCATACATCTTCGAATGGCACACATGTATCGTTTGAGTTACGTGACATGACGTTGACTGAGATTGTTCGTTCCTTGGATGAACAAGGGTTGCAGCCTGAACGATTGACTGTCAAGCAACCATCGCTCGATGATGTATTCTTGAAAGTGACAGGCGAATCGTATGAAGGAGGCGAGATCCGTGTGGACTGAGACATGGCTATTCACGAAACGGAGTTTGCTGACGACTATTCGAAATCCGTTTTCATTCATCCCGAACTTGATCATTTCTGTATTCTTTTTACTTGTGTATACGAGTGGCTTGTCGAGCGTGGCCTCGTTGCCTCAGTTCGAAGGGAGCGACTATTTGAATTTCATCTTACCCGTATCCATTGTTTCAGGTGCAGTCGGGGGAGCGGGAGGCACGGGTCAGGCGCTTGTCCGAGATATTGAGAGTGGCTATTTCGCAAGGCTCTTGTTGACACCGGCGACCCGTACGGCGATTGTGCTCGGACCGATGATTGCGGGGATGTTGCAATTACTCGTCCAAACGCTACTTATTTTTGCTGTCGCGTTTCTCCTCGGTCTCACGATTCCTGTCGGTGCCGCTGGATTCTTTTTCACGGTATTACTCGCAATCGGATTTGGACTTGGTTTCGCAGGATATTCAGTGGGCGTCGCCTTGAAAACACGAAATGCACAAGCGGCACAGGCAGGGACATTGTTGTTCTTTCCTTTGATTTTCCTGTCGACGACGTTCGTTCCGAAAGAATTGATTGAAGCCGAATGGTTGAAAGTGGCGGCGACGTTCAATCCAACCACGTATATTTTCGAAGGGATGCGAGCGGTTCTGACGCAACCGGAGATTGACTGGGGTGCTTTATCGGCAGGGCTCGCAGTCGCGGGTACAATGAGTGTACTCATGATCGTCTTTGCGGCAACGAACGCGAGAGGGGCATTGAAGCAAAAATAAGGGAGGAGTTTGATGCAGGAACTATCAACGATGATTCGGATTATTTTAACAGGGATTGGAGCATATATTTCTATCATTCTCATGTTGCGTGTTTCTGGTAAGCGTACATTGGCAAAAATGAATGCATTTGATTTTATTGTGACCGTTGCACTTGGTTCTATTTTGGCAACGACCTTGACTAGTCAACAAACCTCTTTATTGGCTGGACTTACTGCGTTCGGTACACTAATTGTCTTACAATATATATTAGCGAAACTATCTAAGCGATTCTCCATTGTGAATCAAATGATTAAATCAGAACCAACTCTACTGTTTTATAAAGGAGATTATTTGAGAGAACATCTACAAAAAGAACGAATTTTAGAGATCGAGGTCATTCAAGCGATTCGATCAAGTGGCACTCCTCTAGGACAAGTCGAAGCAGTAATCATAGAAACGGATGGAACGTTTTCTGTTTTGAAAGACTCTCGTCATGTAATTGAACATGTGAACAAATAAAAACGACTCGGTTCCGATGAACCGAGTCGTGATATTGTATTAGAGATATGATCCAGCGCCTACATAGCGTGGTGCCCAGTATCCAGAAGTGAAGCTCGCGTATTTCACGCCGCCTGTTTCTGAGTTGATCATTTGTGTTTTGCTAAGTGCCATTCCGACGTGTTGAATCGTTCCGCCTGAATGTGAGAAGAAGACGAGATCGCCTGCTTGGATCGATGACTTCGAGATTTTCTTCGCGCTTGAGTATTGCTGACGTGAAGAACGTGGTAGTGTTTTTCCGATTGCTTTCTTGTACACGTGTCCAGTATATCCTGAGCAGTCAAACCCTGAAGTTGTTGTTCCACCATAGCGATACGGTGTTCCGAGATATTTCTTCGATTCAGCGACAAGTTTCGAACGTTTGCTAGAAGATGACGTTGAAACCGTTGTTGATGTCGACGTGTTCGCTTTCAAGTATGTGTACGTTGAAGAAGCTGAGATATAACGGTGTGTGCCTTTGTAGTTGATTTTATAGAACGAACCGGATTTACCAAGGTATGTATAGCGTTGACCTTTATCCATTTTCGCGACGACTTTCGATGATGTAAGTGACGGGGCAGTACGGATGTTCAAACCGTTTACTTTCGAGTAAGCAAATGTACCGGTAGCGGCTTCTGCTTGTTCACCTGTTGAGAACATAAGACCCGAGAAAGCGACAGTGGCAGCGACGACGATTGATGCGATACGCTTTAACATTGTATAAATCCCTCCGTTTTTAAAATCAAGACATTCGTATATGACAAATCGAGTAATTTTTAATGGTAGAGCACAAGTTGCGGGATATACCCGGTTTCCTGTGCAAATAAACTATATCATGCGCAAGACCGATAGCATTTTTCAATCGCAAGTCAAAAAAGCGTTTTCTTGTAACAAAAATGAAACAATATGTGGATATAGCACTTATTTTGTTACAAAACTATCTTTTACTGTGTAAGGATTTGTACAAGAGGGAAACGATTGAACAAAAGGTGATTTTTGCACGGTGACGGCACGGGCAAAATATGGTTAGATGATGGCAGAACAAATGAATCAAGTTGAATGCTTCTTGTAATGAAATGTAGAAAGATAGGTGACTTGAATGAGTCAACAGACAGAACCGACAAAGAACTATACACTTCGTGAGCTTGAAACGAAGACGTTGAAAGAATTATATGAGATTGCTAAAGAAGTCAAAGTACCGAACTTTCGAGAAGCGCGTAAGCGTGAGCTCATGTTCCGTATTTTGAAATCACAGGCTGAATCAAAAGATTTATACTTCCTCGAAGGTATTTTAGAGATCATCCCACCGAATCCTCAGTCTCAAAATGATGGCGGATTTGGATTCCTCCGACCAATCAACTATTCTCAATCTTCCGAAGACATCTATATCGCTGCATCGCAAATTCGTCGCTTTAATCTTCGAAACGGGGACCTTGTCACAGGAAAGGTCCGTAAACCGAAAGAGAATGAACGGTTCCAAGGTTTGTTGAGTGTTGAAGCGGTCAACGGAGAGTCGACGGACTCGACGCGTTCGCGTGATTATTTCCCGGCATTGACACCGATTTATCCAGAACAACAGATGGTGCTCGAGACAGAGCCGACCCATCTTTCGGTTCGTGTCATGGATATGATCGCACCAGTCGGGTTTGGCCAACGCGGGTTGATTGTGGCACCACCAAAAGCGGGGAAAACGTCGCTTTTAAAAGAAATTGCCAACTCGATCACGACGAATCATCCGAACGTCGAATTAATCATTCTTCTAATCGATGAACGACCAGAGGAAGTGACGGATATTCAACGCTCTGTACCGGATGCGGACGTGGCGTTCTCGACTTTTGATGAGACACCGGAAAACCATGCGCGTATTTCAGAACTCGTTCTCGAACGCGCGATGCGTCTCGTGGAACATAAGAAAGACGTGGTCATCCTACTCGATTCCATCACACGCTTGACGCGTGCGTACAACCTGTCTGTTCCACCAAGCGGACGGACACTCTCGGGGGGGATTGACCCGGCGGCGTTCCACAAACCGAAAAAGTTCTTCGGAGCGGCACGGAATATCGAGGATGGAGGTAGCTTGACTATCCTCGCGACAGCGCTCGTCGATACCGGATCGCGAATGGACGACGTCATCTATGAAGAGTTCAAAGGAACAGGGAACATGGAACTGCATCTGGACCGGAAATTGGCAGAGCGCCGGATCTTCCCTGCAATCGACATTCGTCGCTCGGGAACACGGAAAGAAGAGTTGTTACTCGGGAAGGACGAACTCGATTCGCTCTGGACGATTCGTCGTACGATGAACGAGTCTCCAGACTTCGTCGAACAGTTCTTACGCCGTGTCCGTGAGACGAAAACAAACCTCGACTTTTTTGCTGCGCTAGAGGCAGATAAGAAAAAAAGACGACCGGTGAAAAAAACGAAAACAGACTTGTAAAACCTATAGTAGGGTGATATTATATTCTAGTGAACTTTCTCTAGGTTGAAAGAATACTTAGGGCCGAAGGAGTTGAAAAGCAATGAAACAAGGAATCCACCCAGAATACCGTAAAGTCGTATTCATGGACTCGACGACAGAATTCAAATTCATCACTGGTTCAACTCGTTACTCTAACGAGACAATCACGATGGAAGATGGAAACGAGTACCCACTCATCCGTGTCGATGTATCTTCTGATTCGCACCCGTTCTACACAGGTCGCCAGAAATTCGCATCTGCAGATGGTCGTATCGAGCGCTTCAACAAGAAATACCAACGTTAATCGTAAAGTTGTATGCTCACCGCCTAGGGATTGCCCTTGGCGGTTTTTTGTTGCATCGACACGGGTAAAGAGACGAAAGTATGTCGTGAGGGGGCCGTTATGGAATTTATACTCATTAGTATTAGCTTGTTGATCGGGGTCGGCATCATGTCTCAATGGTTGGCATGGCGTTATCAAATCCCGGCAATCATCATTATGACGCTCGCTGGAGTATTGGCGGGTCCGATCCTCGGGCTGTTCGATCCGCGTGAATTATTAGGGGATTTATATAGTCCGATCATTTCGTTTGCGGTCGCCATCATCTTATTCGAAGGAAGTCTTGGGCTTCACTTTAGCGAAATCAATCAGTTCCGGAGGTCGATCGTCCGGATTGTCACGATTGGAGTCGCGCTCTCATTTGTCGGGATGTCGCTACTCATTCAATATGTAGGAGGGTTACATTGGGTCGTCGCCTGGACGATGGGGGCGCTCTTCGTCGTGACGGGTCCGACTGTCGTCATTCCGTTGTTGCGTCAGGCACACTTGAAAGATCGAGTCGGAGCGATTTTGAAATGGGAAGGCATCATTGTCGACCCTGTTGGAGCATTACTCGGGCTCTTCGTCGTTCGACTTGGATACATCGTATATGAAGGTATGGATTTATGGATGCAACTCCTCTTTGCAGGTGCCTGTATTGTAGGGATTGGACTCGGTTACTTGTTCGGCCATCTCTTGATGGGATGGTTTGTGGCAGAAAAAGTACCTCGCTATCTCCGTGCCTCGGTTACGTTGACGGCTGTCCTCATCTTATTCTCACTCAGTGAGCTTATGATGCATGAAGTCGGGCTGCTCGCCGTTACGGCGATGGGGATGACGATGGCCAATACGAAACATCGGGATGAAGAAATCATCGAAGAACTGCAATCATTCAAAGAGGATATTTCAATCTTGCTCATCTCATCTGTCTTCATCTTGTTGACGGCTTCCCTGTCTCGGGCAGAGCTGTTGAATATTTTCCAATGGCCGCTTCTCTTGACGATTGCGGGCATCCTGTTCTTGGTTCGCCCAGTTGCGATTTACTTGTCGACCGTCGGTGGAGGTTTGCCGCTAGCGGAACGAGGGTTCATTGGTTGGATTGCCCCACGCGGGATTGTCGCGATGACGGTCGCGGGATTCTTTGCTGAAGAAGTCGCGCATCTCGGGATTGACGATGCGAAGCAAATGTTGCCGCTCACACTCGGTCTCGTCTTCATTTCCGTTACACTGCACGGTCTCACGATTCGACCGCTTGCGCGAAAATTGAAATTAATCGATGAACAAAAAGAGGCGAACGCTGATGAATAAAGGACGGAGTTCTTTCAATCAGTATTTAGGAGAAGTCAACCCTTTTCCTCAACTCGAAAGATAGGTATAATCGGAAAGCGATTATCGATGGAGAGGGCGAAGAACAATGATGCATGTGACGAACCGATATGGTTGGATTGAAGTGATTTGTGGGAGTATGTTTTCGGGGAAGTCGGAGGAATTGATTCGCCGAGTCCGCCGTGCTCATTATGGAAAGATTCCGGTCCAAGTGTTCAAACCAGCAATCGACGACCGGTATCATGAAGAGAACGTCGTCTCACACACAGGGAACTCGGTCGTGGCCGTGCCAATCGCATCAAGCCAAGACTTGTATGATGCCGTTCGTGAAGAAACACAGGTCATCGCGATTGACGAGGTGCAATTCTTTGATGAAGGAATTGTAGACGTCATCGAACAACTTGCGAACGAAGACAAACGCGTCATCTGCGCTGGGCTCGATATGGACTTTCGAGGCGAACCGTTCACGATGATGCCTGAACTGTTGTCACGCGCGGAGTTCGTGACGAAACTACAGGCCATCTGTTTGTCATGCGGCGCGCCTGCTTCGCGGACACAACGTCTGATCGATGGGCAACCTGCTCGGTATGAGGACCCGGTCATCTTGGTCGGGGCTTTCGAGTCTTACGAACCACGATGCCGACATTGTCATGATGTACCGAATAAACCACATCCGGTCCGCCATACGGTGGTAGACTGATGAATTGACGGACCGCCCTCGGCGGTCCGTTTTTTTGCTATAATAGATAGAGTTTGATTTGACGGAGAAAGGACGGATCATCATGTTTGACCGTTTAAGTGTATTAGAAGATCGTTACATGCAATTGAATGAAATGCTCGCCGATCCTGAGGTGCTCAGTGACTCGACGAAGTTGAGACAATATTCGAAAGAGCAGGCACAACTAGAAGAGACGGTACAGATGTATCGTCAGTATAAAGAAACAAGTACAGCTTTCAAGGAAGCGAAGACGATGCTTGAAGACCGGACGCTCGACGCCGACATGCGTGAATTGGCAAAAGAAGAGATGAACCTCCTCGAGCCAGAAGTCAAAGAGCTAGAAGCGAAACTGCGGATTTTATTGCTTCCAAAAGACCCGAACGATGACAAGAACGTTATCGTCGAAGTCCGAGGAGCAGCAGGCGGAGACGAAGCGGCACTCTTTGCAGGAGATTTATATAAGATGTATACGCGATTCGCTGAACGTCAAAATTGGAAAGTGGAACTCATTGACGCGAACTATACCGAACTCGGTGGATTTAAAGAAGTCACGTTCATGATCAACGGGGCAGGTGCCTATTCAAAGCTCAAGTTTGAGAACGGAGCCCATCGTGTGCAGCGAGTCCCATCGACTGAATCGGGCGGACGAATTCATACGTCCACAGCAACGGTTGCCGTTCTTCCGGAAGCAGAGGATGTCGAAGTGCATATCGATATGAAAGATGTACGAGTTGATACGTTCACTTCATCTGGTCCAGGGGGACAATCGGTCAACACGACGCAATCAGCTGTCCGTTTGACACACATTCCTTCAGGGCTCGTCGTATCATGTCAAGATGAGAAGTCGCAGCATAAAAACAAGGATAAGGCGATGAAGGTCCTTCGAGCACGCCTGTATGACAAAATGCAAAGCGAACATATGGAAGAGTTGTCTGCGCAACGAAAATCGGCTGTCGGAACAGGTGACCGTTCCGAGCGAATCCGCACATACAACTTCCCACAAAGTCGTGTCACAGATCATCGGATTGGATTGACCCTTCAGAAGTTAGACCGTGTCCTAGCAGGTGAACTCGAAGACATTATCGACGCACTCATCATGGACGAACAGGCACGTCTCATGGAGGATGCGGAATGATGCGGATTGCCGCGCTACTTAAGCAGACGGAAGAACGACTAGTTGAAGCTGGGCGCGACCGTGCGGCTGCCGAATGGTGGCTCATGCATGTGTTGCAAGTCGATCGCACCGGTCTCCTCGTTCGTTTGTCGGATGAATTGTCTTCAGATGAAGCGGCACGGTTCGAGACGGGAATCGAGCGTTTATTGATCGGAGAACCGGTACAACACGTGATTGGACATGCTCCGTTTTACGGGCGCTCGTTTGAAGTGAACCGGGATGTGTTGATTCCGAGACCAGAAACGGAAGAGTTGATCGACTGGGTACTTGGGCAACTTCGTCACATTAAGGATGATGAGATTGTCGATGTCGGGACAGGAAGCGGGGCCATTGCGATTACCTTGAGCCTCGAGCTCGGCGTACGTGTACAGACGGTCGATATTTCGCGTGAGGCGATTGAAGTCGCTAAACGAAATGCAGCCACACTTGGCGCAACTGTACGGTTTTATGAAGGAGACGGGCTCGCACCGATTGCGGACCACTCGATTCGCGTTCTCGTCTCAAATCCGCCTTACATCGAGGCCGATGAGCTGTTAGATGAGACGGTCGTCGGCTACGAACCGCACCTTGCGCTCTTCGGAGGGAAGGATGGGCTCGACATGTATCGGCAATTAATATTGGAATCGGTGCGCGTCTTACGTGCCGATTGGCATTTGATTGCGTTTGAAATCGGGTATAACCAAGGACAAGATGTGAAATCATTACTGTCTGAACGTTATCCTGAAGCAGAAACGGGTATTTTAAAAGATATAAACGGCAAGGACCGTATCGTCTATGCCGTAAGGGAAGGGATTGCGTATGGAAACGAAATGGATTAATTCGAATGAGATTGAAGAGGGGGTACGTCTTCTTCAAGCGGGTGAAATCATCGCCATGCCGACAGAAACCGTCTATGGTCTCGCTGGAGATGCCATGAACGATGTGGCAATTCGAAAGATTTTTGAGGCAAAAGGTCGTCCGTCGGATAACCCGCTCATCGTCCATATCGCTTCAATTGACCAAACGAGTTTGTTTGTCGATTCGATTCCTCCTGTTGCCAAACGCTTAATGGATGCGTTTTGGCCAGGCGCTTTGACGATCATCTTGCCTTCAAACGGACGAGCCTCTTCGCTCGTGACCGCAGGCCTCGATTCCATCGGACTCCGGATGCCGAATCATCCGGCAGCACTCGAGTTGATTCGTAAGTCAGGGTTAGGGCTTGCGGCTCCGAGTGCGAATCGTTCCGGACGACCTTCGCCGACAACTGCTCAACATGTCGCGGATGATTTGAACGGACGAATCGCAGGAATCGTGGATGGGGGTCCTACCGGAATCGGAGTCGAGTCAACCGTTGTGGATTGTACGGGGGACACGGTAACGATTTTACGACCAGGTGGTGTGACGCGAGAAGAAATGGAAGCTGTCATTGGACCGGTCGCCTTAGATGCCAATTTGAGTAACGATGAAGCCACACCACGATCGCCGGGAATGAAGTACACGCACTATGCCCCAACGGCACCTGTTTTTTTAGTCGATGGCACACGCAAAGATTTAGAACGTGTCATCGAGGAGCGGAAGCAAGCGGGGTTGCGAATCGGTGCACTCGTCTTCGACGAGAACCCGACACCGGCTGAGGTCACGTATTCACTTGGGACCTCGATGGAAGTGGCGGCGCAACGTTTATACGACGCGCTTCGTCGATTTGATGAAACAGACGTGGATGAGATTTATGTGAACACGATTGAACCTGTCGGAGTCGCACTTGCCGTCTATAACCGTTTATACAAAGCGGCGGGCGGAAAGATTGTGCACCCGACGAAAGATGCCTAAAGACATAGAGGAGGACACGCGATGTCAATGAAACGCGTATTATTCATATGTAGTGGCAACACGTGCCGAAGCCCGATGGCGATGGCCTTGCTCCGTTCGAAGATGACCGGGGATGAGTTTGATATTCGCTCAGCTGGTCTACGGACGATGCAAGGATTCGATGCTTCAGAAAACGCACTGCAAGTTCTCAGAGAACGTGGGATTGAGCTCGATCATGTCACCCAGACGTTCGATGAAGTGTTAGGGAATTGGGCGGATATCATCTTGACGATGACACGCGCACACCGTGAACAAATTCGGGATACATACCCGGATTTGTCTGAGCGGACGTACACGCTCTATGAATTCGTGACGGGACTCGAACGGGACATCAACGATCCGTTCGGCGGTTCGATGAATGTGTATCGCCAGGTGCGAAACGAGCTCGAACCACTCGTGAATCGACTTGTGTTAAAATTAACGAATGATGGGTCAAAGGTGACGAAACCACCGAGACGCCTACCAAAGAAGACGGGGGAATGAACGAATGAAAATTGCAATTGGCGCTGATCATGGCGGCTTCAACTTGAAGAAAGAAATCGTAGCCTTGCTTGAGGAACTCGGACATGAGTATAAAGATTTCGGGACGCACTCAGCGGACTCGATTGACTACCCGGATGTGGCCATCCCGGTCGCAGAAGCGGTAGCGGCAGGTGAATTCGATCGTGGGATTTTGATTTGCGGTACGGGAATCGGAATCGGGATTGCGGCGAACAAAGTCAAAGGGATTCGTGCGGCACTCGTCCATGATTCATTCAGTGCAAAAGCGACACGTCAGCATAACGATTCGAACATCATGACGATGGGCGAGCGTGTCATCGGACCTGGTCTTGCACTCGACTTGGTGACGACGTGGCTCGATACGGACTTTGAAGGCGGTCGCCATTCAAACCGTGTCGACAAGATGAGTGCTTACGAATCGAAGTGAGTCAAATGAAGACGGAACTTCTCGGATTTTTGACGGAGCTTCACGAACGGTTCCCTTTGAATGATGAGCGCATTCTCGTCATTGGATGCTCGACGAGTGAAGTGCTCGGAAAAACGATTGGGAAGGCAGGTTCCATTGATGTCGCAAGCGAATTGATGGAAGCATTCCTTGAATTTAGAAAGAAGACAGGTGTCCATTTGGCGTTTCAAGGGTGTGAGCATATCAATCGTGCCCTCACCGTTGAGCGCCGGACACTCAAACAGTTCGGTCTCACAGAAGTGACGGTCGTCCCGATCCGGTCCGCGGGCGGAGCGATGTCAGAGAAGGCTTATGCCAACTTTGATGAACCATGTGTCGTCGAATCGATTCAAGCAGATGCCGGGATTGATATCGGCTCGACATTGATTGGGATGCATTTGAAACCGGTCGCGATACCGGTTCGGTTATCATCGAAGCATCTCGGAGAGGCGTACGTCACGTTCGCAGTCACGAGACCGAAACTGATTGGTGGGCCACGGGCTCAGTATCCAAATAAATGAAGAAAGCATCGCATTTAGGTTTTTCGACCGAATGCGATGCTTTTTTTGTTCAAATTATAAATCTTCTCCAAAAAGATAGGAGATGACCATCGGGAAACGCTCACGCCAGGCGAGCTCGTTGTGAACTCCTTCTTCAATCACTTCGAAGCGGATGTGTTCGACCTTGTCTTTTAACAAGTTGTACACGCGTTCGCTCGACTCACAATACATCTCGTTCGTCGGTCCATTTTCGATCGGTTCCTCGACTTCTTTTGCGCCGACGTCCAAGTAAAGACGCTCGACGCCCTTCAAATCGCTCGCTTCAATCAATTGTTCCAGCTCGGTTTGGTTGAACCAAAATGCAGAGGACAGGGAAGCGACACGCTTGAAGACGTCTGGATATACACATGCTGCATATATCGAGATGAGCCCACCCATCGAACTTCCCATCATCGCTGTTTCTTCCGGAATCGTCCGATAGTCAGCATCGATTTGAGGTTTCAATTCCTGCGCGATGTATTCGATATACGCCGAACCCTGCCCGCCGAGCACGATGTCACTTCCGAGCAAACTCTCACCGATATAAGGGTTTTCCCACGGTCCATACTCATCGAGTCGTTGTTCGCCTGGTGCACTATCGAGGGCGACGACAATCAAGTCACGCTTCGAGGCGTCTAAATATTCACCGACGCGCCAGCTCATGTTGTAGCTCGCATCCTCGTCATCAAAACAGTTCTGTCCGTCGTGCATGTAGAGGACCGGATATCGTTTTTCGGAAGTCTCGTAGTCGGCAGGTGTGTAGATTCGGACCGTTCGTGTCCGTTCGAACGGTGTGATCGTCAGTTCTTTTGTCTCAATCATAAATGGCCTCCTCACAGTTACATTCTTATTAATGATACCCAACTTTTCATCAGATTATTGCGATACCCAAAAAAACAAGCGTGTGGTACGATGGGGGTGTTGATTTTTAGACATTTAGAGGGGGTCTTCACATGGTAAACACGACGAAGTTGAAAGTGCAGGATGCGGAATTATTTGAGGCAATGCAACACGAGCTCGGTCGTCAGCGCGACAACATCGAACTCATCGCTTCAGAAAACTTTGTTTCAGAAGCGGTCATGGAAGCGCAAGGAGGCGTATTGACGAACAAATATGCAGAAGGATATCCGGGACGCCGCTATTACGGTGGCTGTGAGTTTGTCGACGTCGCTGAGAACTTGGCGCGTGACCGTGCGAAAGAATTGTTCGGTGCAGAACATGCGAACGTACAACCACACTCGGGTGCACAAGCGAACATGGCAGTCTACTTCACGGTGCTTGAAGCAGGAGATACGGTTCTCGGAATGAACTTGTCTCATGGTGGTCACTTGACGCACGGTAGCCCGGTCAACTTCTCAGGTGTGCAATATAACTTCGTCGAATATGGTGTAGACAAAGAGACAGAACACATCGATTACGACGTCGTCGCTGCACTTGCGAAGGAACATAAGCCAAAATTGATCGTTGCGGGAGCGTCGGCATACCCACGTACAATCGACTTCGCGAAGTTCCGTGAGATCGCGGACAGTGTCGATGCTTATCTTATGGTCGATATGGCGCACATTGCTGGACTCGTGGCAGCAGGTCTGCATCCGAACCCGGTCGAACATGCGCATTTCGTCACGACGACGACGCACAAGACGCTCCGTGGACCACGTGGAGGGATGATTCTTTGTAAAGAAGAGTTCGCCAAAGCGATCGATAAGTCGATTTTCCCAGGGATTCAAGGAGGACCGCTCATGCACGTCATCGCGGCAAAAGCGGTCGCGTTCGGTGAGGCACTCCAACCGGAATTCAAAGATTACCAACGTCAAGTCATTGCGAATGCACAAGCACTTGCGGCAGGCCTTGAAGAAGAGGGGCTCCGAATCGTATCGGGCGGAACGGACAATCACCTCTTGCTTGTCGATCTTCGAGGAATCGACATCACAGGTAAAGCAGCTGAGCATGCATTGGATGCAGCAGGAATCACGGTCAATAAAAACACGATTCCATTCGACCCAGCATCACCGTTTGTCACAAGCGGAATCCGTCTTGGAACGGCTGCGATGACGACTCGTGGCTTCAAAGAAGCGGATATGAAAGAAGTGGCACGTCTCATCGGGCGTGTGCTGAAACAACATGAAGACGAGGCGGTAATCGCGGAAGCACTTCAAGACGTGCAATCGTTAACGGCGAAGTTCCCGCTTTACCCTGAACGAGGCTGAGTCAATGGATATTCGGACACTAGCAGAACGAGAGCTATCCGAACTTCCATTGTTCGATATGACAGAATGGTTGGCTCGTAAAGGGGAATACGATCCTTCTTTCCGTCTTGTCGCCAGTGAGTTTGGTGTCATCACGACGCTCCTCGACCATGGCTATTATGAAGAAGCGAGCGAACGAATCGTGCCGCTCCTCGGGATGAAAGTGCCTGCTGCTTTCCATCGACTAGGTCTTGCGCTAGAAGTGAAGGCGAACGGAAGAAAAGCGGCCAAGCGCCGCTTTCGTTCGTTCTCGTCGGCTGTCATCCAACATTCTGATTTAGCCGAGTGGCGACAGGCGTTCAAGCTCGATAAGAAATGGCTTGGACTTCCGCTAGTGGTCAGTCTTGCGGCTGGAGCGCTCATATTTTGGCCAGATGCCGAACCGCCCGTCGTCTCGCCGGACGAGCCGGACGAAGTCGTTGTCGAGACCGTAACGGAAGAAGAAGCACTCGCAGAACGCCTTGAAGAGCTCGAGGCAGAAGTCGCCCGACTCGAAGAAGAGAATGAGAAACTTCAAGATTCGGACGAACAGAAGCCAAAGGAATCAACTGAAGAAGCACCGGACACATCAACGGATGTTGTACCGCTGGCTGAGGTAGAAGCACTTGTTCAAGATAAACAGTATGAAAAAGCCGACCGCCTATTAGGTGGAAAAGCGAAAGTCGGACAAGAACAAGCAGTTGGGTTTTATCGACTTCTTGTCGACAATAAATTGGGACAAGCGGACATTGCGGACTATGCAGCTTATCTCGAATCGTATCCAGAATCTGGTTACAAGGCAGATGTCCTTTGGATGAAAGGGATTGCCGAGAAAAAAGCGAATGACCCGGCGTACCGTGAAACGTTGACGACCGTTTCTGAGATGGAAGGGACGTATTGGGCACCGATTGCGAAGTCCGTGCTCGAAGAATAAGGTGCTACATGAGTAGCGCCTTTTCTCATGAAATTCTAATGAAGTACACCACGATTTCTCGTTTTCCTGTCGTATGATTTGAGGTAGGAGGGATGCGTGTATGAAACGTGTAATGAAAACCATTGGAACAACTTTATTGGCGATCGGACTTATGGGAATCGGACTTGCCGGATTTTTGTTCTTCACTTCACCTGGACAATCCAGCCTGTCGCAACTATCGCTAGCGGCGCTGGAAGTCGAACAGCAGATGGAACAAGTCGATACGAAGTGGGATGAATGGGAAGATGATTTAGAAAGACGAATCGAGCAAGCCGTTCCAGAAGGCGTTCGTCTGTTTTTTGCGGATTGAATTCGGGAAATGAATAACAATACGTCGAGCGAACTGCTCGGCGTTTTTTCAAAGGAGTGAGCAGGATGCAGACGATTCTCGTCGTAGAAGATGATTCGAAGATTGCGCGATTACTGGAGTTGGAATTGAAGCATGCGGGGTATGCGGTCATGGTGGCGACAGACGGTCGTACCGGTTTGGAACGAGCTCTCGCTGACGATGTCGACCTCGTGTTGCTTGACGTGATGTTACCTCAAATGAGTGGACTCGAGGTGGTCCGTCGTCTGAAAGAAGAGCGACCTTTGTTACCGGTTCTGATGGTGACGGCCCGTGGTGATCGATACGACAAAGTGAGTGGTCTTGATCTTGGTGCAGATGATTACATCACGAAACCATTTGAAATAGAAGAGGTGCTCGCACGAATTCGGGCATTTTTACGAATGCGCCAGCTTGTTCGTCAGGACCATTCTGAACAGGTGTTGACGTACGAAACATTGACTGTCGACGTGAATCGTCATGAAGTATATTGTGACGGAAAGAAAGTAGATTTGACTCGACGTGAGTTTGACTTGTTGGTCTTCTTTTTAGAGAATCCGGAGCGTGTTTTGACGCGTGACCAACTCGTCGAACACGTGTGGGGATTCGACTACTATGGGGATACGAATGTCGTGGACGTGTATGTCCGATACGTAAGGAAAAAACTGACCGGCTCTTGGATTCAAACGGTTCGCGGTGTCGGCTATATGTTGAAGCGTGGTGAGTGACCGATGCTACGAACAAAAATTGCGTGGGCGATGACAGGGTTCATGTTGTTGCTTCTTCTCGTCTCCTTTGGCGTGACCTGGTTCGTCGCCAGACAGGAAATTGTCGATTCGCGTTTTGACGTGTTACTGCAGGCGTTGAATCTCTTGGAAGAAGATGTCCGGAATAGCGATGCGGTATTGTCGCTTCATGAGGACAGTGTCGTGTTAGAACGTCAAGAAAACGGTGAATGGGGAATCATCGGGGGAGAAGTGCCAGACGGAACGACGTTTCCCATCAATTATGGGGAACCGGCCCTCATCGATGATTGGTTTGTGGTCGCGACGACGGATGGACTAGCGTTCGGCTTTCAGGATCGAGATGTGAGCAATACGATTCAAGCGCTCGCAACCATTTTTCTCGTCATGTTCTTCCTTGCCGTTCTCTTGACGTTCCTAGGGACGTGGTGGATTTTACGTCAAGGTCTGTCACCGTTACGCCGATTGACAGAGACGATGGAACGGATCACGGAGTCCGGTAAGTTAGAGACAATCGAAGTGGCTGACCGAAAGGATGAAGTGACGACTCTTTCGGACGGATTTAATCATATGATCGAGCGAGTCGAAGGGACGATGGAGCAACAACGTCGTTTCGTCGCCGATGTTTCACATGAACTCAAGACACCGTTGACCGTCATCGAGGGCTATGCGAAGTTATTACAACGATGGGGACAAGAAGATGAGAGTGTACGTGCCGAAGCGATTGACCATATTTTAACGGAGTCGCGTCAAATGCGAAATGATTTGATTGAACCTATGCTCGAATTGAATCGATTTGCTGCACTCGAACAGGTAGAGCGAGAAGAAATCGATTTAGCTGAACTTGGGGAATCAATAGGAGAACGTTTTTTGCGGTCGCACGGCGTCCATTTACCTATTGAAGCTACAGGAAGCTGGTTTGGTCATCGTGAGTCGTTACAGCGGATTCTTGTCATCCTATTAGACAATAGTTTGAAGTATGCGGAAGAGACGAGCCTTCATTTGAAGAGTGATCGAATTGAGGTACGCGATCGAGGACCGATTCTTTCGGATGATGTGAGGAATCGGCTGTTCGATCGATTCTACCGATTAGATGAAGCGCGCGATCGCAGTGGGAGTGGTCTTGGTCTCGCGATTGCGAAAGAAGTGGCGGACTTGAATGAGTGGACGATCGGGAGTAGATCGAATCATCCGGATGGCAGTATATTTTTCCTGACTCGATGATGAATATTTCGCATTTTCTCATCAACTTCTAATGAAGCCTTAAATATGCTCTCACGGAAGAGGCTTATGATGAAAATAAGAAGAACACATCATGAGGAGGAAACAAACATGAAACGCATCGGTTGGATTATCGGCGCATTATTAGCTGTCATGGCAATTGTTGGAATTGGATTTTACGTAAACGGGAATCAGACGGATACGGTCATTGTTCCACAAGCAATCAATCAAGCGAGTGACGATCGATCAACGGGCAACCCAGATGACCCTGCTACATCGGATGGCTCAAGTAGCGCATCAGATGATTCGTCAGCAGCGCGAGTGGGAGATGGAGACGACTATGAACTATACGGGACGCTCGTGAAGTTATCGAAAGAAGATGTCACCATCAGCTTCAATGGAAAAGAGTCGACATACCCTTTAGCGGCGACACATGAAATCGATGACGATACACCGCAAGTGGGTGACCGGGTAAAACTCGAATTGAACCGAGATGATGAAGTGAAGGAAGTGGACCGTGAGAGTGGTGATGATGATGCGTATATTTACGGCACGCTCGTCAAACTAACAAATCAAGAAGTCACGATTAAGATTGATGGGAAAGACAACGTATATCCACTTGCCGCACGTTCTGAAATCGATGATGACACTCCGCGTGTCGGCGACCCTGTCAAACTTGAGCTAAATCAAGATGGGGCGGTCATTGAAGTCGATCGTGAATCAGAGGACGACCAGAATGAACAAGATGATTCTTCGCAGGACGACTCATCTCAAGATGACTCATCCGAGGATGAGCGAGAAGATGACTAATGAAGTGATAAAAAGGACTAATCTCTTGATGGATTAGTTCTTTTTTTGTTGCTAGACGTTGAAGCATAAAATGAGTTGGACCGCTTTCGTCAAATCGTCAGAAACGTAATAATTCTGAAATCATCACAAAAATAGGTTCTATGTTATGATGTACAAGAAAAATTTAGGTGGTTTCCACCTAATTGGGAATGAGGAGGAACATCAATGCGTACGTATTGGGGAATCTTGCTCAGTTGTATCTTGTTGAGTGGATGTGGTGCCGAGACGTTGAACGCGATTGAATTACGTCCTTTGTCTTCCTATCGAGTCGAGCAAGATCCTGAGATACCGTTAATGAAACAGACACAAGAGAAGCTACTTACATACTGTGAGCGTCGTCCGACAGATGTCTTACCAGAGCGACGAGCAAAGGTGGCGGAAGTGACATTTCATCATCCGCTCTATGAAGTACTCGGTTCCAAAACGGTGAAATATTTTGCGGCGGGGGATGAACGTTATGTCACCTGTGCGAACAGCAATGAGTTGATGGAGCGAACGTTTGCCGTGGAGCCGATTCAAGCGTTTGAAGCACTCGAACCAGATCATTTTCAAGAGTCGAAAGTGGTCTCGACAATAGAGTTTGAGCGCATCGATGACCTTGAATCGATTACAAGTACGTTCACCTTGAACGAGACGCATGAAGAAGTGATGCCCGATTCGGCTTTCCGTTATACGACACCGGATACGGGAGCGATCTATGTGACGTTCGAGACGATTCGAAACGGGCGTACACTTGACCCGATCATTGAACCAAAACTATTCCCGTTTCAAAGCGGAGAGAATGAAGGGTATGTTTTCTTGACGAGACGGGCCGATGATCGTCTCACCCTACAAATCGGAGAGACGTCCTCGCTCAAACAACTCGTCCTACCGAATATATATGAGGCTCCTTATATGAAAGTCGATCCGAAAGAAGAGATTTCACTAAAGGGAAATCATCGCGAACTCATGAAACGCATCATCTTATCGGACCGACCGATTGAAGGGGGTGTGGCTGAAGAGACGTCGTTATCGTTATCGAAAACATATGGAACGGTCCTTGAAATTTGGGGACATGTCCGCCGTCCTGTTACAAACAAGATGTCCACGCGCCCCGCCGAAGGGGAAACGCGCTTGGCGGTTTTTGAATCGGAACAAGATACAATCTGGCTAGACGGACCAAAAACGCAAGAGTTGTTTGACGCCTTGTCTCATATTCAGCCGCATGAAAAAACGTCTACAGCTGTCAAAATCGGAGACTTGCATTTGTATGAAGAATTGACTGAGCAATCCTTTGACGTATGGAAAACGGAAACAGAACTCTATTTAGTCGATCAACACACATCTCAATCGTATGAACTTCCGGGAAATGATTATTTCCAGGTCATTCAACCATAAGTGGCGTCTGACCTTTGATAAAATAGAAGTTGGCTCTACCCATCTCAACAGAGTTAGGGTACAATGCTCGAGAGAGAATGAGAGAGGAGTGAAGCAAGATGGGAAAAGTACATGTTTATGACCATCCTTTGATTCAGCACAAAATGACGATTATGCGTAAAGTAGAGACGGGGACGAAGCAGTTCCGTGAACTCGTCGACGAAGTTTCTTCACTTATGGCATACGAAATCACGCGCAGCCTACCCCTAACAGACGTAGAAATCGAGACACCGGTCTCTGTTTCCACTCAAAAGATGATTGCCGGCAAGAAATTGGGAATCGTCCCTATTTTACGTGCAGGACTTGGTATGGTGGATGGGTTCCTCAAAATGATGCCGAACGTAAAAGTCGGTCATATCGGTCTTTACCGCGATCCGGAAACACTTGAGCCACACGAATACTACTTGAAACTTCCGACAGACGTCACAGAACGCGACTTTATCGTTGTTGACCCGATGCTCGCGACAGGTGGTTCGGCTGTTGATGCGATTGCATCACTCAAGAAACACGGAGCGAAGTCAATCAAGTTGGCATGCCTCTGCGCAGCACCAGAAGGCGTAGAGCGTGTACAAGCAGAACATCCGGATGTAGAGATCTATCTTGCTGCACTCGATGAAAAATTAAATGACCACGGTTATATCGTTCCTGGACTTGGGGATGCGGGTGACCGTTTGTTTGGTACGAAGTAATGACTTAAAAGCGAGAATCGCCTATGCGATTCTCGCTTTTTTTACGATTGACACTGAATAATATTTATCATTTACGGATGTCACAAAATAGACACAAAACTAGAGCGAGAAGAATGGCGAACTGGGATGGAATTTATCTATTCTTTCTTATTTAAACAGAATCCCTCGATTTCGAATATAAAACCAGGATTGAGAAAGGGATTTTGAACAGTATGAGATTCCTCACAAAAAAATGGGCGAAATCGCTCGACATGGTAAAAACATCCTCGGTATACTGATACAGGACGTTGAAAACGATTTCAAAATGAAGTCAACAGACGTTTCGTAACTCTTTGTGAACGTAAGCGTTTACCGATTGAATTTTCCAAAACGTGGGGGTATAACTGAACTATTCTTCATCTGATTCCGTTTGTGAAATGTTATAAAGTCAACATTTTTATTTCAACGTTTCTTCACACTTTCTTAAAAAAGTGCTTTGATCGTTTAGTTTATGAAGTGCGTAAAACTATTGATACGAATTGATTTAAAGCGCTTTTATAATTGTGAAATTCATTGACTTCTTATGCCATTTCTATTACTCTGAACTTGTGTGACTTTTGATGGTCACGCGAGTGTGAATTCGTGAAGAACAAGGGAGCACGTGAGACTCGAAAGGGGGATTTGGATGGCGAAAAAAGACAATCGTTATCTATCCTATGCCTCGCTCGCTTCACAAATCTCGACAGCACTTGCTGGACCGATTGTCATCGGTTATCTCGTCGGACAGTACGGCGAAAGACGTGAATTTTGGGGCACGTTTGGTTGGAATGTGTCGATTATCCTTGGACTCGTGTTCGGGGTTACGGCGCTAGTTCTCACCCTTCGGAGTTTATTGACAGGAGAGGACGAATGAATACGATTCAAGCAGACAGAAAAGCACAAAAAGAGTTGATGAAGCGTTATACGAAATGGTTTACCATTTGGTTTGCAATTTTGTTAGTTGGCGCCTTCATCGTCCCGATGTACAAAGCCGTTTTTCTCGGATTGTTCATCGGCGGGGTCGGGAGTCTCATCATTCTACATATGCAGAATCGAAGTGTCATACGTATGTATGACGTCATCGAGCATGGACGACGACCAAAGTCGCACGGGACCGTTTCAAGAATGGCGGTCGGTGCGTTAGCAGTGATAGTCGGTCTTCTCTACGAGGATCGAGTGTCCGTCATCGCGGTGGTAACTGGTCTAATCGCCGGCCACATCATACAATTTGGCGAGTTTACACTTGCCCAGCTCAGCAGGAAAAGAGGTGAATATTAATGGGTCATGAGTTTCCCACATATTCTCTGCACTTTGGGGACTATACGTTATACGGGAGCTGGACGAACGTCATTACAGTGCTAGTTGCAGCGTTACTCGTCTTCGTATTCGCCATTTGGGGGACAAGACGTTTGGCAATGAAGCCGACTGGCAAACAAAACTTCATGGAATTCTTCGCGGAGTTCGTACGTGGAATCATCGCAAGTGCGATGGACTGGAAGACAGGAGGACGCTTTATTGGATTTGGGATGACGTTGATTTTGTTCATTCTCTTCTCAAACTTGATGGGTCTACCGTTTAACGTCATTTCCGGACACTATTTGTGGTTCAACTCACCGACAGCCGATCCTTACGTAACCTTGGCGTTGTCGACACTCGTCGTTGCAATGTCGCACTATTACGGGGTGAAACTGCACGGATTGAAACACTATTCGGCGGAATTCGTAAAACCAGTCTGGTTCTTGCTTCCGATCAAATTGATCGAGGAGTTTGCGAACACGTTGACGCTCGGTTTGCGTCTATACGGTAACATCTTTGCCGGTGAAATCATGATTACCATCATCTTGGGACTCGCGATTACAGCCGAAGGCGCACTCAACCCGCTCGGTGCAATCTTTGCGGTCTTCCCAATGATTCTATGGCAAGGTTTCTCAATCTTTATCGGGGTTATCCAATCCTACATTTTCCTGACGCTTGCAATGGTGTACATCGGGCACAAAGCTTCGGCCGAACATTGATTCGGACATCTCGCCAAAGCGTTACAATCAAATTATTTACTTAACTTTTAGGAGGAATATACACAATGGAACAACTTAATCTTCTCGCAACAGCACTTGTTATCGGACTTGGAGCACTCGCAGCTGGTATCGGTAACGGTTTGATCGTATACGGAACAGTACAAGGGCAAGCACGTCAACCAGAACTCAAGAACGAACTTCGTCAAACAATGTTCATCGGTATCGGTTTGGTTGAGGCCCTCCCGATCATCGGTGTGGCTGTCGGTTTCCTTCTCCTCAACTCTTGATTCCGAGTTAACGAGAATAGCATGAGAGGGAGCACGTCTCCCTCACTTATTTAGTCAAGAGGAGGGTATGCATGGATACGATGATGATTGCAGCTGGTGCTGGCGGCGAAGGCCTCCGCATTCTGGATATGATCTTTACAATTTTCACATTCCTCGTACTCTTGGCCCTGTTGAAGAAATTTGCTTGGGGGACCACTCCTTGGAATGATGAGACAGCGTGAAGAGTATGTAGCGAACGAAATTGAACTCGCTGAAAAGAGCCGCAAAGATGCGGAACATTATGTCGTTGAACAACGTGATGCACTCAGTGCAGCACGTACTGAGTCAAAAGAAATGCTCGACGCCAGCCGTCGACAAGCAGAAGCAGAACAAGCACGCTTGGTGGAGCAGGCGCGTTTGGAAGCCGAACAAATTAAAATCGAGGCAGAGAAAGCGATTGAGCGCGAGCGTGAGCTTGCGAAACAATCTCTTCAAACGGAAGTCGTCACACAGGCGCTTTCGGCAGCACGCCACGTCCTTCAAACAGACCTTAAAGGTGATGAAGCGAAACAGCGTGCCCTCGTCACAGACTTCCTGTCTAAAGCGAAAGGTGCGAACTGATGAACGCATCATTAGCAAAACGCTATGCCAAAGCGCTCTTCGACTTAGCGCGGGAACAAGGCACGCTCGACCAAGTCGAAGCGGAAGTGCGTCTGCTCGATGAAGTGCTCCACGCGACTCCTGAACTCATGGATCTCTTAACGAATCCGGCAGTCAGTGACAGCGAGCTTGCACAGCTTTTAAAAGACAGCTTTGGTGATATGACGGCGATTGTCGTGAACACACTTCTCGTCATGGTCGAAAACGACCGTGCGGCAGAGGTTCGCGCATTGCCACGTTACGTCCGCGAATTTATCAACGACTATCGTGGAATTGCAGAGGGTATTGTCACAAGCGCCTACCCATTGTCGGCAACAGACTTGAAAGACGTCGAACTCGTCTTCGGACAGAAGCTCGGGAAGACGCTCCAATTGAATAACGTCGTCGATGAAGAAGTCATCGGTGGACTCCGTGTCCAAGTCGGATACACGACGTACGATGATACGATCGAAACGAAACTTACACGCCTTGAGCGTGAATTGTTGAATGCGTAAGAAATAGGGGTGAATTCAATGACAATCAAAGCTGAAGAAATCAGCGCCCTGCTAAAAGAACGAATCGCTTCGTACGGTTCTGAAATCGAAGTCAGTGAGACAGGTACAGTCATTCAAGTAGGTGACGGTATCGCTCGTGCACACGGACTCGATAACGTTATGGCGGGGGAACTCGTAGAGTTCTCTAACGGCGTAATGGGCTTGGCGCAAAACTTAGAAGAAGGTAACGTCGGGATTATCATCCTTGGCGATTACAAAGGCATCAAAGAAGGCGATTCTGTCAAACGTACAGGTCGCATCATGGAAGTTCCAGTTGGTGAGGCACTCCTCGGACGTGTCGTCAACCCGCTCGGACAACCAATCGATGGTCTTGGACCAATCGTGACTGACAACTATAACCCGATCGAGCGTAAAGCTTACGGTGTTATGGCTCGTAAATCGGTTCACGAACCACTTCAAACAGGAATTAAGGCGATTGACGCCCTCGTTCCAATCGGTCGTGGTCAGCGTGAGCTCATCATCGGTGACCGTCAAACAGGTAAAACATCTGTTGCCATCGATGCGATCATCAACCAAAAAGAAGAGAACATGATTTGTATCTACGTTGCAATCGGTCAGAAAGAATCGACTGTACGTGGCGTAGTAGAGACGCTTCGTCAAAACGGCGCACTTGACTACACAATCGTTGTTTCGGCATCGGCATCACAGCCGGCACCACTTCTTTATCTCGCGCCATTCGCAGGGGTATCGATGGGTGAGTACTTCATGGACCGCGGACAACATGTCCTCGTTGTTTATGATGACCTTTCGAAACAAGCGGCAGCTTACCGTGAGCTCTCGCTCCTTCTCCGTCGTCCTCCAGGCCGCGAAGCCTACCCAGGGGATGTCTTCTACCTCCACTCACGCCTTCTTGAGCGTGCTGCGAAGTTGAACGACGAACTCGGCGGTGGTTCATTGACAGCACTTCCGTTCATCGAGACACAAGCATCGGATATCTCAGCATATATCCCGACAAACGTTATCTCGATCACAGACGGTCAGATCTTCCTTCAGTCGGACCTCTTCTTCTCTGGGGTACGTCCAGCGATCAACGCCGGTCTCTCAGTATCGCGTGTTGGTGGTTCGGCACAGGTGAAAGCGATGAAGAAAGTTGCAGGTACACTTCGTCTTGACCTCGCGTCATACCGTGAGCTCGAAGCGTTCGCTCAGTTCGGGTCAGATCTCGACAAAGCGACACAATCGAAGTTGAACCGTGGTCAGCGTACGGTTGAAGTCTTGAAACAAGACTTGAACGCTCCGCTTTCTGTAGACAAGCAAGTTATCATCATCTACGCACTCACGAAAGGTCATCTCGATGACATCCCAGTCACAGACATTCGTCGTTTCGAAACAGAAATGAACGCATGGCTTGACCAAAACCGTAAAGACCTCTGCCGTGAAATCCGTCAGACAGGAAACCTTCCTTCAGACGAGGCAATGGTCGACGCAATTACGGAATTCAAAAAGACGTTCTCGCCATCGGTTTAATCCGGTGACGAGCGTCTATTAAGGTGGTGAATCGAAATGGCATCATTACGTGAGATCCAGATGCGGATCACCTCGACCCAAAGCACGAAGCAAATCACGAAAGCGATGAACATGGTGTCGGCATCGAAGTTGAACCGGGCCCAAGGGAACAATGCCAACTTCAAGCCGTACATGGACAAGTTGCAAGAAGTCATCTCGTCGATCGCCGGTGGTACATCAGGCGCGACACACCCGATGCTTCAAGTACGTCCCGTCAAACGGACTGGTTATATCGTCATCACGTCAGACCGCGGACTCGCAGGCGGATATAACGCCAGCGTCTTGCGTGACGTGTACCGCGAACTTAAAGACAAGCACACATCAACAGATGAGTATCGTCTTTACGTAATCGGAAAAGTCGGTGTCCAGTTCTTCAAGTCACGCAACATTCCGGTGTATAGCGCGATGACAGGGCTAAACGACCAACCAACTTTCGTTGAAGTCGCAGAAATCGTCAAACAGACGGTTGGTGCCTTCAGCGAGAGCGAGATTGATGAATTGAAGCTTTGCTACAACTCGTTTATCTCGGTCATCAGCCAAGAAGTGAAGATTCAACAATTGCTCCCGCTTGGGGATATCGAACAGTCCGCATCCAATGTGATGTATGAATACGAACCAGAAGAAGAAACGATCTTAGCGGCGCTCCTCCCACGTTATGCGGAAGGACTCATCTATGGCGCATTGCTCGATGCGAAAGTATCAGAGCATGCAGCCCGGATGACGGCGATGTCGAGTGCGACAGATAATGCGGATGAACTCATTCGCGGACTCAAACTCAAGTTCAACCGCGCGCGTCAAGCAGCGATCACACAAGAAATCACAGAGATTGTCGGAGGTGCGTCGGCGCTTGAATAAGCGCACGCTCTCTAGATTGTAGGAGGCTAACACGATGAACGAATACGGCATGAAAGGCCGCGTAGTCGCAGTCATGGGCCCAGTTATCGACGTAAAGTTCGACAACCACTTACCGAACATCTATAACGCTCTCAAAGTCACACACGTGGCAGCGACAGCTGACGATGTTAGTGTCGACTTGACGCTCGAAGTAGCTGTTCACCTTGGTGACGACACGGTCCGTACGATTGCGATGGACTCAACTGACGGCGTTCGCCGCGGTATGGAAGTACTTGACTTAGGTTCACCGATTTCGGTACCAGTTGGAGAGATGACACTTGGGCGTGTCTTCAACGTTCTCGGTAACCCAATCGATGATAAAGAAGTGGCAGCTGACGTGCTTCGTGCACCGATTCACCGTCAAGCGCCAACATTTGACGAATTGTCAACGAAAGTTGAAATCCTTGAAACAGGGATTAAAGTCGTCGATCTTCTCGCACCTTATATCAAAGGTGGTAAAATCGGTCTCTTCGGTGGTGCCGGTGTAGGGAAGACCGTCCTCATCCAGGAACTCATCAACAACATTGCGCAAGAGCACAGCGGGATTTCTGTATTCGCAGGAGTCGGTGAGCGTACGCGTGAAGGAAATGACTTGTTCCACGAGATGACGGACTCAGGCGTTATCAAGCAAACAGCGATGGTCTTCGGTCAGATGAACGAACCACCTGGTGCACGTCTCCGTGTTGCCTTGACTGGTTTGACAATGGCAGAATACTTCCGTGATGAGCAAGGACAAGACGTTCTTCTCTTCGTTGATAACATCTTCCGTTTCACACAAGCAGGTTCTGAGGTTTCGGCCCTTCTCGGACGTATGCCATCGGCGGTAGGTTACCAGCCGACACTTGCGACTGAAATGGGTATGCTTCAAGAGCGAATCACATCGACTGCGAAAGGATCGGTTACATCGATTCAAGCGGTTTATGTACCAGCCGATGACTATACGGATCCGGCTCCAGCAACAACGTTCGCTCACCTTGATGCAACAACAAACCTTGAGCGTCGCCTCTCAGAGATGGGGATTTACCCAGCCGTTGACCCGCTCGCATCGACTTCACGTGCCCTCTCTCCTGAAATCGTAGGGAAAGAGCACTATGAAATCGCGCGTAACGTTCAACAGACGCTTCAGCGCTATAAAGAACTTCAAGACATCATCGCAATCCTCGGGATGGACGAGTTGTCTGAAGACGATAAACTCACGGTTCACCGTGCACGTCGTATTCAGTTCTTCTTATCACAAAACTTCCACGTGGCTGAGCAGTTCACGGGCCAAAAAGGTTCGTACGTGCCAGTCAAAGAGACAGTACGCGGCTTCAAAGAGATCCTCGAAGGTAAACACGACGATCTTCCTGAAGATGCATTCCGTCTCGTCGGTCCAATCGAAGACGTCATCGAAAAAGCGAAGACGTTGGTCTAAGACCTACGCGGAAGGGGGAAACTAGACGATGAATACTGTTCACGTCAACGTCGTCACCCCGGATGGTGCAGCCTTTGAAGGAGACGCACGAATGGTCATCGCCAAATCGGTCACTGGTGAGCTTGGTATTTTGCCAAAGCACATCCCGATGGTGACGCCACTCGACGTCTCAGTCCTCAAGCTGCGCCACGAAGATGGTGGACGCACGCTGATCGCAATCAGCGGCGGTTTCATGGAAGTTCGTCCCGACACGGTGACGATCTTAGCTGAAACAGCCGAAATGGCGGATAAGATCGACTATGATCGCGCTTCTGCGGCGAAAGTTCGTGCCGAGCGTCGTCTTCAAGACACGAAGCTCTCGGAACTCGAATTCCGTCGTGCGGAACTTGCGCTCAAAAAAGCGATCAACCGCTTAAGCATTCGCGATATGAAAGAATAAGAATGACTCTCACACGAAAGTGTGGGAGTTTTTTTGTTGTTTTTTGGAAAAGATGGGTCTTTTGTCGTGCTTCTAAATGACGGGACTAGTAAAAAATATATGGAAGAAGACCGATAATAAAGGTGGGAACTACCGTAAAGGAGATTAGGGAATGAAAGTTTACGTTGCGCGACAACCAATTTTTGACCAACAATTACGCGTTTGCGGCTACGAATTGTTATATCGCCGCAGCGAAAATAATATTTTTGAGAACGTAGATGATTCGTTGGCAACAGCTGACGTCATTCATAACGCTTACCTTGTGTTCAATTTTCGGGAATTGACAGAAGGGACGCGCGCGTTCATCAATTTCCCTCAGACGTTGATTGAAGGGGAAGTGCCTTCGTTACTACCACGTCAATCGCTCGTCGTCGAAGTGCTCGAACATGTCGAACCGACGGAGAAAGTATTACAGTCTCTCCGCTCGTTAAGACGTCAAGGTTATACGATTGCACTGGATGATTTCGTATTTGAAGAGAAATATCGCCCATTGATTGGACTCGCCGACATCATCAAAATCGACTATCAAGCGACCCCAGTCGATCAACAGCAAAAATTGATTGATGCGCTCGGACACCGAGTCGAATTTTTGGCGGAAAAAATCGAGACACCCGCAGAGTATGAGATTGCGAAACGACTCGGATATAAAATGTTCCAAGGGTACTTCTTTAGTCGTCCCATCGTGGTGCACGGGGCCGAAGTGCATCCGTTGCGTCACACGCTCATTGAAATGTTGAAAGAGCTCGATTGTCCGGAACCGAGTTTTCGACGGATTTCAGCGCAAATTGAGCGAAGTGTCGACCTATCCTATAAGATGCTCCGTACGGTCAATACGGTGTATCAAAAAGGTCGTCGAACGATTGAATCAATCGAGCAAGCCGTCGCACGAATCGGACTAGATGAGTTGAAACGATGGTCGTATTTGATGCTTCTTCGAGAGATGCAGACGTCTGAATCGAAAGAACTGATTAAACAGAGTGTCATTCGCGGAAAAATGATGGAGTTGATTGCGGAGGATACATTGACAGATGTATTACCGTTTGATGCATTCATTACGGGAATCTTTTCATCACTCGACGTCATTCTCGATGAGGCGATGCAAACGTTGATTGCAGAGCTTCCGGTGGCGCCTCCTGTAAAGGCAGCGTTACTCGGTGAACAGAACGGTTTGCGAAAGTTGTTAGAGGATGTCATCGACTACGAACAGTTGACGATTCCGCTCCATAACACAGATTCGGATTGGTCTCAATATTACGTCGAAGCGATTCGCTGGTCTCGTAGCCTTGACGAATCGATTGAATAATGTTTGAAATATGTGAGGGGCGTCAATTACTGTAGTAAGACCTTACTGCTGATGACGTCCCTTTTGGTGTGCTTGTAGAGAAAGTGAGTTGATCGAATGGTTCAAACCGCTCGAAGCTTAAGACCCTAAGTCTTTTTTTCTCTAACATGTCATGATATGATTAAAAATGGTACGAATTTTAGAAAAGAGGGGAATCGTCGATGGTCAATACCGTATTTTCGCTAGCGATTTATATCATAGCGATCTACGTCGCTTGGTGGGCACTCTTACCCGTCAAATGGGATAAGTTGCTCAATCAAGTGAGGAGTCCGCAAGCTGCTGTCTTGCGCGTTCTCGTAGCGGTTGTCTTCGGTTCACTGATTGCCCAGTTCTTTTTGGAGTACATTCGACTGGCGCAGGCGCTCGCACCTATACAGTAGTCGCAGAATATTTAACAAACTGTAATCCTGCTGTAACGACTCCTATATGATTATCATGTAGGATAAATTCGTCTGACATGATGTTTTTTTCATTCAATTTGCACTTATTTATTATTCAGATTGATTAATGAATGAAAAATCATCACGTTTTGCAAACCATTCAAATAATCGACATCATCACATCCGGATTCGGATATCGACGCACTATATAAAAAAACAATGAAGTTGGAGGACAAAGAGAGATATGAAGGATTTGATCGTAGTCCGTGGAGGACGTAAACTGTCAGGTACTGTGCGCGTTGAGGGAGCAAAAAACGCCGTACTCAAAACATTGGTTGCCACTCTATTAGCTAGCGAAGGAAAGTCAATCTTACAAAACGTACCACGTCTTGCTGACGTGTACACGATTAACAAAGTACTTCGTCACCTCGGTGCAGAGGTATCGTTCAATGAAGAAAAGAATGAAGTAACTGTCGATGCGTCGGGCGACATCAAAGATGAAGCACCGCTTGAGTACGTGCGGAAGATGCGTGCTTCAATCCTCGTCATGGGACCTCTTCTTGCCCGTCTCGGTCACGCTCGTGTAGCAATGCCGGGCGGATGCTCAATCGGCTCACGTCCGATTGACCTCCACTTAAAAGGATTCGAAGCGATGGGTGCGAAAACGGTCATCGGAAACGGATTCGTAGAAGCTTCTGTAGAAGGCCGTCTCCAAGGCGCTAAAATCTACTTGGACTTCCCATCTGTTGGTGCGACAGAGAACATCATGATGGCAGCTGTGCTTGCAGAGGGTACGACTATCATCGAGAACGTTGCAAAAGAACCTGAGATCGTCGACCTTGCGAACTTCTTAAACGGAATGGGCGCACACGTTCGCGGTGCAGGTACAGAAACAATCCGCATCGAAGGTGTAGAAACACTTCGCGGTGCAGAACACTCGATTATTCCAGACCGCATCGAAGCAGGTACGTTCCTCGTTGCTGGTGCGATCACAGGTAGTGACATCGAAGTCATCGGTGCAGAACGTGAGCACCTTCGTCCATTGATTTCAAAAATGGAAGAAATGGGTGTCCACTTCGAGGATACGGCAGAAGGCATGCGTGTCACGGCACCAGACGAATTGAAGCCGGTTGATGTGAAGACGATGCCACACCCAGGATTCCCGACAGACATGCAGTCACAAATGATGGCACTCGTCTTGAAAGCGGGCGGTACATCTGTCATCACGGAAACGGTGTTTGAGAATCGCTTTATGCACGTCGAAGAGTTCCGTCGTATGAACGCGGACATTAAGATTGAAGGACGTTCAGCAATCGTCAAAGGTGGCGTACGCCTTCAAGGAGCGGAAGTTGTCGCAACGGACCTTCGTGCCGGAGCAGCACTTATTCTAGCAGGTCTCATCGCGGAAGAAGAGACACGCGTTGGAGATTTATATCATATCGACCGTGGATACGTTGACTTCCACAAGAAACTTCAAGCACTCGGTGCTGACATCGAGCGTATTGAAGGAACTGTCGAAGTTGCTGAAGAAATGGTTCAGAACTAAGAAACGAGCACGAATTAGAGGGCGAGGAGAGACTCTTCTCGCTCTTTTCAATGAAGAAACGAACGGAGGAACCTATACATCATGTTTTCAAAAGATATCGGGATTGATTTAGGGACAGCAAACGTTGTCATTCACGTCAAAGGGAAAGGAATCGTCTTAGACGAACCTTCAGTCGTTGCGATAAAACGCTCTACAGGAAAAGTACTAGCAGTCGGTTCAGAAGCGTATGAGATGGTTGGTCGTACACCTGGTGATATCGTGGCGATCCGTCCTCTCCGTGACGGAGTCATCGCCGATTTCGCCACAACAGAAGAAATGCTCCGTCACTTCATCGAGAAAATTCAAGTCCGAGGCTTCTTCGGAGGCATCCGCATGCTGATTTGTACACCTGCGAACGTCACGCCGGTTGAAGCAAAAGCCATTCGTGAAGCTGCTGAGAAAGCTGGCGCGAAAGAAGTCTTCCTCGCCGTCGAACCAAAAGCTGCGGCAGTCGGTTCAGGCATGGATATTTGGAAGCCGGTTGGTCACATGATCATTGACATCGGTGGTGGGACGACCGACGTCGCCATTTTATCAATGGGAGACATCGTCTGCGGTGAGACTATCAAGATTGCAGGGGATCGCTTCGATACGGACATCCTTCGTGCCATCAAAGAGAAGCACAAGCTGATCATCGGAGAACGTACGGCTGAACAAATCAAGAAAGAAATCGCGACGGTCTTCCCAGGAGGGCGTAACGAATCGATGGATATTCGTGGACGTGACATGGTACGTGGATTGCCTCGTACGGTGACCATTACGTCAGAAGAACTTCGTGAAGCGATGGCTGAATCAGCTAATGAAATCGTCGAAGCAGCGAAGCGTGTCCTTGAACAGACACCACCAGAACTTGCAGCGGATATCATCGACCGCGGAATCATCATGACAGGTGGGGGATCACTCCTTCACGGTCTTGACCAACTTGTCGCAGAGCGTGTCATGTTGCCGGTCATGATGGCCGAGGAGCCGACACTCAGTGTCGCGCACGGAACGGGAATCATGCTCGAAAACTTAGATCGATTGAAATAAACAGACAAGCGACCGCGTGCGGTCGCTTGTTTTTTGTATGTTCAACTCAATATTTCGGAGACGAGTGCCAACACGTTACCTTCAGAATCTTTGAAGAAACTCATCCACGTTTCTGTCGTCCCCATTTTTGCCACACAGTGTGGTTCATCAATGAAAGTCACTCCTGCATTTTTCAACTGAGCATAAGCGTCATCGATGGATGCGATACTCAAATAGAGAATTGGACTTGATTTTGCAAAAACATCATTCTCTGGAGGGGACAACATGAGGCGAACGCCCCCACAGTCGAAAAATGCGAGCAATCCTGCCTGAAAGAGAAAGGGTACCTCAAGCGTGTCTCGATAGAATTGAACGGCACGGTCTAACTCTTTGACAGGGATGTAGATTTGTTTGATTTGTTGAATGAGGCTCATGGGATTCATCCTTTCAATATGTATTTGAAACAGGAAGGGGTAACTCTGATTCAAGTTGACGTTGGAGACGGTTGGTAAGTCCTGTTGGGTGAGACATTAAGCCGATAGAAATATGTAATGGGAATAGGGTATGTAAGTCGCTAGGATAATATGAGCCATCTCGAGGTAACGTATGATTGACAATCCGAGAGACTCCTGAGGAATGGTCAATGTGTAAGACGATTGGAGCAGATATTCCGGTCCCTCGCTCAAGTTGTTGATGGTTAGGATAATATTCTTGTAGAAGCACCCATACATACACTTCCTGTCGAGTCGTACTCGTCCCGAGGATTTGATAGCTGGCATAAACATCCCCACCGAAATTAGGAGACATGACTTGAGTTGTCAAGTAGCGCTCCAACACGTTCTGATTGACGTCGACGGATTGGGTAAGCGTGACAAATGATTCATCCGTCAAGGCAGCATAGAGCAAAGCACTCAATATCCATGTACAAAATGTCGTTATGATCAACTTTTTCAAATAAGCGCCTCCCAATACCGATGTGATGAATCATATATGTCGATCATATCTAAAGAGGATACGAATATATAGGTCATTCGTGGGAAAAATTGTATATACTAAAATCATTAATCAATGAGAGGGGAATCATGATGGCACCGATTCACTAATAGACTGAACAGAATAATCAAATAGAATCGGAGGACATCATGAACAAACCACTTACACTCATTACTGGCGTCAGTCGCAATCAAGGCATCGGTGCTGCGATTGCGCGAAAACTTGCTTCTGAAGGACATGACTTGTACTTGACGCACTGGAGTCCGTTTGACGCTAAAGAAGGAATCGGGGAAGAAATTGGCTTCATCGAACGATTGGTTCAAGAACTGACTGAAGAAGGGGCGCGTGTCGAGCATGAGGCATACGATTTGGCTTCAGGAGACGAGGTCGGATTACTTGATCGAATGGAAGCTAAACTTGGTATACCGAGCAGGCTAATCCATAACGCGACCTATGAGCGACATGTCAACGTTGAGAACTTTACAACCGACGTATTGAGAAAACATTACCTGGTGAATAACGAAGGGACACTCGGACTCACCTTTGCGTTTATTGAGCGCTATAAACAAGCGGGACATCAAGATGGGCGAATCCTGTTCTTCGTATCGGGGGGACCGGATGCGAATAACCTGGCCTACATCGCAACGAAAGGTGCATTGATTGCCATCACACCTGCGTTGGCGAATGGATTAGGAGAATACGGCATTTCGGTGAATGCGTTCGATCCGGGGCCGACGGATACGGGTTGGATCAATGACGAACTTCGCGAACACTTGCTACCATTATTTCCTTACAAGCGAATGGGGACGCCTGAAGATACGGCTCGCTTCGTCGCTTTCTTGATGGGCCCAGACGGCGCATGGGTGAATGGCCAACATCTTCACGTTGACGGAGGGTTTACTGGGCGCTAATAGAGAACGTTCTATGGATACAATAAAAAAAAGACATCTCACTTTAAGTGTGAGATGTCTTTTTTCAATGCCATGTATAGTCTTTATCAACAAATAAACGATTTTTTAAGTCTGTTTTAGAAATTGAAGGATTTGGTGCATCAAGCCAATCGTAATAATCACAGGCACAGGAATCACCAAGTTCGATAGAATAGCCATTATTTATTGTATTAACAGTTATATCGAGTTCATGTTCAGCTAACGTCTTTTTCAATCGATAAATCGTGTTGTATACGTTGTGTAAGGCGCGTTGTGGTTCATCGATGTCCGGGTAAAGGGTTTCGGCAAGCACCCACTTATTAATGACCTGCTTACGATGAAAGACTAAGTAGGCAAATAACTCCTCTGTTTTTTGTGTTGGCCACTTCACAAGATTTCCATCTTGTGTTCGTACCGAAAAACGATCTAGAAATTGTATGCGACAAGATTGATTGAGATTCTTTTGTTGAATCGCCTCATAGCGCTGGATGATACGCGGAATGACGTTATGAATCATCTGCTCTGTGATGGGCTTCAACAAGTAATGCGTGGCATGCAAATTGAACGCTTCAACGGCATACTGTTGATGGGCGGTCGTGAAGACGACTTGTGTCCGTTCCGGCAAATAGGTCGCCAATTCGAGCCCCGTCATTTCAGGCATCTCGATATCTAAAAAGACAAGGTCTACCGGGTGCTCTTGAATAAAAGTGAGAGCTTGAACCGGACTTTGGAATGAACCAATCCACTCAAGAGACGGCTCCTCTTTTACAATCCGCTCCATCATCCCTAAAATATGATGTTCATCTTCAATTAAAATCGTACGCATCTAAATGATTCGTCCTTTCCTGTTTTGGTAAACGCAGGTGAATGGTGGTGCCTTTTTTCAAAGTGGAGGCTAAGTCAAACGTTGCACCATGAAGGTGTTCGATTCGACTTTTAATATTGCAAATCCCAATCCCAGATGTTTTGTTTGATACGTTTGGATCAAAACCACTCCCTGTATCTTGAACATAAATCTCAATCATTCCGTTTCGTTCCTGGATAGAAAGTGTCAATCGCTTTTGTCCTGGGTGTCGATAGAGACCATGTCGCACGGCATTTTCAACGAGTGGTTGAATTAATAAAGGTGGAATCGAACAGTCGAGAAGAGATTCATCAATTTCTTTCTCGACGTAGAACGAATCACGGAATCGCGTCTGTTCAATGGCGAGATACGAGTCGATCATATCGACTTCTTGGCGAATCGATATCTCGTTTTCGGTTCGACCATTTTCAAAAATGAAGCGGACGTAAGTGCTCAAGTGACTGAGTAGACGAGCCGCATCGGGTGGAGACGTGTAACAAAGTGCAATCACATTTCCAAACGTATTGTAAAGGAAGTGAGGTTTGATTTGAGCGTTAAAGAAGGACATCTCGTGCTGAGAGGCCAACGCTTCAACTTGTTGTTTTTTCCCTTTGTCGGTAGACAGGTGAATCGGTAGAAGCAAAAACATCAATAGGAAATAGATGATGGTAAACGTATTGGCGTATAATTGCTGATTGGGCGAGACGATGAACGTCGACGTCATGATTCCGATATACCCGACGAGTTGGGCGAGTGTGAAAGTTAGTAACTCGAGCGGATTGCCTGTCTTGTACTTTTCAAGAAGCCATCCAATATTCAATCCGACCCAGAAGAACGTGATAAATAAAACGATCATCCATACAAAGTATTCATACACTTCGTAAACGGAAGAGGGCAGGAAGATGGCTAGTACAGTCAATCCATATAGTGGATATCTCGAAATGGCCAAAAACCGGTCAAATGACACACGTTCCAAACATCGCGAAAACTCGATTAACATGATGATACTCAGTAAGGCTAAACTTAACGTCAACTTATCACTACCCGAGATCCACATGCCGTCTCGGGACATGATTGAAAAACTCGTCAACAAAAAGAAAGCTGTTCCGAAACCATACAACCGTTCATTTCGGTGAAAGAGATAGACGATGGCATAGAACATGGCAATCAAAAGTGAAATGAGCAACATGAAAAATTCGTAGCCGGCATAAGCGTTTTGAGTGGTCATGATGGCATGTAACGGTCCGACTAATATACTTTCTTCGATGGGTGCGAAATTACCTGCCTGTCGTTCATGTTGAATCGTCAGTCGGAATTGTTTTGTCTCATCATCGAGCAAGAGCAGAGACGGCTGCTCGACGAGACGATTGTTTCCAATTTGTATCGTTTCAACCATTTTCCCATCTATCAAAATCGTAGAAGAGGAGAGGGACTTTGGAATGAGCAAGGCATACGTACCGTTCGGCAACGCGAGATCGAGTTCATAGGTGGATTCACGATAAGGGGTTGTAAACGGAATGGTTCGATAGGAGCGGCGATCAACTTGGGTGACAATCCCTGACTCATAGCGCCATGAGCCGTCTAGTCGCAAAATCTCTTCGTCGACAGTAGAAGAGAGAAGAGAAGCTTCGCCCTTGTCAACGGTGACGATCGGATTGATTGACTGATGTCGAATCAATAAAGTGAGACTGACGCCAACCAACATCACAAGGATGAGGATAAACGTCATTCGATTACGCGTCATGAACACATTCCCTTCAATCTTTGTGAGTTTCTTGTGAGGTCATTCCGTTATTCTTCCTAATAGGTGAATGAATTTTTGAAGTGACTCTCCGTCTCATCATCGTACCCGAACTTTTTTTGTTTGAACAGAAAAAGTCATTCACCGTACGAAGTGAGGCATTCTAAGAGTGAAGGAAGAAGGCATTCCATGAAACGTTGGATTGAACAACGCATTAGTCGACAAGTTATGACAATTTTCTATATATTGATTGCCTTAGTGACGCTCACGTCGATTGGAACCTATTTTTATACACAGCAATCGATTCAAGAGACGACCGTAAAATTAGAAAGAATCAGTGAGCAACGTGCACGGGCGACAGACCTGTTTGAAACGTGGCAATCGATGCAATATGAATTACGAGGGCACGTCCTGTTAGGAGAACGTGCGCTATTAGAAGAAGTAAGAACGGCTCAAACGAACATCGACGAGCAAACGACATGGTTCGAAGAACAGGCAAGAAACGCGGAAGAAGTACAGTTCGCAGAGGATGCAAGACTTCTCTTCTCGATCTATACGACACGCGTCATGCCGGCACTTGAACAATATGTGGTTGCGAAGCAGGCAGGAGAAATCGATGAATCGTTCCTGCAGATGCGCACCGTAGGGCAATTCATGCCGAAAAATGAAACATCGACTCAGACGCGATTTAAACTGAACTCAAGTAGTGCTGCCGATATGAGTGCGAGCATCGTCGATATGGAGTCGGTCTTTACCGACTATCGACAAAATCTTGATTTTCAAGAAAGTGAATTGCGAGATGCGCTGTCAAAACAGTTAGTGAAAGCCCAATGGATGTGGCTTTTGATTCTACTCGGGGCATTGTTCATATTGTTTGTCGGGTTGCAGCCATATATTTTAAGGTTGACCAATCAACTGCAGACGCTGATGGTAAACAGTGAGCGTCTCGCGAGCAACCCGAGCGCGACACTCATCCCGATTAAACCGCTACAAAACGAAGTCGGACAACTGTCGAAAGCGTTTAATGAGATGGCGACCTCACTTCGGACCCAACAAGATCAAGTTGATCTCGAACGTGAGAAGACCGCTCGAATTTTGCACACGATGCGCGATTCTATCGTCTACACGGAACTCAAGACGAATGAACGCTTTGGGAACAGTGCGCTCTTTGAGTTATATGAACATCCGATTCCATCAACAGAACGGGGCAGTCTATACCCGATTGCGATGTATTACCCGATGTTCATGAACCAGATTGATGATCAAGAGGGACTGAATCGCTTCACGAAGCGTGCTAAAGAAGAAGGTATGTTCGACGAAGCGTTCACGTATACGATGCATGAGGGTCAGAAAACGATTCGCATGTACGCCGAACCGATTGATCTTCAAAATGAACGTGTAGGTGTCATCTTCGTTTCACGAGATATTACCCAGGAAACAGAAATCAATCGCTTGAAAACAGAGCTTGTAGCAACAGTATCACATGAGCTTCGGACGCCCCTTACCTCGATTCTTGGTTTTTCAGAACTGCTCAAAAGTCGTCAATTGGAAAACAAGAAGCGAGAGCGCTATTTAGACATGATTGCGAGTGAGACAAAGCGGCTCGAACGACTCGTGAGTGACTTGCTAGATGTTCAAAAAATGGAGGCGGGTATGAGCGTACCTGACTTTAAAGTAGAGAGTCTATATGATTTATTATCAGATCTACTCGAAATCCATGCAGGATCGACGGAGCATCATTTCTTCCACTTTGATTGTGACGAATCGCTATTCGTCGCGGGAGATCCGGCCCAATTACGTCAAGTATTCTCGAACATCTTGAACAATGCCATCAAGTATTCTCCACGCGGTGGGAATGTGACAGTCGATGTCACGTGTGAAGATGACACGATTCAAATCGGGATCACGGATGAAGGGTTAGGACTTTCGGAAGAAGATGCAACACGAATCTTTGATAAATTTTATCGTTCGGCATCGGAAGAAAGTAAACGCATTGGTGGAACCGGATTAGGTTTAGCAATCTGTAAAGAAATCGTTCAACTGCACGGTGGTACCATCTCTGTTCAATCTCAACTAGGAGAAGGAACGACGATGATTGTCGAGTTACCGATGGTCGACCATGTCAATGAAGAGAGTTCATCCTAATTTATGGGATGAACTTTTTTTGAAAAAACGGTGAATGTCACGCTCGTTTGGTACGATATAGAGAGTGAATCATGTTATAGGATGAAAGGAAGACGATTATGCTACGCGGATTATATACAGCAGCGGGAGCGATGAATGCCCTGCAACGCCAACAAGAGATTTTGAGCAACAACCTTGGTAATGTGAGAACACCAGGCTTCAAAGCGTCTGATGGCGTGGTACGTTCGTTTCCGGAGATGCTTCTTGCACAAGTCAGCAATCCGGATAACGCGAAATCGCGTGTGAAGGGAGAAGTAGGTACCCTATCAATGGGCGTCTATCTTCAAGAAACAATGCCCCGATTCTCAGCTGGGAGTATCACAGAATCCGGTAGCCCGACCGACCTGTATTTAAAGGCACCTACTGATTTTGCGGGAGCCCCGATGTTTGCAGTCGAACAAGGCGGCGAGACGTTATATACGACAAATGGACGCTTCTCGATCGATGAGACGCTCTTCCTTCGTTCTGCGGACGGCGGATATATCCTTTCTGATGAAGGGGAACGAATCCAATTACCATCGAGCGAGTTTCAAGTTGGGAAAGATGGCGTCATCACATCGCTTGGACAAAACGTGGCGACTCTTGGTGCCTACCAAATCGATGACTTGACGACTCTTGAACAAGTCGGCAATGACTGGCGTGTGACGGGTGATGCCCCGGCGCCGGCCCAGGTCGAAGTACTACAAGGATTTATTGAAGAAGCGAACGTCAACCTCGACCAGACGATGGCAGACTTGATGATGACGTATCGTCAGTTTGAGGCGAATCAAAAGGTCGTCCAAGCGTATGATAAAAGTGCCGAGCGGGCAATCGAAATCGCTCGTATTCGTTAAGGAGGAACACCATGCAGTCCATTTATAACTCGGTCAACTCTCTGTCTCAACTTCAGCGTCAATTAGATGTGACAGGTCACAATATCGCAAACGTCGATACGGTCGGCTTTAAGCGTCAACAGGGGCATTTTGCTTCGCTATTGTCGCAGGCGTATAACAACCAACCGCGTCCTGAATTCGAAGTCGGTCGAGACACACCGAACGGGATTCGGATTGGAGTCGGGGGACATGTCGCCGATATTACACAGCAGTTCAATATCGGACAAGTACGTACGACAGATCGTGGATTGGATGTCTTTTTAAAGGCGAGCCGTCAATTTTTTGTCGTGGACACGCCGAACGGTGTCGGGGTGACTCGAAGTGGAAACATGCAATTGTCAGTCGGTGACGAGACGACGCTCGTTGATGTGAACGGGAATCCGCTTCTTGGAGATGACGGTAATCCAATCACGATGCCGAACGATGCGACGAATCAGCGCATTCGTCAAGACGGTGTGGTCGTTGCGAGTGTGAATGGCGTTGAACAAGAATTCGGACGTCTCGACATCGTAGAAGTCCGCAATACGTCGGAATTACGTCCGCTCGGTGATAACGTGTTCGCAGCGGATTTGGAGACCGAAGTCGATCGTCCACTCGGAAATCTATTGATTGAAGGGACACTCGAGTCATCGAACGTTGATTTGACGAAAGAGATGACTGATATGACAATCACACAACGAGCATATCAAATGAACTCACGGGCGATGTCGATGAGCGATCAGATGATGGGGCTTGTCACGGCGTTACGTCCATAACGCCTACCGCTTCTCGAGCCGAGAAGCGGTTTTTTTATAGACAAAGGGGGAGAAGCATCAATGCGGATTGTAGTCGCGATGGATTCATTCAAAGGCTCACTTTCGAGTATGGAAGCAAATCAAGCGGTCCTTCGTGCGCTTGAAGGGCATGAGGTCACCATCATACCGATCTCTGACGGAGGAGAAGGTTTTTTGGATGCTTGGATTGCGACACATGCAGAAGGAACCATTATAGAAGAAAATGTCGTGTGCTTGGATGGAATACAGCGCGTTGCACGTTTTAGTTTCGAGCCGTCAACGAGGCACGCGGTAATCGAAGTGGCGGAAACAGCAGGATTGACACTCCTCGCTCATGTCGATCCGTGGCGCTACAGTTCAGTCGGAGTCGGTCAACAGATCGTGCAAGCGCTAGATTGTGGAGCGAAGATCATCACCGTCGGGCTCGGAGGGAGCGGGACGATGGATGGTGGAAAAGGATTGCTTGAGGCGTTAGGTGTTCGTTTTCTCGATGCGAACGGTGCTGTGTTATCGACCATCCCCCATCGAGTAGAAGAAGTGGCATCAATTGATTGGTCCGGTCTTCATCCGCGTGCGCGCGAGGTCGTATGGAGAATGTCTTCCGATGTACAGAACCCATTGATTGGTGAAAGCGGAGCAGCCTATGTGTTCGGCCCCCAGAAAGGATTGGCGGCAGATGTAGTGAAGCGATATGACCGGATTCTCAATCACTACGCGAACTGTTTTGAAGTGGATAGAAGAGCACTTCCTGGAGCAGGGGCGGCTGGCGGCATCGGCTTTGCGCTATTGCAGCTTGGTGCAATCTACGTGAGTGGCGTCGAAGAAGTGGTCAGTTGGTCTAAGCTCGAAGAACAGTTAGAAAAAGCAGATTTGCTGATTACAGGAGAGGGTAAATTTGACGCGCAAAGCTTTGAGGGAAAGGCACCGTATGGGTTGGCACGCCTTGCGAATACGCATGGGGTCCCGACCCTCGTCTTCACCGGACAGTCCGATTACACATCGCATATGGAGTCCGGCATCGTCGCGATTTTTCCAATCGTGTCTCGGATCATGACGTTAGAAGAAGCGATTTGGGAAGCAGCTCCGTTGCTGACGAATGCGGTCCAACGCGTGCGTCACCTCATTGAAAAGGCGCCACGACAGTAGTCGGGCGCCTTCGCATTCATAAAGAACGATCTTTTAGCAGATCACGAATCTCTGTCAACAGTTGCTCTTCTTTCGTTGGTGTCGGAATAGCAGCTTCCTCCACTTCTTTTTCACGCTGTAAACGATTGATGACTTTGACAATCAAAAAGAGGGCGATGGCGATCAAGAAGAAGGACACAATCTGTTGAATAAAATTGCCATATAACACGTCCACTCCGAGTACACTTGCTTTTAAGCTAGAAAAATCGATTCCTCCAATAATGATTCCGAGAAGCGGCATAAAGATATCGTTGACGAGTGAGTTCACGATTGCAGTGAACGCTGCACCAAGTACGACAGCAATCGCCAAGTCGATAACGTTCCCCCGCATTGCGAATTTTTTAAATTCATTCCACATAGACAAACCTCCTGACGTTGAATAGTCTAAGCGTAGCATATTTGAAGGAAAAGAAATAAATCGTTCGACTTCTATCAGGGAAGGATGCTTGTTCGACTTTTCTGCATAGGGTACACTAAAAAGGTAGCAATTTACGCATTTTAATACCAGGTACTAATATGATATAATCATTTTAGCTGAAAGGATGGTTGGACGTGGCGAACGATGAACAGACGAGTTCGGAAGAACAAAAAGGTTCACCAGAACAAGAGACGAAGCAGAAAAAGCAATCGCGATTATCGAATCATCGTCGATTCCCGATTTTACTGCGCGTGCTCGTTGTTTTAGTGTTGGCAATCGCGATGCTCGCCCTCGGAGCGGTCATCGGATATAGCGTCATTGGCGGAGGCGATTGGAAAGATGTATTTGACATCGAGACCTGGCGCCATATCACCGATTTTTGGCTAACCTCTTAAAGGCGGTGGATGGATGTATACAATTGAGCAAATCAAAGAAGTAATCCCACACAGATACCCGTTTCTGTTAATTGATCGAATTATTGAAGTCGAGGAAAAGAAGCGTGCTGTTGGATTAAAAAATGTCACGGCGAATGAAGAGTTCTTTAACGGGCATTTCCCAGACTATAATGTCATGCCAGGTGTCTTGATTGTTGAAGCACTCGCACAAGTCGGTGCTTTTGCAATGTTGAAAGACGAATCGAATCGAGGCAAGCTCGCCTTTTTTGCAGGGATTGACAACTGCCGTTTCAAACGCCAAGTCGTCCCGGGTGATCAACTTCGTCTCGAGGTAGAAATCATGAAAATTCGTGGACCAATCGGTAAAGGACGTGCCGTGGCCACGGTCGACGGAGAAGTTGCTTGTGAAGCAGAACTCACTTTCGCCTTGAAGTAAGGAGAAATGGGATGCGTGCTTTAGTCATTGTATTATTAGTTGGCTTGATGACGATTGTGGGTTGTCAGCAGCTCCAGACAGAAGAGTCGAGTGAAGAGAACGTCGTTTACGAGCAAAATGTGGATGAAACGATGATTGATAAACGTGCAGGACAGTCCGATGCAATCGCCGTTTCTCTTGAACGAACGAATAACACGACGATGCTCTTCACGATTCGAATGCTCGAAAATCGTCGTCTTGATCCGACGACGGTCATGAGTTATGAGGTCGAAGGCGAACGCGTTGCGATTCCATTTGGTGAACTGATTGCAGAGCGTGAAGAGGATATTCGGACGTATGAGTATCAGACGGACGTAGACCCGGATCTGTTCGTATCAGAGACACTTCCACTCTTCCATCTCGTTGAAGAAGGTGAATCGGAAGTCACGATACCACTCGAAGTCATTAATTCGACAAATGGTGAATAAGAAACAGGCGATGTTGTCGAAAATCGCCTGTTTTTTTGTGGAGATAAATCTATTCTATCCGATAAAAAGAGTAAGGAGAGAATGGAGGAATTTTGAGATGAAACAAAAATCAGAGTCGTTACAGACGCGCATTCTAGCATCAATGTTAGTCTTCGTCACGTTGCTCATCATTTTGTTTGGAGTAGTGCAATACTTCAGTACGAAGCATTCCGTACTCAGTACGTTACATGCGACGTTAATTGAAGATGGTGAACGGATTAGTGAATCTTTGGATGTCGATGCCTATGCATCCTTCGTAGCGAATCCGTCAAAAAATGAGCAGTATGAGCAGTTTCGTGAATACTTAGATGCATATCGTCAGCAAATTGGAGCGATGTATGTATACACGATCGCCACAGAGGGCGAGGAAGTTCGAATGATCGTGGACGGATTGAGCGAAGCGGATGCTGCGGAGATTGGTTCTCCGACTACAGCGATGACGTATGAAGGAGCAACGCCCGCATTCCAAGGTGAGACCGTCGCAACCGATGTCATCGATGATCCGGAGTACGGGAAGTATGTGACGGTGCTTGTCCCGATTAAACAAGGGAACGAGGTAGTTGGGGTACTCGGAATTGATAAAGCTGCTACTGAGGTCTCCGCGATTACAGGAGATGTCTTAAAAGAGAGTTTAGTTCCAATCTTAATCGGTTTACTCGTGCTCCTTGTCGTTTCGGGAATCATCATCTGGCGTTATCTTGGCTGGAAATTGCGTCCGCTCCAAGCATTAGAGCGTGTGGCCACATCCATTGCTGAAGGTGACTTGGCGACAGCGACGACTGCGGTTGAGGGTATTAAGTTAAAATCTAATGACGAAATCAAACGTCTGACGGTGTCGATGGATAAGATGACACACATGTTAAAAGATTTGATTTCCGGCATTCAAACGTCGGCACAGACGGTACGGGATGAGAGTGGCAACGTTTCAGGTATCTCAGAAGAGGTAAATGATGCCTCTCGCCAAATTGCCTATACGATGGAAGAAATCGCAAGCGGTGTTGAGAATCAAAGTGTCTTGACGATGCGTCTTTACGGACATATGAATGAATTTTCGACACTTGTCGAGCAAACGACATCAGACGGAGAACAAGTGAGTGAGCAGGCGGAAGTCGTCAGTCGGGTGACGATGGATGGTCTACGTTACATGGAGAGTGCCGTCGATCAAATGACTCACATTCATGCGCAAGTGAAAACATCACAAGGACAAGTCCGCGACTTTGAACAACAAGCGGACGAGGTGACGGAACTGGTCACGATGATTCGTCAAATTTCACAACAGACAAACTTGCTTGCACTCAATGCAGCGATTGAAGCGGCTCGGGCCGGTGAACACGGAAAAGGGTTTGCCGTCGTCGCCTCGGAGATTCGGAAACTTTCGGATAGTGTCGCTGAGTCTGTCAGTGAAATTTCGGAAATCGTCGGAAGCGTCAAACAAAACTCGATTGCGCTCGGTCAAACCTTTACAGAGAGCATGACGGCTGCAGAGGAAGGGAAAGCGACACTTGAATCGACGAAGCTTGCATTCACTGAAATCGAACAGAGCGTTCGTCACATGCAACAGTTGACGAGTTCGATGCGTGGCCAACTCGATCGAGTGAAGACGAATCAGGATCACATTCAACATGGACTGTCTGAAATTGCTTCGATTTCAGAAGAAAGTACGGCCGGAAATGAGGAAGTGGCTGCTTCGACGGAACAGATGTCGGCGACGAGTGAGACGATGAATCGTCTCGTAAAAGATTTGTCGAGCACGGCAGAGGACATGCAACGAATGAGTCAACAGTTCAAGTTATAAACAGTCTCACTTCAGACAGACCTCTCGTGCGTCCGCTATAATGGGCGCAAGGGAGGTTTTTTCATGCAACAATTCTCTAGTGAACTGACACAGTTTCGGGGAAGTCATTATGACTTCGGACGATTTCAAGGAAAATATATTAAGCGCAGTCAATTGCTCGAAAATCGGACAGATCAGTGGAAACTACGCGTTCCGCGATTTGAGATTGATGCCACTGAGGCAAAGGCTGCCTTCGATGAATTTGCTCCAAAGATTTGGGAAGAGTTGATTGGGTTACAAGATGAGCTGAAGCTGTCGCTCAATGACACGTTACTTCATTTCGGACATTTTCGAGTCAACAATCCAATCAGCGGCTGTTCGATTTTGACGGGGGATAACTTTCTCGTTCGGAATTACGATTATCACCCGATGACGTATGACGGTCGATACAACGTCTTTCAACCGGATGACGGGTATGCGGTCATCGGACCGGTCTCTCGTGTCACCGGACGTATGGACGGAATGAATGAAAAAGGACTTGCCATGGGCTACAATTTCATCAATCGTCGTCGACCCGGGGACGGATTTGTCTGCCAAATGATTGGACGAATCATTCTAGAAACATGTGCGACGGTGGAAGAAGCAGTCGATTTATTAAAAGAGATTCCGCATCGTGGGTCATTCACATACGTCGTCCATGACAAATCATCGAAAACACGTGTAATCGAGGCGACGCCTCGAGACATCAAAGTACGGGAATCGAATATCTGTACAAACCATTTTGAACTACTGCAACACGAGAATCGCTATCATCTTGATGATTCGACTCGTCGCATGATGGAAATCAAAGTCGTGCAACACTTGATTCAAGATGCGGAGAGCGCATTCCGTCTCATGAACGACACCGACAAGGGCGTCTTTTCAGAATTGTACAAGAGTTGGGCGGGAACGATTCATACGGCTGCTTATTTCCCTGAAACGCTCGAGACCTGGTTTGCGCTCGGTGGAGACCGTGATCCGGTCATCTTCGACTTCCAAAAATGGCTCGATGGGGAAGATTTCGATCTTCATGCACTTGACGGTGAATTGGCGACAGATATCGAGTTTGCGAATACGGTTCAATTGTGGCGCTGACGTTTGTCAGTGCTTTTTTTAGGAGAAACGGGAATACACATTACAGGAGGGATGAAAGATGAAACGATTTGGAATCATACTCATCATGCTGACACTTGTCACACTACTCGGAGGTTGTGTACCGGGTGACGGGACGTACACGACGGATCCAGCAGGTTTTTTCTGGGGCATTTGGCACGGATGGATTGCACCGATCTCACTCATTTTAGGATTATTCAATGATACGTATCGTGTGTATGAAGTGAACAATACCGGCTGGTTCTATGATTTAGGATTTTACATCGCTGTCATCAGTGGATTTGGTGGATTGACGTTGACGCGGAAAAGTCGAGGGTAATCTGGAGTGACCAAACGAGGTCACTCTTTTTAAAATCTTTTTTACCGTAAACGCTTGCATAAAAATATTTTTCATATTATGATTCAGGTGAAAATGATTTTAAGGAGGATTTATTCATGTCACGTCTCTTTGAACGAGCGCAACAATTCGGGAAATCGTTCATGTTGCCGATTGCTGTCTTACCGGCCGCTGGACTACTGTTAGGAATTGGGGGCGCCTTGTCTAACCCGAATACGGTGCAAGCGTACCCGTTCCTCGACATCGACTGGTTGCAACATCTATTCACCATTATGGCGGCTGCCGGTTCGATCGTATTCGCGAACTTGGCTGTGTTGTTTGCCATCGGTGTCGCTGTCGGACTCGCGAAGTCTGATAAAGGAACGGCCGGATTGGCGGCGATGCTTGGGTATTTGATTATGAATGCGACCATCAACGCAATGCTTCAGATTACTGGAGAGTTGATGGAAACGAACTTAGCGAGTGCCGGTCAAGGGATGGCGCTCGGAATTCAAACGCTTGAAACTGGTGTGTTCGGTGGGATCTTGATTGGGATTGTCACGGCGCTCTTGCATAACCGCTACAACAAGCAAGTGCTTCCACAGTTCCTCGGGTTCTTCAGCGGATCACGTTTTGTCCCAATCATCACGTCATTCGTTGCGATTGGTGTAGGGATTGGGCTCTACTTCATCTGGCCGACGGTGCAGAACGGGATTTTCTCGTTAGGTGGTCTCGTTGAAAAAACAGGATATATCGGAACATTTATTTATGGGTTCGTCCTTCGGATGCTTGGACCATTTGGATTGCACCATATCTTCTACATTCCGTTTTGGACCACTGGGCTCGGGGGCTCGATGGTCATTGACGGAACATTGATCGAAGGAACACAAAAGATTTTCTTCGCGCAGTTGGCTGACCCGAACACGACACAATTCTATGAAGGAACAGCACGATTTATGTCGGGTCGATTCATTACGATGATGTTTGGTCTTCTCGGTGCGGCGCTTGCCATGTATCACTGTGCAAAGCCGGAGCAAAAGAAAGTCGTGTTCGGGCTCTTGTTCTCGGCAGCACTCACCTCATTCTTGACGGGAATCACAGAGCCACTCGAATTCGCATTTTTGTTTGTCGCACCGGTCCTCTATCTAGTACATGCTATCTTTGATGGACTTGCTTTTATGATGGCTCACATCTTTGAGATTACGATTGGTCAAACATTCTCTGGTGGGTTCATTGATTTTATCTTATTCGGGGTCTTACAAGGGAATGACAAGACGAACTGGATGCTCGTACCGGTCATCGGTGCCTTCTGGTTCTTGCTCTACTACGTAACGTTCCGTTTCCTCATCACAAAGTTCAATTTCATGACACCTGGACGATCGGATGAGACAGTAAAAACAGCAGACGTTGCGGCGTCGGATCGTACGTCAGCCATCATTGCGGCACTAGGTGGCGACGACAATATTGAGACGGTCGACTGCTGCGCGACACGCCTCCGCGTCACCGTCAACGACAATCAACATGTCCGTGAAGACTTGTTGAAAGAGACGGGCGCTCACGGGGTGGTTCAAAAAGGGAATGGAATTCAAGTAATCTACGGTCCTTCTGTTACAATTATTAAGAATGAAGTCCAAGAGGCGTTAGGCCGGGGCGAATAACGAATGTGTTGGAGGGAAGAACCGTGTGGGAGCAAATAAAACACGTGTATTCAGAAATGACGGGCAGTGAAAAAAAGATTGCGGATTATCTGATGGCGAACATGAATGAGGCAATCGAAATGAACATTACTGATTTGGCAAATGCGATTGCGACTTCACCAGGGACAATCACGCGGTTTTGCAAAAAAATCGGAGTTGGAAGTTATAGTTCACTGAAGCTCATGATGCAAAAGACGTTGACGGAAACGAATTTGCCCCAAACGACTTCGCTCGAACCGATGCAACGGTCATACATTGAATTGATTCAGACGACCGCTCATTTAATTGATCAGGATGAACTACTTGCGATTTGTAAAGAGATTACATCGAGCCGATCCGTTCACTTATACGGATTAGGCAACGCCGGACTAGTGGCACAGGAAATGGAATACAGATTGAGACGGATGGGATTGTTGGCGACTACCGCTTTCGACAGTCACAGCATGGTCATGGACGCATCGATTGTCACGTCAGAAGACGTAGTCATTGCCTTTTCGAATAGTGGAGAAAGTCGAGAAGTCGTCCAGGCGATGCAACTCGCGAAAGAGTCGGGGTGTACGACAGTTGCATTCGTCGGTTATCAACATTCACCACTTGCTGAACTTGTCGACTATCGGTTGTTGACTGCCGGTGCCTCCGGTGAGGCATTCTTGATTAATACACAACTCCCACTTCTCTTCACAGCCGACGCGGTGACGAAGACATTGATGGAGACGAATGAAGCATTAAAAGCGCATTATCTACAAACACTTAAAGCGCTTGATCGTTTAAAAGAAAGAAGTGAATAACTATTATGATAACGTTACCGACTGGATTGATTGTTTCGTGCCAGGCTTTAGAAGGTGAACCGCTCCATAGTGAATTCATTATGGGACGGATGGCTATTGCGGCCGTTCAAGGTGGCGCCAAAGGAATTCGAGCCAATTCAGCGAGGGATATTCAAGAGATAAAAAAACACGTGACTGTTCCGATTATTGGTATCGTCAAACGTGACTATGAAGATAGTGACGTGTTCATCACAGCGACCATGAAAGAGATCGAGGAATTGATGGAAGTCGGTGTGGACGCCATCGCGCTCGACGCGACAAAGCGTCCTCGTCCGGGAAACCTGTCACTCCAAGAACTGGTTCACGCTATCCGCTCGATTTATCCGAATCAATTGTTGATGGCTGATTGCGCGACCCTCGAGGACTGCATTGAGGCGGATCGCCTTGGTTTCGACTATATCTCGACAACTTTGCACGGATATACAGACGAAACGAAAGGATCTCTTCTCTACCATGATGATTTCAAGTTTTTAAAAGATGTGTTAGACCACGTGACACAGCCGGTCGTGGCCGAGGGGAATATTTTGACACCTGAGATGGCAAAGCGTTGTATGGATTTAGGAACGCACGCGGTCGTTGTAGGGGGAGCCATCACCCGTCCGCATCAAATCACGGCACGATTCGATGCAGCGCTCACTTCGAGTGTGAAGAGTCCGCTGTAAGAATGAATCAATCAGGACGCTATTCAATACCTCACGACGCGATGGACGTCGTGAGGTATTTTTTATATATCGGTACAGGGAAAGACCAAACTGTTCGATATAATGAGTGTGGATGATTTTTAGCGTGGAGGTGCCATATGCACTCATATGAGTTTCAAATGTATCGGAATTTCGATGAGCTAGCGATTGACTTGATTGAGTTAGCAAAAGAAATAGTACCAGATAAACTAGTCTATCTCACGTCAATTGAGAATGACACCCAACATATACTCAAACTGTCCTCACAAGATTCTCCTATCCTACTTGAAGAAGGCATGTCCTTTGATTTGAAGGATACGGTATGTAATCGAATCGATTTCAATCAACGAGAAGTTTTGATGTATGAAGACATCGAATCGCAGATTGAATCGACGCGACTTCAGTCATTACTGCGCGAAGTGAACATCAAGTCGTATTTGGGAATCCCGATTCTGACGAAGAACGGGGATATTTTCGGTACGCTCTGTGTCGCCAATCATAAAAGCGCCCAGTACGATTCAAAAAGTGTCCGCTTGTTGAAGCGCGTGGTTCGTATGTTCAGTTACTATTTAGAACTCGAACGTCGTGCCTCACGGGATGAATTGACGGATCTTTATAACCGACATTACTTGAATAACTATTTTGAGACGAATCCGAATCAAGGTGGGGCACTGTTCTTGATTGATTTAGATGGGTTCAAATGGGTGAATGACACATTCGGTCATGATGAAGGGGACCTCGTCTTGAAAGAAGTGGCGCTTCGTCTGAGACGTTTGATGGAGCCGATACCTGATTCGAGAGTGTATCGTTTAGGTGGGGATGAATTCCTTATAAAAATCGCACATGCGTTATCAAAAGAGACTGTCATTGGGTATGCTGAACAAATCTTGTCTGTATTGAAAGAATGGGACGACCATCTCCCGTTATCAGCGAGCATCGGCATCGCTCAATATGATTCCGACGAACAGGCGGACCTCGGTCGATTATTGAAAGAGGCAGACATTGCACTGTATCAATCTAAATCGAGCGGGAAGAACACGTACAAGTTTTATAAATAACGTCAGAAGGCTAAACCGATGGATTACGATTGGTTTAGCCTTCTGTTTTCGCATTCAGCACCAACGAACCGATTGGCGTGAAAGGATCGAATGAAAAACGGGTAGTGATTAAGAGTTCGGTTTGCATCCCGTAACGGCGACCGTATGATAATCACGGGAGTCCGGTCCACGTTGTACCGATACGTCCTTGAATCCGAGACTCACCGCTGCGGGGATAAATTGATTCCGAATCATATCGGAGATGTCGTTCCATTCGACATCACCTTTCCCGTCACAGTAGGTGATGACAAATGTGCCATTCGGTTTCAAGACGCGTTCGATTTCAGACAGAACGGTCGTGACATCTCTCCAGAAATATAGTGTGTGAACGCTGAACACGTGATTGACGGATGCGTCCATCATCTCAAATTGATGCAAATCTCCTTGAATCAACTTTGCCCGTTTTGTTTGCATCGAAGCATGATTACGCTGTCGTGCTGAATCGAGAATCGTCTTCGAACGGTCGAGACCCATGACATGTACGTCAGGATGTCGTTGAAGGATGGTCGCCATCGCATCGCCGGCCCCGCACCCGAGCTCTAGAACGGTTGTACCAGGTTGAATGTCTAACTGTTCAATCGTCCATTCGACTTCGACCCGGTGTTGGCGTACCATCTTTTCCCCGATATACTTTCCGACGGGACCCCTTGGATTCTCGTATTGACTGTCAATCCATTTCAGTAGCACTTGTGGTAACACATCATCACCTCACTTCGAAAGTAGCTCGATTGTAGCACATCGATGAGACAAAGGAGTCAACAACATGCGTTCATTTTGGATACTCGGCAACCAACTCTCGCACGAACTTGCGATGTTGAAGGATATGAAAGAAGATGACGTCATCGTCATGATTGAGGCGACATCACGCGCATCGTGGCGTCCGTACCATAAACAAAAGCTCATCCTGATTTTCTCCGCGATGCGCCACTTTGCGGAAGAATTGCGTGATAAAGGATATACCGTAGATTACCACGAAGCGGATTCGTTCCAAGAGGCGTGGGACAACCATGTGAAACAGTACAATCCGGACGAAATTCATATCACCGCCGTCACGGACGAACCGATGGCGAAAAAACTGAAGCAGTTCGGTAAGAAACATCACCTTGTCGAACATACGGATGTCCCGCTCTTCTACTTATCAAAAAAGGAAGCGACCGAGACGCTCGGGAATGAACCGTGGCGGATGGATCGTTTTTATCGTTACATGCGTAAGCGATTCGACGTATTACTCGAAGACGGGAAGCCTCGCGGTGGAAAATGGTCATTTGATACGGATAACCGAAAACCACCGAAAGAAGGACTATCGTTTCCATCTGCCATCCATTTCCGTCCAGATTCGATCACGAAAGACGTCATTGAAAAAGTCGAGTCAACGTTCTCGGAGCATCCAGGAGAGGTGACCCCGTTCCATTGGCCGGTCACACATCATGAGGCGAGACGTGCGCTAAAACGGTTCGTAGAAGAGCGTCTTGAGACGTTCGGCCCGTATCAAGATGCGATGATGACGGATGAACCCGAGATGTCGCACAGCCTGTTGTCAGCTGCCATCAATATCGGTTTACTGACACCAAGAGAAGTCGTTGAGGCGGCATGTCAAGCGGATGCACCGCTATCGTCGATTGAAGGATTCGTCCGGCAAATCCTCGGTTGGCGGGAATATATGCGCGCCGTCTATCTCGCTGTCATGCCCGGTTATGAAGACGTGAACACGTTCAAGCATGAACGCGACTTACCGTCCTTCTTCTGGGATGCGAAGACGGATTTGAACTGTCTGCATCAAAGTTTGAAGCCGGTCGTCACTCATGCTCACAATCATCATATCCAGCGACTGATGGTGCTCGGAAACTATGCGACATTGTTCGAGATTTCACCGCAACAGACGAGCGACTGGTTCAACGAGATGTACATCGATGCCTATGACTGGGTCGTCTTACCGAACGTTCTTGGGATGGCCCTTCATGCGGACGGTGGAAAGCTCGCCACAAAACCGTATGTCGCTTCCGGAAAATATATCGACCGGATGAGTGACTACTGTCGGGATTGCGCATACAACCCGAAACATACGACAGAAGACGACGCCTGTCCGTTCAACGCCCTCTATTGGCGGTTCATCGATCGTCACGAGGAACGATTCTCGAAAAACCAGCGGATGAAGATGATGGTCCGCAATTGGCAAGGACGGGATGATGATGTGAAATCCGATATCTTAGCGAAAGCCGAACAGACGTTGACCGATTCCCCGTGAATCGTTTTTTTTTACGTTCTCTTCATGAAACTTTGCGATTTCTTTATCGTGTCTTTACAATCGTTCGTTACGATAGGAGCTGTGAGACCCCCTCACTCCAAGTGAATAGTTACCGGTAGAACCTTTGAGAGACCAACAGAAGCCCGTACGTCGATGACGTGTCGTTTCTGTTGGTCCTTTTTTGAAGAGAGGATGATTCAAGTGAATGAAGCGATTGCACGAATCGGACAAGAACGGATGATTGCCTCCATCAAAAGTCCAAAACAAATCGAGGCGTTTTTACGGACGGATGTGACGACGACGTTTCTCATGATGGGAACGCTCAGCACGCTCGATCGTTATGTGGCGCACTTAAAACGAGAAAATCGAACGGTCTTCCTCCACGCCGAGCGAATCAATGGAATCAGTCTCGATCGGGACGGGATCGATTACCTCGCCAAACGTGTCGGTGCCGACGGGATTGTCACGACGAAAGCGTCAGTTCTCCAGCATGCAAAGCGAGCGGGACTGTTGACGGTACAACGACTCTTTCTCGTCGACTCGGATGCCGTCACGAGCGGACTCAAACTCGCTGAGGCTCAACAACCGGATGCGATTGAACTCATGCCGGGGCTGATTCCGAGCGTCGTCGAGAAGATTTCTCGGGAAGTCTCCTTTCCGATTGTGACAGGTGGCATGATTCGTCAACCGATTGACGTGCATCGCGCCCTCGATCATGGGGCATTCGCCGTGTCGACCGGGGATGAACGACTTTGGCACGTGCAAAGTCAGAAGGAGGAATTAGCATGAAATCGATACAACTTCAACAATTGGCGAAATCATTCGGGGAGACGGAAGTCATTCGAGGCATCGACGTGACGATTGAAGCAGGGGAGTTCTTCGCACTGGTCGGTCCGTCCGGCTGTGGGAAGAGTACGATGCTTCGGATGATTGCTGGGCTCGAATCCATCACAAGCGGAACGCTTCGCATCGACGGGGTGGCGGCAAACGGGATGAAGCCGAGTGAGCGTCACTTGTCAATGGTGTTTCAAAACTATGCGCTCTACCCACATATGACGGTAGAGAAGAATATCACATTCGGTCTACATACGAAAGGACTGACGAAGCTTGAACAGCGGGAGCGCTGCCTACAGGCGGCGGAGACACTCGGACTCACCGATTACTTAAAACGGAAACCGCGCGAACTCTCCGGTGGTCAGAGACAGCGTGTTGCTTTAGCACGGGCCATCGTGACCGAGGCACCGATTTGCCTGATGGATGAGCCGCTCTCGAACTTAGATGCGAAGCTACGGGCAAAAATGCGTTCAGAGATCCGTCAGTTACAGCGCAAACTCGGATTGACGATGATTTATGTCACCCACGACCAAGTCGAGGCGATGACGATGGCAGACCGCATCATGCTCCTCAATGAGGGGGAAGTGCAACAAGTCGGGAAACCGCTCGACCTATACAATAAACCAGCGAATACGTTCGTCGCTTCTTTCATCGGATCACCTCCGATGAATCTAGTCGACGTGACACGACAAGAAAAAGGCTGGATGGCATCAGACGGGCGAATGTTTGATCCGAACACATTGACGGAGATGTCACAGGCGACACTCGGTGTCCGTCCTGAGCAAATCAAGCCGGCGGATGAAGATGTGACGTTTTACGCAGAACTGAAGAATATTGAAGTGCTCGGGACCGAGACAATTCTCGCTTTTGACATCGGGGGGAATGAATGGTTGGCAAAATGGCCGGGGCAATGGCCGCTCACGGTCGGCGAAAAAGTGGCGTGTTATGTGGATCCGAAACAGATGTCGCTATTTGATACGAACGGACAGCGCATTGAGCCACGACAACCGAAACTGTTTGAGGCGTTGGAGGTGTTCCAATGACGGTCGCCTTACCGAGAGAGAAAGTCCGGACGCGGCTATCTGACGCAGCGAGCGGATTGTTGTACTTGTCTCCGTCTATCATCTTGTTTGGTGTCTTCCTCGTCTATCCACTGTTGCGAACGATTTATTTAAGCTTTTTCCGGACCGACACACAGGGGACACCACTCGACTTTGTCGGAGTCGGGCATTATAGCAATTTGTTCGCGAGTGCGGCATTTTGGCAAAGCATTCAGGCGACAGTCGGATTCGTCCTTTTGACGGTCCCGCTCACGATTTTGATTGCGCTCGGTCTCGCACTCCTCGCCAATGAGAAACTGAAAGGGATCGGTATTTTTCGGACGGCGTTCTCGGCGACGATGGGGATGAGCGTCGCGGCGTCATCGGTCATCTGGATGTTCATGTACAATCCGTCGATTGGTATCTTCAACCGGTTCCTCGAGGCTGTGGGGGCAAGTGGTGTACAGTGGCTCCTCGATCCACAATATGCGCTCCTTTCCGTGTCACTTGCGACCGTTTGGATGAATATCGGCTTCACGTTCTTGATTCTACTCGGCGGTCTGCAGAACATCGATCGGACGTTGTATGAGAGTGCGGACATTGCCGGGACGAGTTATTGGACGCAACTTCGGGCCATCACCATCCCGATGTTGTCACCGACACTTTTCTTCGTCGGGATCATCTCGCTGATCAACGCCTTCCAGACGTTTGGACAGATTGATTTATTGACGAAAGGTGGACCGACGAATGCGACGAATGTCATCGTCTATGCCATCTACAAAGATGCGTTTATCAATTATAACGTCGGCAGTGCCAGTGCCCAGGCCGTGCTCTTATTCATCGCCGTCCTTCTGTTGACGTGGCTACAGTTCAAACTGGTCGAAAGGAAGGTGCATTACCAATGAGATTACGGAATATAGGCGTCTATGTCTTACTCATCTTGAGTGCCGTCGTCATGCTGTTTCCAATCGCCTATGCGTTTTCGATCAGTCTGATGGACGGGAAGGAAGTGCTCCAAGGACATCTCCTTCCACGTGAACCTTCATTGGAAAACTATGTGGCCGCGTTCGAACGCATCCCGATGATGACGTACCTGCTCAACAGTTTGATTGTCGCGCTCCTCGTGATGGTCGGACAGGTAGTATTATCGAGTCTTGCAGCATTCGCGTTCGTCTTCATCGACTTTAAAGGAAAAGGGCTCATCTTTATGCTCTTCCTGGCGACGATGATGGTGCCATGGGAAGCGACGATGGTCCCGAACTTTTTGACAATCCAGTCGCTCGGTTGGCTGAATAGTGTTTGGGGACTGTCTGTGCCGTTCTTCGCACTCGCATTCGGGACGTTTTTACTTCGGCAACAGTTCAAAACGATTCCGTATGAAATGTACGAGGCATCCCAAATTGCCGGGATTAGTCGCTTCCGTTTCTTTTGGAACGTCGTCTTGCCGGTCTCGAAGACACCGCTCGTCACATTGTCGGTGTACAGCTTTTTGACGACTTGGAATATGTACTTATGGCCACTTCTCGTCACGAACACGGAACAGGCGCGGACGGTCCAAATCGGCATCAAACAGATGCAGTCGAACGAAGTCGCCTCGGATTGGGGCGTCGTCATGGCAGCAGTCATCTTGATTATCATTCCGACACTTGTATTGTTGTTCGCAGGACAAAAGCACTTGCAAGAAGGATTGACGCAAGGCGCTATCAAATAATAGGGGGATATGACAAATGAAAAAGTTAGGATTATTCGCAGGGTTGGCAAGTTCGGTGTTATTACTCGGGGCATGTGGCAGTGAAGAAGCGGCACCAGTCGCGGCGACGACAGAAGACGGAAAGACAGAGGTCGTCTTTTGGCATGCGATGAGCGGGGACTTGGAGACGGCTTTAAACAGTCAAGTCGACGCATTCAACGCTTCGCAAGACGACTATGAAGTCAAACCGGTCTTCCAAGGAACATATGAGGAAGCGTTGACGAAATTCAATGCGGTCGCCGGTTCGGAAGACGCGCCAGCCATCATGCAGACGTTCGAGGTCGGGACGAAATACATGATCGATTCGAACAAAATCACACCAGTTCAAGAGTTCATCGACAAAGAAGATTTTGACACGAGCGTATGGGAAGAGAACATCTTGAGTTATTATCAGGTCGATGGGAAGCAATACTCGATGCCGTTCAACTCCTCGACACCGATCCTCATCTATAACAAAGAGGCGTTTGAAAAAGCAGGGCTCGATCCAGAGAAAGCACCACGCACATATGACGAGTTGAAAGAGGCGGCGAAGAAGTTGACAACGGACGGTCAGACCGGCTTCACGATGCTCAACTACGGTTGGTTCTTTGAACAGCTCTTGGCCGCACAAGGTGGACTGTATGTCGACAATGACAATGGACGAAGCGGAGACCCGACGAAAGCCGTGTTTGATGGCGAAGAAGGACAGAACGCGTTCAATCTCATCAAAGAGATGTACGATGAGAAGACATTCCTAAACGTCGGTCAAAACTGGGACGACATGCGCGCGGCATTCCAATCTGGAAAAGTTGCCATGTACCTTGATTCGTCAGCAGGAATCCGTACGGTAGCAGACAACGCGGACTTTGAAATCGGCGCATCGTACTTACCGGTACCGAATGAAGCGGAGCGTCAAGGCGTCGTCATCGGCGGGGCATCGCTCTGGATGGGTGATGGCATTGCCGAAGAGACGAAAGAAGGCGCATGGGAGTTCATGAAGTATGTCGCTTCAACGGAAGCGCAAGCACAGTGGCATGTTGACACAGGCTACTTCGCCATCAATCCGGAAGCATACAATGAACCGATCGTAAAAGAAATGTGGGCGAAATATCCACAACTGAAAGTGACGGTCGACCAACTCAGTGAGACGAAACCATCGCCGGCGACACAAGGAGCGCTCATCTCGACGTTCCCGCAATCACGTCAAAGTGTCGTCAACGCGATGGAAAGTTTGTATCAAGGGGTGTCGGTCGAAGAAGCATTGAAGCGTGCGGCCGATGAGACGACTTCCACCTTGGGGCAGTGACATGTTGATTTACGCACATCGCGGCTATAGCGCCAATTACCCGGAAAATACATTGTCCGCGTTCGAGGCAGCTCTTCCCTATGTGGACGGGATCGAGCTGGACGTACAGCTATCGAAGGACGGGCGTCTCGTCGTCATTCATGACGAAACCGTCGACCGGACGACAAATGGAACGGGATGGGTGAAAGACATGACGCTTCAGGAGTTGCGCCAGTTGAAGATTGACGGCTATGAACGCATCCCAACGTTAGAAGAGGTGCTCGGACTGATTGAACGAAGCAACGTCACCCTGAACATCGAATTGAAGACGGATCAATATGCGTATCCAGGGATCGAACGTCTCGCTTGGTTTGCTGTCAACGAGTTTGAACTCGGTGACCGTGTCGTGTTCTCCTCATTCAATCGTGAAACGCTCGTCCGAATGCGAGATGTGGCACCAGTCGCCCGGCTTGCGGTGTTGACACTCACGGGTGAGTCGGACACCGTCTCGTTCGCTGAAACGATTCGGGCCGAGGCGATTCACGCCCAGCCTGCATTTATCGGTTCGAAAGCATGGGATCAGATACAACAGACGACGCTCGAGACACGGCTCTACACGATCAACGACGTGAAGGACCTTCCCCCGATAACGGTTTCGGCCATCATGACAGATGAGGTTGAACGGTTTACAAAATGAGTAGACTAAACCCCGCTTCTGAGAAGGAGCGGGGTTTGTTCATGTCATGATCGGTTCTGGTGTGTCATAGGTTGAGATGACAACTTGATTGCGCCCTTCGTTTTTCGCTTGATAGAGCGCCGAATCAGCGAGATCTACCATCCGCTTGATGGGGAGCGAGGTCCCGTGTGCGACCCCGACGGACGTCGTGATTTGAATCGGTGGAAAATCGTTCAAGTGGAATAGTTCAGCAGCAATCCGTTCTCGTATCCGGTTGGCCACTTTGTCTACCTTCTCTGGCGTCAAGTCGTACATCAAGATGACGAATTCTTCGCCACCGATTCGTGCGACAGTGTCATGGGCACGCGTCTCGACTTTTAAGATGTTGGCGAACTGTTGTAAGACGAGATCACCGTTTCCGTGACCATATGTATCGTTCACATGTTTAAAATGATCGATATCGAGCGCGAGTACATTGTACGTCCGATTCTCTTGCCCGATGGAAGCCGTATATCGATCCCACACACGTCGATTGTATAGACCGGTCAAATGGTCTCGTTCAGACGACTGTTTGTACTCGATGGCACGGCGGGTCGTTTGTTCAAGGTCGATGGTGAGGATGCTCGAGAGTAGACCGACGAGCATGCCAATCATCCAAATGGACAAGACGAGGGATACATAGGCTGTGCTCCAACCCATATTGATATAGACGGCAATCGAAATAATGAAGAGCGCCCATACGTTCAAAAAGATACTCTGTAAGAAGAGTCGCTCCCGAAGCAGCCGATGAATCCAGAGCATCCCGATGCTGACGATGAACGTCGCGATAAACGCAATCACGGCCTGCTCGGTCATTCCGAACAAGAATCGTGTACTGGCGATGACAAGTGTCGCAATGAATAAAGGAAAACGAGCACCATAAAAAGCAAGCAACACGAGCGGTAAGTGACGTAAATCCACACGGACCATATCGTTAGCTTCTACGGCGTTATACATCAAAAACAGACCGAGTGCACCGGCGAGTATTCCAATCACAGAACTACGAAGACGGTACGAATTAAAAAGCGAAGAATGATAAATCTTCGAGATGATATAAAATCCGGTGAATGCGACACAAGCATTGAGCAACAAGACGGTGAGCGTCATTCCTTCACGACCTTTTTCATAGACTATACATTAACGGTAGCAGTCTTCAAATAATTGTCAATCTGAAGGTGTGTAAATGTTCATTATCTTTTCACGCTTTCTTCTTTGTTCCTCGAAACGCAAAAAACATAGCGATGCCAATTCCAATGCCGAGCCACCAATTATCGAGGGTGAGCCCGAAAACGACGGCGAATACGACCGCGACGGGAATCGATAAGTAGCCACGTTGTTTCATCTTCATTTCCTCCTCTCTTCGACACTTCTTTATTCCCAAAACGAATGCGCTTCATTCTTGAATCGAAACAAATTAAAAAAACGTTCGACCGATTAAATCAGTCAAACGAAACCGAATGTTTAGGTGATGATTGCAATGAACAACTCTGTCTGGTGTGGAGCTCGATCGTAAAGGTGGTGCCTTCTCCGTATACCGAGTCCGCATGAATTCCCCAACCATGGGCTTCAGCGATTCGTTTACAGATTCGTAGACCGAGACCGGTTCCTTTGATCGATTGGTGGGCAGCGGATTCGACACGGTAATATTCATCAAATACGTATGGAAGTGCTTCTTCCGGAATCCCGATGCCGGTATCGGATACAGATAAGATGATTGTGCCAGCACATTCAAATACTCTCGTATGGACCGTACCGCCGTCAGGAGAGTACTTGATAGCGTTACCAATGAGGTTATGGAGCAATTGCCGTAACTTTTCTTCATCTGCTTGAATCAAGACATCATTCGTTTCAAACGTCACTGTATGAAGCGTGGAGGTCGTCTGATAGCTCGACATGACATCCTCTAAAAGAGGAAGGAGTGCGAACGTCGTCACGGTCAGTTGGTCAGCCGTGTAGCGTTCTTTTTGATAATCGAGGAAATTATCGACGAGCCGCTCCAGCCGTTCCGATTCTTGTTTGACTTGTTTTAGCATCTGATACGATTTTTCCGAACCTTGATGGCGTGTCATGAGTAGCTCCGTATAGCCATGGATGGCAGTCAATGGCGTGCGGAAATCATGAGACAGTTCGGCAAGGAAACTGTCTTTACGTTCTTCAAAGCGGACAGCCTCTGTTTGGTCGCGCCACATGATGAAAACGCCACGTGGTGTGCGCGTGAAGTTGAAAATCAAATGTAGCGTCTTGTCATTAAAGCGCAGACGACGTGAGGTCATCCTTGGATCCGTTTCAGTCGCACATTCGAGCAATTCCTGGATGAGGTGCATGACTTGTGCGGAATCCGCCCCATGCTGTTCCAACGTGGCATATAAATAACGAGTCAATGTTTCCAATGTGTCAAAAGATTGTGTTGTCATCGAAGGGTACCATTGCCGAAGAGAATCATTCGAATACAGACGACATCTTGAGAAATCGATATAACACATCGCATCCTGTACTTCTTCCACGATGGAAGCGATGGAGAACGTGTGGCGTTGCTGTTTTTGACGAGCGGAGCGTTTCTGCCTAATCCTATGGAATCGGCGCATGGACCTACCTCCTCGCGAACATTTGTACATGCATTCACAATAATTATACGACATTCGAGAAGGAATCCCTATACAGGCAATAGTCCTAGCAGAAACGTATCGAAATCGGGACGGATACAAAACACCTCTCCGCTGATAGAACAGAGAGGTGTCGGTCATTCGGTCACTTTTACTTGTCCCATCATCCCATTTTCTTCATGCTCGAGGATGTGGCAATGATACATAAATGTGCCGGTTTTCGTGAAGGTGATTTCAATCTTTACTCGTTCATCTGGAGCGACGGCTACCGTATCTTTCCACCCTTTTTCCTGATCGGATGGTGGGTTGCCGTCTCGACTAATGACTCGGAACTGGACGCCGTGGATGTGGAAGGGATGTGTCATCCCACCCATCATATCTGGTTTATTTTCAATTTCCCATACCTCGGTGTCTCCGCGTTTCGCTTCGATGTCGATACGCTCCGGATCATAGGTCTTGCCGTTGATTGAAACCATGTTACCCATTCCAAAAAGGGTGAGCCGTCGATCTGCCGTCTTATCTGTCGAGCGCTCCATCGTCTCGGTCACCGGAATCTTAATGGACGCCTTGTCGAGTTCACCGACACGAAACGTAGTGAATGTCACTCCGTCCGCTTTTAAGGCGGCGACATCTTCAACTTGTGAAAAATCTATCAGCACTTCGGCCCGTTCACCTGGTGTCAACGTGATGGTTCTTAAGGGAATCGGGCGCTCTAACGGTCCTCCGTCTGTCGCAATCTGCGTCATCTCGGCTTCGTTAGATAACGTAAAATCAAAATCGCGCGCATTCGAACCGTTGACTAGTCGCACACGTAACGTCTCGGTTTGAACGTCGAACGTCGTGTTGATGGCTCCATTCGCAAGAATTGTATCCCCGGTCGTTCCGTCAACGTTCATATGGGCATCATAATCTAACCCACCGTTAGGCGTGAAGCGTCGATCTTGTACAATGAGCGGGATGTCGTCGACTCCATATTCATTCGGGAGACCATTCGGTGTATCGTTAGTCACATAAAGAAGACCGGCAAGCCCTTTATAAACTTGTTCAGCTGTCGAACCCATCGGATGGGGGTGAAACCACAGCGTACTAGGTTCTTGGTCGATGTCGAGTCGAACTTGTGCCCGTTCACCTGGTGCGACGGTCTGATGAGGTCCCCCGTCCATGTCGGCAGGAATGACGAGTCCGTGCCAGTGGAACGTTGTCGGTTCATCCAATCGATTGATGGTATCGATTACGACTGTTTTTCCTTTCGGTAACTCGATCATTGGTCCGAGTAAGTCTCCATTATAACCGAATGTTTCCGATTTCTTGCCGTCTTTGAAAAATTGTGACGTGCCTTTAGTTGCTTCCACCGTATAGTAGACCGTGTCTTCCGTGACACGATCTGGCTGTAAGGCGGTCGGAATCGGAAGCGGCTGTGTCGGTTCATCCGATGCTTGGAGCTCTTGCCTCGCTCCGTGTCCCATCTGACCCGTTGCCGAATCGTTTCCCATCATATGATTTTGGTCCATATTGTTGTTATGGTTCCATGTCCCGTTGAAGAGGACGACTAGTAAAACGAAGATGCCCCCAATTAAAATCCCCGTCAACAGAAACCACATTCCTTTCGATTTCATTCTATAACACTCCTTCATTGTTCAGTCCTCACTTTGTTGTACCACCTAATTGTGAAAGAAACATGAAAGTCCAAACCTGTTTAATTATATACCATATGGGGGTATACAATTCGTGTAAAGGAGAGGATGAATGATGGAACATGCACACGATCAACATCATGAATATCATAAGGGAAGTCACGAGTCTCATCATGGCGGACACGGACACGAGCATATGATTGATGATTTCAAACGACGTTTCTTCATATCGCTCGGACTGATGATTCCGATTTTATTGTTATCGGACATGATTCAAGAATGGCTGCGGTTTGAACTCGATTTTCCGCTTGAAAAGACAATCTTATTTGTATTGGCGACGATTGTATATGTATACGGCGGATGGCCGTTCTTAAAAGGAAGTGTGGAAGAGCTACGAGAGCGTAGCCCGGGCATGATGATGCTCATTGGCTTGGCGATTAGCGTCGCTTACTTTTATAGCGCAGCTGTCGTCTTTGGATACGGAAGTGGGCATGACTTCTTTTGGGAACTCGCTTCACTGATTGTGATCATGCTACTCGGTCACTGGATTGAGATGCGTTCGGTCATGGGGGCATCAAATGCGTTAGAACAACTCGTACAACTGCTCCCGAACGAGGCGCATCGCATCAATGGGGAAGAAACGGAAGACGTTCCCATCTCTGAACTAAAGGAAGGAGACCGAATCCTCGTCAAACCGGGGGAGCAGGTACCCGTGGACGGGAAAATCATCAAAGGACGAACGACCATCGACGAGTCGATGTTGACCGGCGAATCGGTACCGGTCGAAAAAACAGAAGGTGAAGATGTCATTGCGGGTTCGATCAACCAAGAAGGGAGCTTGACGATTGAAACGATTGGTACGGGAGAAAGAACGTACTTGTCAAAAGTGATTGAATTGGTGAGTGAGGCACAAAAATCGAAGTCACGGGCTCAAAATTTGGCGAATCGGGCGGCAAAATATTTGTTCTATATCGCAATTGCCGCTGGAGTCATCACGTTCACGGTTTGGTTCATGCTCGGATATTCGGTCGGGACGGCGGTTGAACGGATGGTAACGGTCATGGTCATCTCATGTCCCCATGCACTTGGACTGGCGACACCTCTTGTTGTCGCTGTTTCGACAGCATTATCGGCGAAACAAGGTCTTCTCATCCGCAATCGGACTCAATTTGAAGAGGCGCGTCGACTCGATGCCGTCATTTTCGATAAGACCGGTACGCTGACGGAAGGGAATTTCGGAGTCACAGACATACAGGCGAGCTCGTCTTATAAGGAAGAAGACGTGTTGCAACTCGCAGGAGCAGTTGAGCGTGAGTCGCAACATCCTCTCGCGCAAGGGATTTTAAGAGAAGCCGAGAGACGGGAATTGAAACTGGCGGCTGTCGACGACTTCGGTTCGATGACAGGTGTCGGATTGGAAGGAACGGTTGACGGTGCGCGTGTTCAAGTCGTCAGTCCGCGACATATCCGCGATCAACACATTCAAATTGATGAGGAGACGTTTGCACGACTCTCGGAAGAAGGAAAGACCGTCGTCTTTGTTTTGAAAGACGGAGAATGGGTCGGGATGATTGCGATGGCCGATCTGGTGAGGGAAGAAGCGAAGGAGACCGTCGAGGCACTTCATGAAAAAGGCATTCGCTCGATCATGTTGACGGGTGACAACGAGAAGGTCGCGCATTGGGTCGCGGGTCAGCTCGGTATCGATGACGTGTATGCCGAAGTATTACCGGACGACAAAGCGAACCAAGTGAAAGACGTCCAAAAAGATGGCAGCAAAGTAGCGATGGTCGGAGATGGAATCAATGATGCACCTGCCTTAGCACAAGCGGATGTCGGCATCGCAATCGGGAGCGGGACAGACGTTGCCGTCGAAACGGCAGATATCGTCCTCGTCCGCAGTAATCCGAAAGATGTCCTATCGATTTTGGAGCTTTCACAGAACACGTATCGTAAGATGATTCAAAACTTGTGGTGGGCAGCCGGGTATAACATCGTCGCCATCCCGCTTGCTGCAGGCGTGCTGGCTCCGATTGGAATCATCTTGTCCCCAGCCATCGGTGCCGTCTTGATGAGTTTAAGCACAGTTATTGTCGCAATCAACGCTCGACTTTTGAAGATTTAACATTTCTTTCACCTTTAGTCAGTATGCTAGATGGGATGCTAATGATGGAGGGATCGAGATGAAACGAACGTTAATGCTATCACTATTCCTGACTCCACTGCTCCTGTCAGCGTGTGGAACAGAAGACGCACCGTCGGACACGAGTCAATCCGAGAATGTGACGACAACTACAAAAGACGAGTGGCAACGTGTGGGATCCGATGAAACGGTCTCCCACATCCACGGGGCTGGATTTTGGCAAGACGACGAACGTCTTGTCATCGCGACGCATGCCGGATTGATGGAATATCGAGAAGATGGTTGGTATACGCTGCCGACAAATCGCCATGACTACATGGGATTTGAAGTCGTCGAGGATGGATTTTATGCGAGCGGTCACCCCGATCGTCGGACAGATTTCAAAAATCCACTTGGGGTCATGCATGGAAAAAATCATGGGGCGGTACTCGAGAGTCGGTCGCTTGAAGGCGAGGCAGATTTCCACTATATGAGTGCCGGTTATGCCACAGGTACACTCTACGTTTATTTGGAGGAAGCGACCTCGGAGCTAGAGCCGGGATTTTATCGTTCCATCGATGGTGGGAAATCATTTGAACCGATGCAGGTACAAGGGATAGAGGAAGCGCAAGTGGCAGGAATCGTCGCCGATGCGACGGATGCGGAGCGCGTCTTCTTGTACGGGCCGTCCGACATCCTCGTTTCGAATGACTCTGGAGATTCGTTCGAGCCACTTGTTGAAGCAGAACAAGTTGTCACGGTCGGAGCGGATGAGGGGCAGTTGGCATACGTACGACAGACAGATGGTTCTTTCGAAGGGGTTCGTTTCAACTTAGACGATGAGTCGACAGAGACGTTCAATCTTCCAGAGCTTCAAGCGGACGTTGTGCCAATCGAATTGGCAGTCAACAAGGAGCGCATGTTGCTTGTCACATCGGATAACAGCGTATATGAGTTTACAGACGGGGAATGGGAGATGCGCCTCGACAAAGGTGAGCTCAATTGATTAAAAGACGCCTTTCCATTACAGGATAGGCGTCTTTTTGTCGAGTGGAATCGTGACGGTGAAAGAAGTGCCCGATATATCAGACGTGACTGTCAATTCTCCACCGTGACGGTTGACGATTTGGTCAGCGATGGCGAGTCCGAGGCCGCTCCCGCCAGTCTGTCGAGACCGTGATTTTTCCACACGATACAGGCGGTCAAAAATGTGCGGTAAATCTTCTTCGGGAATGCCTTTCCCATTGTCTGTAATGGTCAGGATCAGGTGAGTGTCCGTGACATTTGAACGCAGGGAGACATGTGAGGCCTCACTATGCTCAATCGCATTATGGGCGATTGAGCGGAAGACTTGGAGCATCCGGTGCCGATCCAATGTAAGAGCGATGTCTTGTTGTCCCGCGTTCGACGAAGCATCGAAGCGAATCGTCGTCATCCGGAACATTGTATCGAGCATTCGACGTAAGTCCGCACAAAACGTTGTGACGGTCACTTCTTCTCGATGCAATAAGAACGTGTTCTCATCGAGCTGTGCCAGTTGAAACGCATTTTCAACGAGTTCTGTGAGCGACCGGCTTTCATCTAAGATTGTCTGAATCGATTGCTTGCGTAACGATTCGGGCGTACTTTCTTTCGAAGCGATTTCGGCGTAACCCCTCAAGTATGTGAGAGGGGTCTTGATTTCATGCGATAAGTCGGATAAGAACTGACGACGTTCCCGCCGTAGTCTGGATAGTTCCACTGACATCGATTCGATGGCACGCGCTAATTCACCGATTTCGTCGACACGATTGGTCGGTAACTGTAAATCGTCTGGGTTTGTCAATACATTCTCCGTTGCTTGTTTTAATGATTGGATCGGTTTTGAAATCAATCGACTCAAGAGGATGAACGTCAAGACGGTCGTCACGAGCGCGATCGCTGTGATATATAGGAATCGCCACTGGAGCCGATGGCTAATTCCATGAATGATTTCAGTCGGTAAAAACATATAGACGTATCCATACCGTCTGTCGGTATCATCTGTGATTGGCGTACGAACGATCAAATACGGTTCGTTTTCCCAGTCGTTCTCTAGGACAGTCGTGTCGTTGAAGGAGCCAGTTTGTTTTTTCGAATCGACTGTATCGGCAAGGACTTGGGGAAAGAAGCGTGAAGTCTGAAGAAGATGATGCGTGGGATCAGTGATGGCGACTTTCGTATCGGTCTCACTTTCCATAGTCGCTACATGATCAATCGTCTCTTCGGAAAAATTCATTGCTAATACGCTCGCATGGCTCTCGGCCCGAGATTCAAGGCGATTGATTTCTTCTACAACACGTTCACCGAGAAGCGTGTGATAGAGGAGAAGAAACAACACACCTTCAATCAATAGGGTGGATAGAAGAAAGACGAGGCTGATGCGAAACGGTAGACTGTTACGACCTCGCTTCATCCGGAACGCTCCTCGGTCCATCGATAGCCACGTCCCCATACCGTCTTTAAATAATCATCAATCGGGAATCCTGCATCGCCTAACTTTTCTCGAATCATACGAATATGCGCATCAACGGTGCGTGGGTCGGATTCTGCAGAATAGGGCCAGACAAGGTCAAACAAATCTAGGCGGTTGAAGAGGCGATTCGGGTGCTGAAGGAATAATTTTAAGATGGCCGTCGCTTTTGGTGTGAGGACAATCTCTTGTTCTTCATACAAAACGCGTCCGCTCTCCTCATCGTAACGTAGTGGTCCGTATTGGATGTTGACGACACGGGTCCGGCGCAAGACGGCACGAATACGAGCGAGGAGCACGTTCCCATCGAACGGTTTGGTGACGTAATCATCCGCTCCAGCATCTAATCCTTGGATGGTCGTCTCATTGTCTGAACGTGCCGTCAACAAGACGACAGGTAATGCCGGATCCATCGTCTTTAACTGACGACAAAGTGAGATTCCATCTACTTCTGGCATCATAATATCTAAAAGGACGAGATCCGGTCGCTCTTCGATTTTGTCGAGTGCGGAACGGGCATCGCTCGCCTCGATGCAAAAGTAGCCGTCACTTTCAAGAAACAAACGAATCAAATGTCTCATTTTTTCTTCATCGTCTACGATGAGAATCTTCATCTTGCATTCCTCCTTCCTCTTATTATTATCGTTCCGTGTGCTTTGCGTGATTTCCTTCCATGGCGAAAAGAGTCTGTAGTTGTTCACGTGCGCGTTCGACGTCTCGACAGTAAATGACGGGTACTCTCGCGTCAATCGGTCGATCCGTGACGATGGCTACTGCACCATTTCGGATGGCGGCCCTCACTAAATCGACGCCACGTTCATTGATTGGGCGCTTGCATATATATAAAAACATTTTATTTATTTTTTCTGGTGTCGTTCCGATTCCGCGAATTGTCATTTCTTCCGGGTGATCGAGATAGGACCAAGATAAAACAGAATCAAGTGTTGCCAGTACGTCACGCAATGTCCGCTCTTGCATCATCGTTCTCCTTCCTTGCATGAACTCAATTTCACTAGTGTACCCGATGTTTGTGAAAAAGAAGTGAAAAGCGTTAAGAGTACGATTAGACGGAGAAATAGGCGGGTTTGAGTATAGAACAAGTAGGAAAAAGAGTTTTTATACGCACAATAAGAAAGGATGAATAAGATGAAACAGTACGGTAAATTTGGAATCATGATTGCGGTCTCGACCTTCATTATGTATTGGCTCATGTATTTGAACGTGTTTCAGTTCAATCATATCTTCTTTAGTCAGACAAGGTTGTACATGGCACTCATCATGGGATCGGTCATGGCGTTCGTCATGCTTCTCTTCATGTGGGGGATGTATAAGAACAAAACAGTTAACTTTATCATCCTAGGGGTCAGTGCTCTCGTCTTCAGTGCCTCGCTTTGGCTCGTACGTAGCCAGACGACCGTCGATGATGTCAGTTGGATGAAAGCGATGATCCCTCACCACTCGATTGCCATTTTGACAAGTGAACGCGCTGAAATTGAAGACCCACGCGTGAAAGAATTGTCTGAAGAAATCATCAAGGCACAGCGCCGTGAAATTGAAGAAATGAAGCGATTGATTGAAGATTTAGAGGATGAAGAGGAGAACGCCGAGGAAAATCGTGAGTAACAGACATGCACAGTCGAAAACGGCTGTGCATTTTTTGTATGTTGAAAAGGAAAAATAAAGAAAGTAAGTTATAATTTGTTTTCCTTTATTTGAAATATAAATGACATATTTGTCGGTTCGTTTTGGTGGTAAAATTTTTTCAGTTAGATAATATAAAAAATAAAAATTTAAATACATAATTGAAAGGATTTACCACATCATGAAACGAAAGATGCTCTCTCTCTTCTGTGCCGTTCTTCTCACAGTCGGAATCTTCACTCCGACAGGTACCCCGGCTGAAGCTGCTACCACGTATTATGTCAAAGTCACGACTAACAGTTTAAACGTCCGTTCGGGCCCGGGCACGACGTATGCAATCGTCGGCAGTGCGAAGTTGGGACAATCCTTCAAATATCTCGGCGTGAGCGGGGGATGGACAAAAATCAATTTCAACGGGACATCCCGCTACGTATCCAGTACATATGTGAAGAAGTACAGTGTCTCCACGCTTTCAACCACATCGACTGCGAAAATGATCATCCCGACAAAAGGGACGTTGACACAAAAGTATGGTCCGGCGAGCGGGCAGTACGGTTATACGTTCCATAACGGTATCGACTTGGCTGCTCCAAGAGGAACACCGGTCGTGTCAGCCGCTTATGGAAAAGTCATCGTTTCTCGGAACTATGGGGCTTACGGTAACCACGTCATGATGAGCCATCAGTTGAATGGACAAACATATATTACTGTATACGCACACCTTGATCGCCTCAATGTCGTTACAGGACAAACGTTAGCAAAAGGAGCAACGATTGGAACGGTCGGGAATACCGGTAACTCGTTCGGGAATCATCTCCACTTCGAAGTGCATCGGAACAGCTATGTGTATAGCAGTTCATCTCCTGCTAACAGTATCAATCCGTATACAATGTTTTGACATAAAAGCACGCGCTCTCAAACAATGGGAGCGCGTGCTTTTTGGTTAATGCCATGTTGTTTGTTTGTTTCGTTCGATTTGGTTGGCGGCGATGAAGCTGACACCAAGGACGATACCGAACACCAATCCGAATAGATTATTGAAAAGTAACATAAGGATGATCCCGAAGACGAGACCGATACTCATGAGGCCAATCCGATCAAACATATTGAATCCCCTTTTCTGTAGTTGTGCACCTCAATGATTAACCGATTTTCAAAGAAAGAACACCGACGAAATGGACTGATTGATTCATTATACGTGTTTAGACGAACCAGGTTTCGTTTTGTAGAAACTATAGAGGACGCTAATCAGGATGACGAGAACGATGGTTCCAAGAGACATCCAAATCGGCATCTTGTACACATCACCGAAAATCATCTTCGCCCCGATGAAGACGAGCATGAAGCTGAGACCGTGTTTCAAATAGTAGAAGCGGTCGATCAAGTTGGCGAGGACGAAGTAGAGACTACGAAGTCCGAGAATCGCCATGATGTTCGCATAGAAGATGATATACGGGTCACGTGAATACGCGAAACTCGCGGCGACCGAATCGACTGCGAAGACGATATCCGACAATTCGATGAAGATGAGCGCGATGAAGAGTGGCGTGAAGAACAACTTCCCATTGATGCGCTTCGTGAACTTCCCGGATGAGATGTCTTGTGTGATGGGGAGGCGTCGCTCGAGCCAACGAATCGTCTTGTTTTCTTCAAGTGACTCGTCTTTCCCGATATTCTTATACATCATCCATCCTGTATAAACGAGAAACGCTCCGAACACGTAGTAGACCCAACCGAAGTTTTCTAAAAGGGATACGCCAGCGACGATGAAGACAGCGCGGAAGAAAATCGCTCCGAGAATCCCCCAGAATAGTACCTTATGTTGATACTTGAGTGGGATGGCGAAATAGGCAAAAACAAGTGAGAAGACGAAGACATTATCAATCGCGAGTGCCTTTTCGATAAAGTAGACGCTCGCATATTCCGTTGCGGCTGTACTTCCTTGCGTGAAGAACAACCATCCTCCGAATGCGATGGCAATCCCAATCCAGACAAACGTCCATGTCCATGCTTCGCGGAGCGAGACTTCGTGCGCTTTACGGTGGAACACCCCGAGGTCAAGTGCGAGCATGAAGATGACGATGAGTAAGAACCCGATGAGTAGGGTCAACAACAATTCCTCCTTTTAAGGTCATATGAACTTCTATATATTTAATTTAAGTTCATAAGAACTCAAAGTCAAGCGTAAAAATCAAAAACCACTCGAAAAGGAGTGGTCAATGTGTAGAGCGTCTTCTTAACACTATGCGAGCCGTCCAACCGACAACAGCGATTATTGTGAATCCTAAAAACATATACATCACATGTGAATACATTTCGATATACCCTAACCAAACTTGCCAATTCTCGCCGACTACAACACCAATAAAAATGAGTACCGTGTTCCAAATGAGCGTCCCGCATGTCGTCAACACGATAAATTGAAGGAACGGCATATTCGACATACCGGCTGGAATCGAAATCAAACTGCGTACGACGGGAACGAACCGACCGAAGAATACTAATTTTGGACCGAATCGATCAAACCAGCGATCAGCCATTCGAACATCTTCTATTTTCAGATAAATTCTTTTGCCGTTACGGGTGATGAATGACTCGAGACGTTCTCGGTCCAGTAAAAGTCCAATCCCATAAAGGACAACGGCACCGAGGAGTGCTCCGACTGTTGCCACAACAATCATCCAAATAGGATTGAGTGTGGTTGTAGTTGTGAAAAAACCGCCAAAAATTAAGATTAATTCGGATGGGATTGGGGGGAACACATTCTCAACAAAAATAAGAAACATGACTCCGAAATAACCAAACTGTTCAATGATTTGTTGAATCCATTGCTCCATACCGTGATCGTCTCCTACCTAATTCATATTCTCCATCAACAATAAGTCGAATGACGACGATTTGGACATCCATCCTAAGATGTAAAGTGTTTTCAAACGATTTTTTTTGATGTCACGAAAGAGTAATTTCAAGGTCAAACTCACTTGAAAGTGATTATTCTTACATATATCGCAGAAGTGACCACAAATATACGGAGTGACTTCGATGCGTGATTTTCTGAACTGCAAATTAAGTATGAAGAAACTAGGAATAAAAAAACTTATAAATAATCATATTCATTTCACAAAAATCATTCGGATAAATCTGACAATTTAAGTTAAAAAATTTTTTATGAAAAGTTATTTACAGTCATTTTGAATCGGAGTAACATCCATCTCATCAACTTCATACGTATTGTTGAAATCTTTTCGCCGAGTTCCGGAGACGGAAGCGGGGGACCCACTGTCCAATCTGGACTGGGGTGAATCCTCAAGTGAGGTAGGGCCAACCTAGGCAAGCCCGAATCCGACAGCTAACCTCGTAGGCGTTATTAGGGGGATCCGACTCATGCAGTGATATGCCACTGGAGCCGTTTCTTGCTCCTGTGGTTTTTTGTATATTTTTTAATGTTAAATAAAGTAAAAAAATGAAAAAAGAGGTTATTATATGGTTGATTTATTCGCAATTGCTTTACTCATTGGTTTAGTGGCGTCTATGAATGTGATGATTCGTTCGATTGATCGGATGCACTGGAATGAACAGGGGTGACGACATGTATATCGTGCTTTTAGCGATTGGAATTGGGTATCTCGCTTGCTTAACCGTTGCATTACTAAAACCAGAAAAATTTTAAAGACAGAGGAGAAGGACGAACGATGTGGGTTACATTCATCATCACGTTGAGTTTGCTCATCACAATCACGATGACAGCCAGTGCCATGTTAGGTGGCTATATTGGACGGCGGTTTGTACCGATTCAAGAACGACCAAACTATGTAGGGAAAGCGCTCGAGACGAGGATCACACGTCGCCTTCGAATAAATGAGCGTGAAAAGCAAACATGGTTTGGCTATGCAAAAGATTTTTTGACACTCAATTTACTATTTTTATTGATTGGTTATGTGTTGCTTCGCTTTCAAGGAGTGTTGCCCTTCAATCCGAATGGGGCCGTCAACTTAGACTGGCATCTAGCATTCCATACGGTCATCAGTTTTATGACCAATACAGACCAACAGCACTATTCAGGTGAGGCGCTCTCTCACTTATCACAGATGTTCGTCTTATCGACACTCATGTTCGTGGCGCCAACGATGGCATTGACGATGGCGATGGCTTTCATTCGAGCGATTCTTGGAAAGCAGATTGGTCAGTTCTATTTCGACTTTGTACGCGTCATCGTGTACGTGCTCTTACCAATCAGCTTATTTTTCGGTATGTGGTTGATTGCGTTTGGTGTCCCACAAACCCTTAGTCCGAATACTGTCGTCACAACGATCGAAGGGGCGAGCCAAACGATTCAACGAGGACCGATCGCATCATTTGAGGTCATCAAACAGCTCGGGAATAACGGTGGGGGCTACTATGCGGTAAATGGTGCGCATCCATTTGAAAACCCAAGCAAGTGGACGAATTACATCCATCTTTTCTTGATGCTCTTATTACCGATGTCATTGCCGTTCATCTACGGGTCGATGGCGAAGAAACGAAAACAAGGATTCCTTTACTTTGGTGTCATGCTTTTCTTGTTCGTCATTGGAACAGTGGCCATGTACGCCACTTTGTACTCGAACCCCTCTTTACATGGACAAGAGATGCGCTTCGGGGCAATTGGTACAGCGCTTTACGGCGCGGTGACGACAGCTGCTGAGACTGGCGCAGTCAATGCGATGCACGACTCGCTTCCATCTCTTAGCGGCATCATCTTGATGGGAAACATGATGTTGAACGTTGTCTTTGGTGGGGTCGGTGCCGGTTTCATGAACTTGATGATGTATGTAATCATCACCATTTTTGTCGCAGCCCTCTTGATTGGACAGACGCCAACCGTGCTCGGGAAGAAAATCGAGGGACGCGAGATGAAGCTTGTCGCATTAACGCTTCTTGTTTCCCCACTCCTTATTTTAGGATTTACGGCTTTGGCGCTCGTCGTACAGCCAGGACAAGAGGCCATCACGAACGCTGGCCCTCACGGGATTTCACAAATCTTGTATGAGTATACATCCGCTGTCGCCAACAACGGATCCGGATTCGAAGGTTTATTGGATGCGACTCCGTTTTGGAATATCACGGCAGGCTTTGCGATGTTCTTCGGTCGATATATTCCGCTTTTATTAATGGTGGCGATGGCAGGTAGTCTTCAAATGAAACCACGTGTCACGGACGATGGGGCACTTCGGACCGACACGCCGCTATTTACATCACTTCTGTTCGGTGTGATTGTCATTGTCGGTGCCTTGACCTTTTTACCAGTGTTGTTGCTTGGACCATTCGCCGAATGGCTCATGATACGTTGAACATAGGAGAGAATAGAAGATGAATGAACTAGAAAAACAGACACGCCGCTTTGACACGAGCTTGATTGTTCCTGCCATGTGGGACGGAGTCAAAAAACTAGATCCACGGACGATGGTGAAACAACCGGTCATGTTCCTCGTATGGGGCGGATTCTTATTATCGCTCGTTTATACGATGCTGTCGGACGAGATGCGAGGATTTCACTTGGCAGTGACGCTCATTTTGCTCGTCACGTTATGGTTCGCCAATTTTGCCGAAGCGATTGCAGAAGGACGAGGGAAGGCGCAGGCAGCTACCCTTCGAGCATCTAAAAATGATGTGATGGCACGTCGAATTGTGAAAGATGGGATTGAGGAAGTCGCTTCGTCGCTCCTTCGAAAAGGAGATATCGTCGAAGTGCGCGCCGGAGACTACCTGCCGGGAGACGGCGAAATTATCGCCGGGCTTGCTTCGATTGATGAATCTGCGATTACAGGGGAATCGGCGCCAGTGATTAAAGAGTCTGGCGGAGACTTCTCTTCCGTCATCGGGGGAACGCTTGTCGTCAGTGACCGGATTGAGGTCGAGATTACAAGCAACCCAGGTGAATCGTTCCTTGACCAGATGATTACCCTTGTCGAGGGCTCGAAACGTCAAAAAACACCGAATGAGATTGCCTTGTCCCTGCTTCTTGTTTCGCTCAGTATGATTTTCTTACTCGTCGTTTTGACACTCCCTGCGTTTACGAACTATCTCGGCTTCCAATTGTCACCACCCATTTTAATTGCACTTCTCGTTTGTCTCATTCCGACAACGATTGGTGGACTCTTATCCGCCATCGGGATTGCCGGGATGGACCGGGTCACGCGATTCAATGTCATTGCGATGAGCGGGAAAGCCGTTGAGGCGGCTGGAGACATTCGAACCATCATTTTAGATAAGACGGGGACCATCACGTTCGGAAACCGGATGGCATTTGAAGTCCTTCCAGTAGAAGGAATCACAGCTTCGCAAGCGCTTGGAGTCGCCGTCTTGACGTCTTTGGAAGACGAGACACCAGAGGGGCGCTCTGTATTGACGCTTGCAAAAGAACGCTGGGGAGAATTAGATGAGTCACCGAAACAAGATGCGGTGATCATTCCATTCAAAGCAGAAACACGTATGTCGGGACTCGACTTGGCAGACGGTCGACGTGTCCGAAAAGGTGCGGCGTCCGCCGTCATTAACTGGGTGAGTGCTCAAGGTGGGATGATTCCGAGCGACTTACAGGATCAAGTCGATGCGATTTCGAAAGAAGGCGGCACACCGCTCGTCATCTCAGAAGATGCACGGATTGTCGGCGTGATTCACTTGAAAGATACGGTGAAACCGGGTATGCGTGAACGCTTCGATCGCTTGCGTCAGATGGGAATCAAGACCATCATGTGCACGGGAGATAATCCGTTGACGGCCGCGACGATTGCACGCGAAGCTGGTGTCGATGAATTCGTAGCGGAGTGTAAACCAGAAGATAAGATTCGTGTCATCAAAGCAGAACAAAAAGCAGGTCATCTTGTCGCCATGACGGGGGACGGTACGAATGATGCCCCGGCGCTCGCACAGGCAGACGTCGGTCTCGCCATGAACTCGGGGACACAGGCCGCGAAAGAAGCGGCGAATATGATTGATTTAGATTCGGATCCGACCAAAATCATTGAAGTGGTCGAAATCGGTAAGCAGTTACTGATGACACGCGGGGCTTTGACGACGTTCTCGATTGCGAACGATGTGGCCAAATACTTCGCCATCTTGCCGGCTATGTTCGTTGCATTTATCCCAGAGATGGATTGGTTGAACGTGATGCGTCTCGGCTCACCTGAGTCAGCCATCTTGGCCGCACTTTTGTTCAATGCCTTGATCATCCCACTTCTCATTCCAGTTGCGATGAAAGGGGTTCGTTACGACCCGGTCGGTCCCGAGAAGTTGTTACGTCGAAATTTACTCGTTTATGGTGTCGGTGGTGTGATTGTCCCGTTTTTGGGAATCAAAGCGCTCGACATCGTCTTAAACTTATTCATGTGAGGTGGACCGAATGTCTTCTATAAAACAAGCAGGTATCGTCGTCAGTTTGACGATGATCTTATGCGGTGTGGCTTATCCACTCGCTTTAACAGTAGCAGGTCAGGCACTATTTCCGAGTCAAGCTGAAGGTAGTTTGATCGAACGCGATGGTGAACAGATTGGATCAAAGTGGATCGCACAACCTTTCGTTTCGGAAGGTTACTTCCACGGCCGACCAACAGCAGTCGATCAACTCACTGGTCAATCGGGCGGCGATAACATGGCAGAAAGTAATCCGGACCGTCCGAAACACGATCCCGAACTTGCGGGAGCGATTGAGACATCCGGATCTGGACTTGATCCGCATATCTCGATAGAACATGCGATGTCACAAGTCGATCGTATCAGCGACGCACGTTCGATGGCGACGGCTGAAGTCGAAGGCGTCATTCAAGACACGGCTGACGGTGAATCGTACGTCAATGTCTTGATGATGAATCTTGCACTAGATGAGTTGAACTGATGCGAGGCAAACTTCGACTTTATATCGGAGCCGCACCGGGTGTAGGCAAAACGTATAAAATGTTGGCAGATGCACGGGCTCGTCAGCAAGAAGGGGTCTCGGTCATGATTGGATTGATTGAGACACATGGACGAAACGAAACAGAGGCGATGATTGGCGATTTGCCAATCGTCCCTCTTCTTTCGCTATTTTATAAAGGACACGAACTGAAAGAGTTAGACGTCGAGACCATCTTATCGTTTCATCCTGATATCGTCCTCGTTGATGAGTTGGCTCATACGAATGCCCCAGGCTCAGTGCGGGCAAAGCGATACCAGGACGTGCAGGTGTTGTTAGAGAACGGAATCAATGTATATGCGGCCGTTAATATTCAGCATTTTGAGAGTCTACTGTTGACCGTGAAAGGCATCACAGGCGTAGAGGTAAGAGAACGGATTCCAGATCTGTTCCTCAATCAGGCTGATGAAATTCTGCTCGTCGATGTGACACCGCAGACGTTACAAGAGCGGATGAGACAAGGGAAGATTTATCGACCGGACAAAATTGAACAAAGTCTGTCGTCATTTTTTACGCTGACCAATCTATCGAGTCTGCGTGAGATTGCGCTTCGACAAGTAGCGGATGAAGTCGATGATCAAGTCTATCGAACCCGAAAAAATGTGGTGTCTGATCCGACGCTCCTCCAAGAGCGGATCATGGTCTGTATTCAGCTCAATGACAATGCGAGACATTTGATCTATCGAGGATTTCGCATGGCGAGTCGACTCAAAGCGAAACTTTATATCTTGTCTGTCCTCCATGGTGAGGAGAGAAAATTGACACCTGAGCAGACTGCCATTCTAAAAGAAGTTCGAGAGCAAGGTGCATCATTCCAGGCAGAAGTGATTGTCTTGAATGTACCGAGGAAAGAACTAACGAAGAGTTTAACGACTACGGCACGAGAAAAACGCATTACCCAATTGATTCTTGGACAATCAGCAAGGACACGCTGGCAAGAAGTCATGCGCGGGTCGATTGTGAATGTCATCATGCGGGAATTGAAGCAGGTGGACATCCATATCGTCTCGGATCAAACGTGACAGGTGTGACGGGTCGTATGAACGGGAAGAGTGAATCATGCGAACAAAGGAGGGGTTTTATGAAATATTTAGTCACAGGAGCAACGGGGAAACTCGGCTCGAAAATTGTAGAGGAACTACTCAAGTCGATTGATGCGAGTGAGCTCGCTGTAAGTGTACGGAATCCGGAGAAGGCGGCGTCTCTTAAAGAGCGTGGCGTTGATGTGCGACATGGTGATTTTGATCAGCCAGACACACTCGATGAAGCGTTCAAAGGTGTTGAGCGTCTTTTGATCATCTCGGCAGATGGCGATAACGATACGCGGATTCGTCAACATACGAACGCGGTTGAGGCGGCGAAACGGGCAGGTGTTTCATTCATTGCCTACACGAGTCTAGCCGATGCGACAGACAGTGAGAACTTGATGGCACCTCCACATGTCGTCACAGAGGAAGCGATTGTCGAGTCCGGTATTCCACATGCGTTCTTACGGAACAACTGGTACTTAGAAAACGAGTTATCAAGCATTCAAGTGGTAATTGACGGGGCGCCATGGATCACGGCGGCTCGGGACGGTAAAGTCGGTTGGGCTCTACAACAAGATTATGCGGAAGCCGCATCGAATGTTCTGTTAAAAGAACAACAGGACAATGCGGTCTATGAACTATCAGGACCACTTCATACCCAGCAAGATCTTGTAGACGCGCTCAGTGAAGTGTTAGGTCGTGAAGTGATGATGCAGGAGTTGAGTCTCGAGGCATACGAAGAGACGATGCGCGGGGCTGGATTGCCAGAGGAAGTCGTTGCGATTCTTGCGGGGATTCAGCGAAGCATTCGTCAAGGAACGCTCGAAATTCATGAGAGTGACTTCGAACCGGTTCTCGGACGCCCGGTCACACCTCTTCAAGAAGGAATTCGTCAATTGCTCGACCGATAAGTAAAATGCCCTCGACCACTTGGTCGAGGGCATTTGTGTTAGGCGCGAGTGGCGTGATCCTCGAGTTGAGTCGTCACGTCTTCAAGCGAATTCGCGGTTAGAGCGAGTCGGTCCGACATCGAGCTGAGTTCTTTTTGAATGGCGACTTGCTCTTCCGTTGCTGCGGCAACATGGTGAATCTGTTGTTGAAGTTCATTCGCCGCATATTTCGTCGATTCAAGTCGTGTTTCGAGTGCTTCCATCTGTGTCGTGACCCGCTGGCGTGTCTCTTGAATCGAAGCAATTTGTTCGTCGATTTCTGATACATCTTCTGTAAGACGGCCAAAGACAGCCGTCACATCGTTCGTGACCGTTTGACAGTTTTCGGTCGCTTGTTTGAAAAGATGCGCTGATTTGGATACGACGGTCGTATCTTCCATCAATCCACCGAGGACTCGGGTCATCTCGGATGCATATTCACGCGATTGGACAGCGAGTTTCCCGACTTCGGAGGCGACAACGGCGAATCCTCGTCCAGCCTCACCGGCACGAGCCGCTTCAATAGATGCATTCAAGGCGAGCATGTTCGTCTGTTCACTGATCGAACCGACTTGTTGCAAGATTCCTTGGATTTCATTTGAACGATTCGACATCGTCGCAACAATCCGGTCGAGTTGTTCCGATTCGGTAATGATTTCTTGTACTTTTGTTTCCATCAGTCGCATGTCTTTGTTCCCAGCAAGGGCATCTTTAGCGATGCGCGAGGACGCTGCGGCCGTCTGGGCCATTCGTTCTTGAATGAGCGCCGTCAAAGACCGGATTGAGTGAATTTCATCTGCCCCTTGCACCATGGATTCCTGTTGGGATGAAGCATGTGCGACAATCGGGTCGACCGTGACAGCGATTTGCTCACCAGATTCAAGAGACTGGTTAGCAGCAGATTCAAGCTCTTCGGCGTGACTGTTTAACGATTGAACGAGGGCACTGACATCATGAATCGCTTGTTGTAACAACTGTCGTGTTTCTTGCTCCTGTGCCTCGGCATGTTGCGTCTCGTTATTACGGAAGTGTATTTGGGCGACAAGCACAACACTCAGAAGAATCAAGTACACGGCATGGACGAGTAGTAAACTGAACGGATATTCGCTCGTTCCACAAATCATCTCAGGGATTAAAAAGTATCCGACTAGATGTTGCACAGCAAAGATTCCGGCACTATACAAAATCAAGTCGATGCGACGCATGAACGACAAAATCGCCAAGACGACAAAAATGGAGAAGTGATATTCAACAAGTCCTTGTCCTCCAGCAACGGTCGAGATGCTTGCGAAGGTGAGTGTCAGCATCATCCAATAAGGAAATGCTACGGATTCTCGCTTAACTGTGACGATCATCATTCCAAAGAAGACGATTGGAAGGGCGAACAAGACCCATGTTACTCCGGAGTACACGTAACCGTCCGCACCGTTTCGCAGAATCGTATACGCATAGGCAAAGTCCGTGAAACGATGTAGCAAATGGACAACAACCGACGTCATCACAATCAATAACGTCGTCAACAACATCAACTGATTTCTTTTAATCAAACTCATCATTCTTTCCTCACATTCTCGTGTTCATTTGTTGTAGCTCTATACATATCGGATGAATAGTATAGAAGTTTATACGGATTACATGTTCAAGGCACAAAAAAAGAGCATAAAGCTCTCTCTCATAAAATTTCAATTCAATCCAAGCCATTTTTTAACCGGTTCTCGGAAGATGTACGTCACGACAATCAAGCCGACGAAGACGAGCGCGGCAATGAAAATCGTGGTGACACTGCCTGAGGCGAGGCTCGCCCCGAGGAAGCTGTAGGCGAACGTACCTGGGATCATGCCGAGCACGGTCGCCGGTACGAAGGCGCGGAAGCGAACACGTGAGATTCCACCGGCATAACTAAGTAAGTCGAAACTGACGAGCGGGATGAGCCGGAGGACAAATACATATAAAAAGCCACGACGCTCCATTTGTGTGAACAGTTTCTCTGACCATGGATAGCGGTCGACGTTGATGACTGAGCGTCCGAAAAAACGCCCCATCACATAACCGGTCGTCGCAGCAGCAGTTGCACCAATAATGATATAGAGGACACCTGGCCATACGCCGAACGCGAGTCCGGCTCCGAGCGAGAGGACGGATGTCGGTAAAAATGCGACCGGACCGATGGCATAAAGAAAAATAAAGAAGAGTGGACCCCAAAATCCGAATGACAAGACGATGTCCCGGATGTCAGACGGACGCAACTCATAGTGAAAATGGGTGATATAAAACAAAGATCCAAACACGAGAAGAAAGAGTGTGAGTTTGAGTGGTCGTGACAAGTTGTCCGCTCCTTTCGTAACCGAATGTATCTGATGTTAGTATACTGCATCTCCATGCAACATAAATGCGAGCCGGCTTACAAAAGGTGTAACGAGATGGAGCAAAGGGGTAGCTATCCGAATCGAAACTTAGGTCAATGCTTTCTAAACATTGCTTCATTTTTCACAAATTCGACACGATAAATAGAATGGGAGGGAAAATGATGAAAAATTTAAGCATGTCTAAGAAGTTTACAGTATTGATTTCATTATTCGTTGTGACACTCGTCATGATTTCAATGTTAAGCCATGTGTTGATTGGAAGAATGGCTGATGCCGGAGAAAAGATATACGAAGAGAGATTGATTCCGATTCGTGCCATTGGACAGTTGAGAACCGATAATCGTGCAATCGACAGTCACTTGTTAGAACTAATGTTGACGACCGAAAGTGCTCGAAATGAAGAGTTACAAAAAAATATTGAAGAGCGTCGGGAGAGTATGGTTACCGATCTCGAAGTATTTAATGATTCGATTTCGACAGAAGATCCTGAATTAATGAGTCGAATCGAAAAGTTGAATGAGGAGACGAACGCATATTTGGAAAGCATAGACGTCGTATTGCAACCTGCATTACGAAATGAAAATGAATCTGCTTACCGACAATATGGAACAGAATTACGACCAATTCGACTTGCGCTTGTTGAGACAGCGAAAGAAGTTATGGATCAGTTGAATGTGGATGCGGAAACGGCCAGTGATACGATGCGGTCTGATCGAGAGCGTGCTGTGTTTATCTTTTGGGGTCTTGTCATTTTGGGAGCTACGCTTTCAATTGGATTAGGCGTCTACATCACGCGCCTTGTGGTTGGTCCGGTGAAAGAATTGAACGTATTGATGAGTCGTGCCGGTGAAGGGGATTTGACAGTCAATAGCACATACACATCACGCGATGAAATCGGGGCGCTCGCACAGTCATTCAATCAGATGAAAGAAAGTTTACGAGAGTTGATTGGTGGAGTGACTTCGACTGCTGGGCGTGTGGCGACTTCATCGGACGATTTGAAAAATAACGTAGAAGAAACGACAAAAGCGACAGAGATGGTAGCTGTGACGATGGAAGAAATCGCTTCGGGTTCACTCCATCAGTTGAAACGGGTCAAGTCTTCAAATGGTACCCTTTCAGAATTGACGAATGGCATTCACCAAGTCTCTGATCGTGCTCAACAGATGACTGTATTATCGGAAGGGGCATTGGACAAAGTACAATCAGGGAATGAGCTAATCGAAACGCTTGAACATCAGCTTGAAGCGATGAATGAAAAAGTGAAGACGTTGCAACAAGTCATTGAGCAGCTTAATACTCGTTCTCAAGAGATTGGTACAATCAGTGGGACCATTTCAGGAATTGCAGAGCAAACGAACTTACTTGCATTAAATGCAGCAATCGAGGCAGCGCGCGCAGGAGATCAGGGACGTGGGTTTGCAGTCGTTGCTGCAGAAGTACGAAAACTTGCGGAAGAATCAGCCGATGCGACCAAACAAATTTCCTCTCTAATTCATCACACACAGACAGAAACAAAGCATGCCGTAGAGACGATGCATGTCGTAGAAGGTGATATGGGACAGAGTGTGACGAACGTGCGGCAGACAGGTGTTGCGTTTGATGAAATTAAAGTGGCCATTGAAGAAGTCGGGCAACAAATAGAAGAAGTGTCCAGTGCTGTACAAGAAATGGCGGCGGGAGCGACAGAAGTGTTGAACTCTGTGAATGAGATTCAAGGAATTACTGAATCGACTGCCACAGAAACAGAGAACACATCAGCAGCTACTGAAGAACAGATGGCATCAATGGAAGAAATTACGGCAGCCGCTCAAGAATTATCGAATATGGCGGATGAGATGCGAGAGATGACGAATCGATTTACTGTGTAAATGAAAAGAGTCCGAAAATTAGTCGGACTCTTTTTTATTATTTCGTTGTCCTTCGTAGTGCTGAATCCATTCCTCGACAGTCATCTTCTCGACGAGTTCTCCGACCAAGTCAAACGGGATTCGCTTCACGTTATTGAAACGGATACAGCTTTTCCCCATATCAAGTTTCGTCGGGACACGACTCGCATACTCCCGTTCGAACCAAGCGAGTAATTCAGGGTCGGCGTAAATGCCCATGTGATACAGTCCGACATGGCGCTTTTGTGCGATTACACTGATAAACGGTAGTGGCGTCCCCGGTGTGACATGATACCCGGACGGATATCGATCGAGTGGAACGACGTAATGGACACCATGTCCGTCCGTCGTTTTTTCAAATCCGCCAGGTAAATGATCATCGATGACCTCGAGCAGATGAATAAATGAATCGAGCCGTGCCTCGTCGACGAGTGCCGTCACATCCATCATGATTCGCCTCCTCGTAAGATCTTCTCCATTTTCTTTCCTTTTGCCAACTCATCGATGAGTTTGTCCAAATAACGGATCTCACGCATGAGTGGTTCTTCAACGTTCTCGACACGAACCCCACAGACGACACCTTTGATGAGGGCGCGGTCTTCATTCAGACGAGGTGCTGAAGCGAAAAACGTATCAAAATCGACTTGATTGGCTATCTGACGTTCGAGTCCGGTCTCATCGTAACCGGTCAACCATTCGATGATGGTGTCGACTTCTTCCTTCGTCCGTCCTTTGCGTTCGGCTTTGGCGACGTAGAGTGGATAAACGCTCGCGAAACTCGTGGTATAGATTCGGTGACCCATCTTTCATTCATCTCCTTCTTAGCGAAAATTCTTACTTCCATTCTCTCACAAATTACGATACGCTTATATAAAGTATTTTGTTGCATTTGCAACAAAAAGTAGAGGTGTCTAATGATGCATGACCATTTACGAGAGATCGGGATGATTGCGCGTGCCCTCGATTCAATCAGCAACATTGAATTCAAGGCACTCGGTTTAGAAAAAGGGAAGTACTTGTACATCGTTAGGATTTTTGAACACCCAGGTATCATTCAAGAACGGCTAGCAGAGTTGATTAAGGTAGACAGGACGACCGCCGCACGTGCCATCAAGAAACTGGAGCAAGAAGGATGGATTGAGAGGCGACCAGATCTTGATAATCAGAAAATCAGACGTTTATACGTGACGGAGAAAGGAGAGGTATTGTACCCGCTCATCATTCGCGAACACGAATATTCTACATCGGTCGCATTATCAGGATTCGACGAGAAAGAAAGTGAGGAGTTGTTACGCCTTTTGAAAAAAGTACGACGTAATGTTGAAACAGATTGGACCGAAGTGAAGAAAGGCAAGTATCGAGAATACTGAGAGGAGCGAGAACATGATTGAAATCTCAAAAGTGACAGACGTAGAAGCCTTACGTCACATTAGCATCCAGACATTTACGGAGACGTTCGCACGTCACAACACAGAAGAACATTTGAACGCTTACTTAGAAAAAGCGTATGCGCCTGAGCAGTTGCAGCATGAGTTGGCACATCCCGATTCTTATTTTTATTTTGCACATGTAAAAGGTGAGTTGGCAGGCTATTTGAAAGTGAACGTACGCGATGCTCAATCTGAACCGATGGGCGAAGATGCGATTGAAATCGAACGAATCTACGTATTAGAAGCGTTTCAAGGTCAAGGGGGGGGGAAAGCGTTATTTACTCAAGCAACCGAATTGACGAAGGAACTACACAAACGAAAGATGTGGCTCGGCGTATGGGAACACAATGAAAGAGCGATTCAATTTTATCGACGAAACGGGTTCAGACAAACGGGTGTCCACACATTCTTTATGGGAGAGGATGCACAAAACGACCTCATTTTCATGAGGCCGTTCACGGACTAAAGCCATTCTGACAAGTTGTTTAAGTTCGGATAGATGGCATCTGGTTCTATATCAAATGCTTCAAATGGTAAGTCATTCCGATTGATCCAGGCCGCATGGAAGCCAAAGTTTTTCGCCCCGGCGATGTCCCAACCGTTCGACGATAAAAAGAGCACCTCGTCACGACGAAGACCAGACGTTTTGAACCAATTCATGTAGGCGGCAGGCGTCGGTTTAGGTTGTTTGATGCCGTCGACGCTGACAACCTCATCAAAATAATCGGTGAGACCGGCGTTGTGAAGCAATGCCTTAAGCATCTCGTCCGTCCCGTTTGAGAGAATGACGGTCTTCACGTCATACATCTCTTTTAGGACCGATTCGACCTCCTTATACGGGGTGAGGTGCGCATACGATGCAATCAGACGTTGTTCGATTTCCTTTGTGAATGGTACGTCATGCACGGCTAATGCGTAACGGAGTGCGTCCCGGGTCACTGTATCGAAATCTTCATAGCGTCCCATCATGTGCCGCCAAAAGAAATACTCAAGTTGTTTCGTCCGCCACACTTGGCTGATGGCTGCTCCCTTTTCAGGGAACTCTTGTTCACAGGCATCCTTCACCGAATGGACGTCGAATAAGGTGCCGTATACGTCAAAGACGATGGCTTTAATCGTCGGTTTCATAAATAACATCCCTCCTTCTGTGTCGTTATACCCGTCTTGTTCAGAATATAATAGGAGAAAGGGGGTTCGACATGTATATTCCAACTCAATATTCCGTCACAGAACGAGCAGAGATTTACGCATTTCTCCATGCCAATCCGTTCGGCACGATTGTGACGCATGACGGAGATAAGCCGATTGCGACACACGTCCCGTTACGATTCGATGAGGCGAACGGTCAACTGACGACCCATGTCGCAAAAGCGAATCCGCAGTGGCGAACAATTGAAGATCAAACCGTTCTCGTCATCTTTCAAGGACCAAGTGCTTACGTGTCAGCGTCATGGTATGGCCATGAGGACGTCTCGACATGGAACTATCAAGCCATACACGTGTATGGACGTGCGACGATTCTCAATGAAAACGAGTTGGTTGAGGAACTAGCCGGATTACTTCACGATCATGAAGGCGAACGTGAGCATGCGGTGCGTTGGGATGCATTATCCGAACCGGTGAAGCGACAAATGAACGGCGTCGTCGGGTTTCGGATCGACATCACCGATATGCAGGCGACGTTCAAGTTAAGCCAAAACCGAAACGACGTGGACCATGAACGGATCGTATCGGAGCTTGAAAAACAAGATGAACCGATCGCGGACGTCATGCGACAACATCGAAAGTCCTGATAAACCTGTCCTAAAACGACAGGTTTTTTCATTTTTCTATATCGAATAGCAGTTGACACGAAGGAATAGCAAGTCTATACTCATAACTGATAATGATTATCAGTATCGAGAAAATAGAGAAGTTGAAAAAGGAGAAGAAACACGTGAACAAGACAATGAAGAAGTGGTTACATATGTTTATTTTTGCTTCAGCGTTTGCACTCATCTTAGCCGGCTGTGGTTCGGAAGAAGCTGAGAACGCTTCCACGAACGAAGGGACGGAAGAGTCAGCAGAAGGATATCCAATCACAATCGAGCATGCGTTCGGTGAGACTGTCATCGAAGAAAAACCAGAGCGTGTCGCAACGATTTCGTGGGGAAACCATGACGTCGCACTTGCACTCGATGTCGTACCGGTCGGATTCTCAGCTGCGAACTACGGTGTCCAAGATGATAGCGGGATGCTCCCATGGACAGCAGAGAAGTTGACAGCGCTTGGCGAAGAGAACCCGAACATCTATCAAGACACGGACGGATTAGACTTTGAAGCAATCGCAGATTCAAATCCCGATGTCATCTTGGCCGCCTACTCAGGCATCACGCAAGAAGACTATGACACGCTTAGCCAAATCGCACCGGTCGTTGCATATCAAGAAACACCTTGGGTCACCTCATGGCAAGACATGGTTCGTTATGACTCACTCGCAATGGGACTTGGTGAAGAAGGCGAACAGTTAATCAAAGACACGGAGCAGTTGATTACTGACAAAGCGACAGCCGTTCCTGAGATTGCTGGAAAGAAAGCCGCTTTCGTCTCGATGAGCGCAGAAGATCTTTCAAAATTCTATATCTATACAACAGGTGATCCTCGTGGTGCCTTCATCGAAGAACTCGGCATGGAGTACCCACAAAACATTGTCGACGAAGCTGAAAAAGCAAATAGCTTCTATCTCGAGCTCAGCAAAGAGAACGCCGACATTTTGAACGACGTCGACATCTTCGTCACATACGGAAATGAAGACACGTTGAAGGCGCTTCAAGCAGACCCGCTCTACAGTAAAGTACCAGCCATCGAACGCGGATCGGTCGTATTGATTGAAGACAACACGCCACTCGCAGCGGCTGGAACACCGACGCCACTCTCGATTGAATATACGATTGATGAGTACGTTTCACGCGTATCGGATGCCCTTGCGAAAGTAAAATGATGCAAAATCAGGTGAAACAGATGCATACCCCGAAGTACTTCCCGCTCCTGTTAGTTGGGACGCTCGTACTGACGGTGCTATGCATCGTGGCATCCCTTGCCTTCGGCTCTCGAACAGTCGGATGGAATGAACTGCTGGACGGTTTATTCCGTCCGGCTGTTCAGTCGTATGAGGCAGACATTGTCCGGGAGCGGGTCGTCCGGACAATTTTCAGTTTTATGTGTGGCGCAGCACTCGGTGTGGCGGGTGCACTCATGCAGTCGGTGACGCGTAACCCAATCGCTGACCCGAGTATTCTTGGGGTCAACACGGGAGCAGCGCTCGCCGTCGTCATCGGCATCGCATTCTTCAACATCGCGACGGCGAGTGCGTTCATCTGGTTTGCGCTCGTCGGGGCGCTATTGACGGCCATTTTCGTTTTCGGCATCGGTTCACTCGGAAGGGGAGGGGCGACCCCGCTCAAACTCGTCTTGGCGGGAGCGGCGACAAGTGCAGCATTATCGTCGCTCGTCATGGCTCTTATGATTCCACGCTCAAACGTCATGGACCAGTTCCGCTTTTGGCAAGTAGGGAGTGTCGGTGCGGGAAATCTGGATTCGATTTATACATTTTTACCGTTTCTTCTAATCGGTCTCGTGATTGCGGTAGTGACCGCACCTTCCTTGAACGCACTTGCGCTCGGGGAGGAGATGGCGAAGAGTCTTGGTGTTCGGACGAGGACATTGAAGTTGACCGCCTCGTTCGCAGGCGTGATTCTGTGTGGGGCTGCGACTGCACTCGCTGGACCGATTGGGTTTATCGGACTTCTCGCCCCACATTTGATTCGACTCGTGCTCGGTCCTGACCAACGCTACCTCATGCCGATGTCTGCCTTAGCAGGTGCCATCATCTTGACCTTCTCGGATGTCATGGGACGTTTGCTCGGAAGTCCAGGTGAACTTGAGGTCGGGATTGTGACGGCGTTCATCGGGGCACCGATCTTGATTCTATTGACAATGAAAGTGAAAGTAAGAGGACTATGATGCAACCAGCGATTGAACAAATCAGACAAGGTCGCATGAAGCGACGCCGTCGTTATGTCGGGATGACGATTCTTTTGACCATCATAGCGGTAGCATTGAGCGGGTTGATGCTCATGTTGGGCAATACGATTTATCCGGTTCAGGATGTCATCCGCGTCTTGCTCGGGGAAGACGTAAAAGGGGCGACGTTCGCCGTTGAAGTATTGCGTCTACCACGTATGCTCGCTGGTGTCTTTGCCGGTGCAGCATTTGGTGCTGCGGGAACGATTTTCCAAACGATGCTTCGAAATCCGCTTGCCAATCCAAATGTCATCGGGATCACAACGGGGTCCAGTGCGGCGGCTGTCTTCTGTATCGTCGTCCTACAATCGAGTGAAGCGATAATCTCGATCGCTTCGATTATCGGAGGGCTCGTCACCGTGCTGGTCATCTATTTCCTATCCAAAGGGGCGACTTTCTCCATCGGTCGTTTGGTGTTAGTTGGAATTGGGATTCAAGCGATGTTAACAGCCGTCATCAATTATCTATTGCTCATCAGCCGACAAAACGATGTCGCGATGGCGATGCGGTGGTTGACAGGAAGTTTAAATGGGGCGAAACTTGAGGAGTTGCCACCTTTAATCATCACGGTACTCATCTGTTTACCGATTGTACTGTTACTCACCCGTCAGCTTGAAATGCTCGAGCTCGGAGAAATGGCGGCGACAGGGCTTGGCATCAACACGAACCAGACCAGACTTCTACTCATTGTGGCGGCAGTATTCATGCTCGCCCTTGCAACAGCGACAACGGGACCGATTGCGTTTATTGCCTTCTTGGCAGGGCCGATTGCCAAACGGCTCGTCGGAACGAGCCACGCGGGAATCTTGCCGGCAGCGCTTGTCGGAATCATTTTAGTACTAGCGGCCGACCTTGTCGGACAATTCGCCTTCACGGCACGCTATCCGGTCGGTGTCATCACCGGCATCATTGGCGCGCCTTATCTCTTATACTTGTTGATCCGGATGAACCAGAAAGGGGACTTCTAAATGGCATCCATTATGAAAGTGGAACATCTCACCTCAGGATACGAGGACAAGATGATTTTAAACGATATCAGCCTTGAAATTCCGAGCAATCAAATCAGCATCATCATCGGTGCGAACGGTTGCGGGAAGTCGACACTTCTGAAGACGATGGCACGCCTCATCAAACCGACTGCCGGTCAAGTGACGCTTTACGATAAGCCGATTTCGAAAATGGCACCGAAAAAGCTAGCGCGTGTCCTCGGGATGTTGCCGCAGTCCCCGGTAGTACCGGAAGGGATCACGGTCGCCGATCTTGTCGGTCGCGGTCGTTACCCGCATCAATCGTTCTTAAAGGGGTGGACGAAAGCCGATTACGAAGCTGTCGCCGAGGCGATGGAGATGATGAACATCACGGAGTTCGCGGATCGTCCCATCGACGAGTTGTCAGGCGGACAGCGCCAACGCGTCTGGATTGCGATGGCACTGGCTCAACAGACGGACGTGCTCTTTTTAGACGAGCCGACGACGTATCTCGATATCACGTATCAGGTCGAGATTCTCGATTTGTTGACGGACTTGAATCGAAAGTACGGGACGACAATTGTCATGGTGTTGCACGATATCAACTTGTCGGCACGTTATGCGGACTATATCTTCGCGCTCGACAAAGGGAAGTTGATTGCCGAAGGGAAGCCATCGAACGTCATCACGTGTGATTTGATCCATCGTGTCTTCAACCTCCGCTGTTCGGTCATGTGTGACCCGGTATCGGGTTCACCCTCCGTTATTCCGATTGGTCGTCATCACGTGCAGACAGAAACGGAAGAAGCGCCTGTCGCGCAGCTTGAATTGGTATAACTACGTATAGAGAGTCAAGAAGGGGTGAGCGCTCCTTCTTTTTTGTTTATTCATGAAAGCGTTTGTAAAAAGTCATTGACTTCTCTTTGGGGTGGGTGTATGCTAAAAATCCTGCCCAAAATGAGAGGCATGGGGACTGGCATCAGTTCATTCGATATTCGAGAGGAATGACTTAAGATGAACCAACAACAATTAGTCGAGCGCGCACGCCAATTGAAGGACAATGCGTATTCACCATATTCGAAGTTCCGCGTCGGCGCGGCACTTCTCATGAAGGACGGTACGGTCATCGACGGCGTCAACGTCGAGAACGTTTCGTTCGGAGCAACGAACTGTGCAGAGCGTACAGCAATCTTCACAGCAGTCGCTCAAGGATACAAAAAAGGTGACTTCGAAGCGGTTGCCGTGTCTGGGGACACGGAAGACTTTTTGCCACCTTGCAGTATCTGCCGCCAAGTCATGGTCGAGTTCGGCGATCCTGACTTCAAAGTACTTCTCACAAACGGCAACGCCGATGTGAAAGAAGTGACGCTTGGGGAACTCGTTCCGCTCGCGTTCACTGATTTGGATATGTGATATTGAACCCCCTCAGATTCCTGAGGGGTTTTCTTATCCAAAAAAGCGAAAAAATAATCGCGGAATGGCTTGAACAACATAAAGGAGCAGTTCTGAAAAATCGAGGGCTGCAATCCCATACGACCATCCTTCTTCCTCGCGGGAAGTGACTACTTTTCCACGCATAGGTCGTAATCGACCTTTCCATTGAATCGGGAGGGCGGTCGCGCTGTACACATCCGGGTGATTCATGACACGCATATGCAAGCGTGGCTCAGGCGTAATTCCGGAGCGCCCACAGCGCCCAATCAACTGTTTGGTTTTGACCGTATCTCCCACATTCACGGCAATGGAACCATTCTCAAGATAGGCGAGAAGGCAATATTCATCGTTCGCATGTTGAATGATGACGTGATTCCCGAATGGATGATCAGCATCTAGTTCGTCTGACAACCCATCCACGACTTGATGAATCGTCCCGTGTAATGGAGCAATCACTCGTTCCCCAAACGCATACGAGCCGTCCATCCCGATTTTTCTACGATTGTAAGGTTGTTGCTCTTGTGTTTTCAAAAAGTCATAACCATCACGCTTTTTTCGGATTGGATCATGATGATAAGTTCCGAGGGTTGTCCCTTCGGAGACGACGAACCACTCTTCTTTGAATGGGAGATGGTATTTATTCTGAGTAAAAGGATTAGTCTCTTTTGAAGAGGATGAGACAGTCATCTGGATGGATGCGATCTCATTCGCGTGATTGAATTGGACGTACAATAACTTTTCTTTTCGAGAATCCGACCATAATACATACCGATTCCCGTTCAACACCATTTCATTGAGCAGGCGATAGCGCCGAATGCCGTGATGGAAAGCGGACGCCTGCCGATGAAAGGCATCCATGGAATACTGAGATTTGAATGAGTCGCTCGTCTGATGATAAATGTCATCGAACTGACCCGATTTGAATAGTTGGATGAACTGTTTGTACGCGTGACGCATATCTATACCGCCTTTGTTGAGTGTTGGTTATTATACGGACGAAAATTTATAAATGTTTCGTGATCATCACCAAAAATTACATATATCGCTGCATCAAGCGTTCCGCATGCTCCTTCATCATCTCCCGCAATGCGCTTGGCGCTTTGACCTCCACTTCCGCTCCGGCTTTCAATAGCTGCCTCGATAAAAATGACAGCTCTTCTTTCGGGACTTCCCACTCATTCAATTCATCGATATCGGGTAATACATCTTCAAGCAAACGGCGACCGAGTGGGGTGAGGTCGAGTCGAACGGTCACACCGTTTCGTTCATCACTTGTCTGCAATACGCTCATCAAATCCTCGGACTCAAACGGTTCCTCAAGCATGTGGACCGCCTCGATGCGATCAATCCGATATTGCCGAAGCCCCAGTTCGGAGAGCCCGAAGACGTACCATTTCAAATCAAGGAGTGCCATACCGACTGGTGCAACGGTGAACGTGCGTTGCCCGTTCGTCGTCCGATAGGTCATCTTCATCTTGTTTCGACGTTCGACCGCCTGATAGATTTCTTTCGTGAACGGCGCTTTGGGAATTTGTTTGTTCCCGAGCCACAGGATGTTTCGCTCCAATCGACGAATCTTCTCTGCGAGGTCGTGCGGCAACTCGTTCACATACCAGTCGGACAATGTACTTCGTATATCCCCAAATGGCACGTCAGGGATGTGTTCCATCCATTTGAGCGTGAGATAGAGTGCGACGGCTTCTTGTTCGCGGAGATGGAGCGGGGGCAATAAACGATTCGGCAACATCTCATATCCTCCGCCGATTCCAGGTACGCTCCAAATCGGATAACCGAGCTCTTCGAGCGATAGCATGTCCCGTTGAATCGTCCGGATGGAGGCGCCTGTCTCCTGAGCCAGTTCTTCAGCCGTGAAGCGTCGTCCATGATTGAGTAGCCGAATCAATTGTAAATGTCTTTTTCTCATTCGAATCATTCCCGTCATCTTTTGTCGTGTTTATTGATTAAACTGAATGTATCACGAATCAAGGAGGAAAACAGGATGCCGAATGTAGTGTTATATATTGCGATGAGTTTAGACGGAAAGATTGCTCGGTCAAACGACCAACTCGATTGGTTATTTGCTGTTGAGGGGGATGGGGACAACGGCTATGCTGAATTTTTCAAGACCGTTGGTGCTGTCATCATGGGACGGAAGACGTATGAGGAAGTGTTGAAGTTAGAAGAGGGAATGTATCCATACAAAGACATCCCGAACTACATTTTGACACGTCAGGCTAACCGTGAGGCCGAGCATGTCACATTCACGGACGAACCAATCAAAGAACTCATCAATCGGTTAAAGCAAGAAGTTGATCAAGATATTTGGCTCATTGGTGGTGGGGAAGTCATCAAAGCCGCTATGGAACATGACTTGATTGATCGTTATGAGATTGCGATTGCGCCGGTCGTGTTAGGAGAGGGAATCCCTCTTTTCCCAGAAGGTACGAAAGAGACGAAACTTCGACTGACGAGTCACCACGCCTCCGGTCAATTTGTGATGGTGACATATGAACGATAAATGAGCATCGAGTCCACATAAGGGCTCGATTTTTTCATAATAAGGAAAAATATTCATTTTGTAGAATTTTTTACACCTTAGCATGTTAGTTGATGATGGAAATTGGATATATGTAGAGAGTGGAAGTGACATGACAAATGTGAAGGGGACCAACTAATGTTCATGAGTCTAATCGCCAATTCGTGTATTTCTTTTACTGGCATCTATTTCATCTCGAAGATCATGAACTATCATACGAGACATGTGCACATCCAAAAATTCATCATCGGTGTGCTCTCGGGATGTTTCGGGATTTTTCTAATCACGCAAAGTATTGAATTTGAGAATGCGGTAAAAATTGATTTTCGTTTTCTCGTCCTCCTTTTACTCGGGTTTTATCGTTTGGTCTCTCCGTTGTTTATCGCAGCTACAATCATGTCGATTCACCGATTCAGCTACGGTATCGACTTTTACTCGATTGTGGCATGTGTCGCCCTCTTTACGATGGTGATCGGGACGATCCTGACATATCGAATCGTCTGGCTACAGAAGCGGCTTTTCCAATTCGGTCTTACGTTGAACGTGTGGACATGTTTAGTTGCAGCAATGGGGATTCTTGTCGGAGGCGGATTTACGGAACGTGCTCTCGATGTCGCGTTGTTGGTTACAATGATCAGTTTCCCAATCGGATTGTTGATCACCATGCTGAATATTGATCTATATCTCATCCATCACCGTGTGAGAGAGTATAAAGTTTCAGCGGAAACCGACCATTTGACGGGTCTGGCAAACCGTCGAGCATGGGAGATGCAGATGAAAAAGTTCAAAGGACAATATACGACATGTAATGTATTGATTTTAGATATTGACCACTTCAAACAAATCAACGATCAATATGGTCATGCGAACGGCGACGAGGTATTGAAACAATTTGCAGAACTCTTGCACCGAGAAACAAGGAATCAAGACATTAAAGCACGGATCGGTGGAGAAGAATTTGGTCTTTTGATTCCAATGCTTTCTCAGAGTGAGGTGGTCAACGTAGCGGAGCGGATTAGACATAGTATATCGAAACATGAGTTCAAGCTACTCGATCAACAAAAAATTCAGTTATCCGTTTCTATTGGGATTGCGAACGGAAAGAGCGAGAATCTACGTGAGATGATTCGTCTGGCAGATGATTGTTTATATCAGGCGAAAAATAGTGGTAGAAATCGTACACACGTGACGGAAACTATAGTTGGATAAACAAAGCGTGTCGGTCATCCCGATACGCTTTTGGATTGTATAAAAACTGCAGACCATTAAGATGATCTGCAGTCATGGGGTCGCTCGTTCGCTTAAATGCGGTTCCCACACATCGGAAAAGTTGTGAACCGGGTGGGCACCTTCTAAGGTCCGGAATTCATAATCTCGTTCTTTCGCATAGCGGATGATTGTATCAAGTGCTTTCGGTGTCATCGAGTGATCGTGCGCCAAAATGATGGAAGCAATATTCGCCGTACGATTCGCTTCGAGGAGGTCGAATACGCGTTGTTCGACGCGTGCATTGTCTTTCTTATACACATGGTCGAGACTGCTGACGTTCCAATCCCATATTTCAAAACCGGCATCGGTCATCGCCTGCCAGTGTGCGGATGTCATGCCGGCGTCGCTCCCGTAAATCGTCCGGGCCATGTTCGTATGAATGCCTGTCACTTCATAGATAAGTGCTTGTACTTCCTGCATCTGACGTACGGCCGTCAACGGTGTTTCATAAAATTCATCCCGTTCGTGCCGCATCCCGTGTAAGGCAATCAGGTGACCTTCCGCAATCATGCGATGAAGCAGATGCTCATTTCCTTCGATATTCTTCCCGAGGATGAAGAAGGTTGCCTTCACTTGATGTTTCTTCAAGACATCGAGTAGCTTTCCCGTTTTCCAGTTCGGTCCATCATCGAGCGTCAAATAGATAAGACTCGGGTCGTTATAGGCCTTCGGATCCGGGATCGCAGCCTGAGACAAAGACCCAATCAATAGAAAGATCGACATGAGTAAAAGAACGCGTTTCATCATTCAATTCAAAACTCCCTCAAATCAAAACCAAGTGACATGTGATACATACTTTACCATATGTCCGAGACATCGAGACGATAAATTTGTTCGTCAAGTTCTGTCGCGAAAAAGGTGAATTTCAATTTCTTCAATAGCGCGATCGATGCCGTGTTCGTCCCATGCACACCGGCTTTGAACTCTTTCGCTCCTTGACCATTCAAGTGACGAATCAATCCCGACATCACTTCAAATGCATAGCCTTGACGCGCTCGCGTGGGTACGATGGTGTAGCCAATCCAATAGGTCGTACCTTCTTGCTGAATATAGACATCACCAATCAATTCATCCGTCGCTTTGTCAATGATGGCGAGTTGCATGCCGTGTTGAAGCGATTGTTCACCGAGTAGGACGTTTTCATATTCCTCACGGGTGAGCCCTTTGAACGATTGATGCTTCATCCAGTCCAAGTCGTTCCGATAGGTCATGAACGACTCGATGTCTTGTCGTTCGAACGGGCGGATGAGGCAACGTGGTGTCTTGAGTATGATCATCATATCGCTCAAACGACTTTCTTTTCTTTTTTGAATAGACCGACCAATAGAAGCGCAAGACCACTAAAGAAGATCGCAGGGAAAATCAACCACATGATCAATCCGGCCCAACCGTTCTGCACACTGATGGCGTAGGAGAGTCCGATTGAAAAGGCTAAGGCAGGTGATATAGGAATCATAAGAGCGATTCCCCATATTTTCAATTTTGTGTTTCGTGCTTCGCCTGTACTGAACCAATACGCCACGAATGCGCCTAGACCTGCAATGAGATATCCGATTGCGATCGCCATTTGACCAATCCCTTCTCTAATGTTGACAGTTCAACCTCGCACTTACTTTCCATGTATGAAACGAAATCTCCTGTCATGATTCAAAAAACCGAGCCCTTGAAGGACTCGGTTTGACGTCACACATGCTTCCGTTGAAACGCCGAAATGGCTTCATATTCTTCCGACAGATGACGCGACAGGCGAATGTAGATCGGCAAAAGCTCCCGATAGACGTTCGTCGCTTCCATGTCCGGTGTATGCTCGTGGGTCACTTGAGGTACTTCTTGGAACTCCTCGATGTCCCCGAAGGCATATTCCCCGAGCATGACAGCCCCGAGACATGAACTTTCATGACTCTCCGGCACGACGACCGGCGTATCGAAGATGTCTGCCATCATCTGACGCCACAAGCTCGATTGGGCAAAACCACCTGTCGCATGGATGCGGTTCGGGGCGCCCGTCAACTCATCGAGTGCGAGCATGACCGTATAGAGGTTAAAGATGACCCCTTCCAATACAGCGCGGATGAAATGTTCGCGCTTATGGTGAATGCTGAGCCCGAAGAATGAACCGCGAGCGTTCGAATCCCAAAGTGGAGCCCGTTCACCCATCAAATACGGATGGAACAACAGTCCGTCCGCACCCGGTTTGACCGTCTCGGCGATTCGCGTCAACACATCGTACGCGTCGATCCCGAGTCGTTTCGCCGTCTCGACCTCACTTGCTGCGAACTCGTCACGGAGCCAGCGGAGGATGATGCCGCCGTTATTGACTGGTCCACCGATTACCCAATGCTTGTCCGTCAGCGCGTAACAGAAGATGCGACCTTTTGGATCTTCGACCGGTTCCGAGACGACTGTCCGGATGGCGCCACTTGTCCCGATTGTCACGGCGACGACGCCTTGTTCGAAGGCACCGACCCCGAGGTTCGAGAGCACGCCGTCGCTTGCCCCGATGACGAGCGGGAAGTCCCAGCCGAGCGTCTCGGTCACGTCTGGTGTCACATGTAAAATTTCTGTCGTCGGCACGAGTTCAGATAAACGATCTGGTGTCACACCGGCAACCGTCAGTGCTTCCGCATCCCAATCTCGTTGTTTCAAATTGAACAACCCCGTCGCCGAGGCGATGGAGTGGTCGACGACGAAGCGTCCCGTCAACCGATAGAAGACATATTCTTTGATGGAGACGAACTTGTCCGTCCGGGTAAAGACGTCAGGGTACTCCGCTTTCAACCAGCGCAATTTGGACAGCGGTGCCATCGGGTGGACCGGGGTACCGGTACGCATATGGAGGGCGCTCGCATCAAAGTTGCGTTTGATTTCTTGCGTATACGGATTCGCCCGACTGTCGGCCCACGTGATGCTGTTCGTGAGCGGACGTCCTGCCGCATCGAGCGCAATCAAACTATGCATCGCCGAGCTGAACGATGCGAAGCGAATCGGACCGTCCGCTTTGGCACGGACCGCCAAGACGGCTTCAAGCACGGCCCCGTAGATGACGACCGGGTCTTGCTCGGCCGTCTCCGTATCGGGCGTGAGAAGCGGATACAACACGTTATGTACCGCCAGTTGTTGATGACCGTTGAACAGGACAGCTTTCGTACTCGTCGTCCCGATATCGACCCCAATCGTATACACACAATCACTTCCTAACTTAGATGATAAATAGGCTAATCAAGAACACAACGGCGAAGCCGGTGAGTCCGATAATCGTTTCCATAATCGTCCATGACTTGAGCGTGTCTTTCACATCGAGACCGAAGTATCGGTTGACGAGCCAGAAGCCCGAGTCGTTGACGTGTGAGAGGACTGTCGCCCCTGAAGCGATGGCGATGACAATCAAACCGAGTGCCGCACCCGTGATGTTTTGAATTTCGAGTAGCGGTGTGATGAGTCCGGCTGCCGTGACCATCGACACTGTTGCCGATCCTTGGGCGACACGGACGACCGTCGCAATCAAGAAGGCGAGGACGATTGCCGGAAGTGGTGAACCGGCCATCATTTCACCGAGCACGTCACCAACACCTGAGTCAATGAGCACTTGTTTAAACACACCACCGGCCCCTGTGACGAGGATGATAATCCCGGCTGGCTCGAGTGCTTTCGTTGCGATCTCTTGTACTTCGTCACGTGAATATCCACGGCGTGTCCCGAGGAAGACGAATGTGAGGAGCGTCGCAATCGTCAAGGCGACGAATGGATGTCCGAGGAATGTCAAGAAATCCCGGACGGCGTTGCCTTCGTCCAAGAGAACCGCTGAGAGCGTGTTCGCTAAAATCAACACGAGCGGAATCAAGATGAGCGACAAGATCATTTTGAAACTCGGCAGTTCTTTTGATGTGTCAATTTCTTTGAATTCCATGTAATCCGGAATCGTCACATGAATCTTCTTAGCAATATACTTCCCAAAAACAGGACCGGCTAAAATCATGGCTGGAATCCCGGCGATGACACCGAACAAGATGACCCAACCGAGGTCGGCACCGATCAAGTTCGCAACAGCGATTGGACCAGGTGTCGGTGGGATGAAGCTATGCGTGACCGCGAGACCCGCAAGGAGCGGAATCCCATAGTAAAGAAGCGAGCGTCCCGTCTTTTTGGCGAGACCGTATACGATTGGTACGAGAATGATAAAGCCGACATCAAAGAAGACCGGGACAGCGACGATGAACCCGGTAATCCCGAGTGCCCATTGCGCCTTGTCTTCACCGAACTTACTGACGAGTGTTTGGGCGAGGCGTTCTGCGCCGCCAGAGACTTCGAGCATCTTCCCGAACATCGCGCCAAGACCGACGACGACGGCGACGAAGCCGAGCGTTCCGCCCATCCCGTTTTGGATGGAGGCAATGACATCCCCGAGTGGCATGCCAGCTGCGACCCCGACGATTAAACTGACAAGTAATAACGAAACGAATGCATGAAGTTTTGTGCGAATGACCAAAAACAAGAGCAAGAAGATCCCGGCTAAGGCGATCAAAATAAGTGTTGAGCCAGACATTGAGTATTCCCCCTAAATTCCGAATATGTAACCGTTTACAGTTTTTGACAAAGGAAAAGGCCATATCCCCGTGACCTTTTCCACAGATGTTACTTCTTGACGACCGCGTGACCACCGAACTCGTTGCGGAGTGCAGCGACGACTTTACCTGAGAACGTATCGTCTTCGAGAGAGCGATAGCGCATCATGAGCGAAAGGGCGATGACCGGTGCCGCGGCTTGCAGGTCGAGCGCCGTCTCGATCGTCCATTTGCCTTCACCGGATGAGTGCATGACCCCACGAATCTCATCGAGCTTCGCATCTTTCTTGAAGGCGTTCTCTGTGAGTTCCATGAGCCAAGAACGGACGACCGAGCCGTGGTTCCAGACGCGTGCGACTTGTTCGTAGTCGTAATCGAACGGGCTCTTCTCGAGAATATCGAATCCTTCCGCAATCGCCTGCATCATCCCGTACTCGATGCCGTTATGGATCATCTTCAAGAAGTGACCGCTTCCGGCAGGACCCGTGTACAAGTAGCCATTCTCGACAGACAGATTTTTGAAGATTGGTTCAATCGTTGGCCACGCCTCCGCGTCACCCCCGACCATCGTACAGGCACCATTTCGTGCCCCGTCCGTGCCTCCGCTCGTCCCGCAATCGAAGAATTTGATCTCTTTCTCGGCGAACTGTTCGGCGCGTGCGACCGAGAGTTTGTAGTTCGAGTTCCCGCCGTCGATGACGATGTCGCCTGGCTCGAGTCGCTCATACAATTCGGCGAGCACCGCTTCCGTGACATCTCCGGCCGGGACCATCGCCCAGATGATACGTGGTGTCGACAACTTGCTCACGACATCTTCGAGTGTCGGCACAATCGTAAAGGTGTCCGATGTGACGTCCCCGACGTCCGTCCCGATGACTGTGTGTCCGTGGTCGCTCAAGTTGAGTGCCAAGTTGTAACCCATTTTCCCTAAACCAATCAAACCAATTTCCATATTGTCACCCCTGAAAAAGAATTTTTTTCCGTCTCTGTATTCATCATATCAAAATAAATTCGATTTACAAGTAGGGTTACGGAATTTTTTTCTTTTCCGAATAAAAAATCGACCTCCACAACGGGAGGTCGAACGGATTAACTCGATGATGCTTTCTTATATTGTTGGAAGAAGACTTCAATCTCTTCGGCTGGCAAAGGACGATTGTAGAAATATCCTTGTGCCTGATTACATGATTCGGCTTTCAGGAAAGCGACTTGGTTCTCTGTTTCGACCCCTTCCGCGATGACGTTCAAATCGAGTTCGTGCGCCATCCGGATGATTGTTTTGACAAGAGCTGCATCTTTCTCGTCGCTCTCGATATTCTTCGTGAAGTGCTGGTCGATCTTGAGCGTATCGATTGGGAACAGCTTCAAATAACTGAGGGAGGAATACCCGGTTCCGAAATCGTCGATGGAAAGATGGACACCGAGGGCGACGAGTTCATGCATCGTTTCGATGGCGCGATCTGCACTTTGGATGACACTCTCGGTCAACTCGAGCTCTAAATATTGTGCCGCAAGACCGGATGCGGCGAGTGCCCGACTGACGACCTCTGGTAAATCTTTTTGTGCAAACTGAACGGCCGAGATGTTGACGGCGACTCGGAACGGGGGAATCCCCGCATCTTGCCACGCCTTGTTTTGACGACACGCCTCATTTAAAACAAACTCCCCGAGACGATGGATGCTCCCTGTTTCCTCAGCAATCGGAATAAACTCACCAGGTGAAATCATCCCGAGTTCTGGGTGTTGCCAACGGACGAGCGCTTCCATACCGATGATGGTTTCCGTCTCCAACTGAATTTGCGGTTGATAATGTACAGAGAACTCGCCACGACCGATGCCTTTACGGAGCGCCATTGATAAGTTCGAGCGGCGGGACACTGATTCGTTCAGCTCGTTCGTGAAGAATTGATAGCCGTTTTTGCCGTCCGCCTTCGCCCGGTACATGGCGATATCGGCATTCTTAATCAATTCCTCGGCCGTATCGCCATCGGACGGATGGAGACTGATTCCAATCGAGGCACCCGTGAACACTTCTTCATTCTCGAGTTCAAACGGAGGATGGAGGACGTTGATGAGTTCCTGTGCGTGATGGGCTGCCAAGTTACTTTTCGTATCAGGCGATAAGATGATGAACTCATCCCCACCGAGTCGGGCGAGCGTGTCCGTCTTTTGAATGGTCGACTCGATCCGATTGGTTACTTGTTTCAAGAACTGGTCGCCAATCGAATGGCCGAAGCGGTCGTTGATGACTTTGAAATTGTCCAAGTCGATATAGTATAGCGCGAACGGCTCTTGCTGGGATTGACCGAGAAGAGCATCGAGTCGGTCACTGAACAGGCGGCGGTTCGGGAGTCCCGTGAGTGGATCCAAATACACGAGATCATTGATTTGCGCCTCAATCCGTTTCCGTTCGCTGATGTCACGGATGATACTACTGAAGAAGATTCCTTTCTCTGTCTTCCACGTGCCGAGAGACATTTCAATTGGTACTTCGACGCCGTCCTTTCTTAGTCCGATGAGTTCCACCGTTTGACCGATGACGCGTTTTTCACCCGTTGCTTCGTAGCGACGCATTCCACGTTCATGCGCCTCGCGGAAACGTTCTGGAATAATGGCGACAATCGATTGTCCGACCATCTCGTCAGTCGTGTAACCGAACAAGTCGGTCGCTCCTTGGTTCCACTGTAGAATGACACGAGTGTGGTCAGCGACGATGATGGCATCCGAGGCGGATTCGATGATGGATTCGAATTTCAACTCGAGTTCTTCCGACTGTGCCTCCAGTTGCGAAGCCGTCCGGAGCGATATGTACATCAAAATGAAAAGTGTCATGACGCTCGCTGCGATGACGTAGGCGAGGAGCGTACTATCGACCGAGTATCCACTGACCGGTTGCGTTCCCTCGCTCATCTCTGTGAAACGAGCCGCGCCCATCCCGACGTAATGCATGCCGGAAACGGCGACCCCGATTAATACAGAACTGGCAAGGCGACGCCAATGGAATCGGGAGACGTTTGGGATATAGAAAAGGATATACAGGCCGACGAGCGATGCGACGAAGGCGACGATGGCAGAAGCGACCCACATGACCGGGTCATAGGTAAGAATCGCATTCATCTGCATCGCTTCCATCCCGATATAGTGCATCGAAACAACTCCGACACTAATCAAGAAGGCACCAAAGACGAGTTGAATTGGTCTTGTCTCAGGGTGACTGATGATCCAGAAAGCAAGTCCGGAAGCGACGACGGCCGGCACGATGGATAATAGTACGATGCCAAGATGGTACGTCACATCATCGTGCAAGTGAAACGCCAGCATGCCGATGAAGTGCATGGCCCAAATGCCGAGACCGAGGCTGAAGGCGCCAGCTACGACCCACCTGAGTCGCGAGGCGTGTTTCGCATATTTCAAACGACTGCTAATATCGAGAGCGACACCGGCAGCGAAGATGGCGACAGCGATGGAAAGAATGACGAGTGGTAAGTTATATGAGCTACTCAGGTGATGTTCGATGAGAAACAGTCCTTTCGATTTCAAATGGTACAAAGAGTGAAGCAGTTAAAAAGTGCTTTATTAGAGTAGCACACTCGGGAATCACGCTTCTTGCCTACTTTTGTAAGGTGGGTCAATCATTTGGATGAATCACACATTGCGGAATTTTTTTCGAAACGGTATCGTTAGATTGAAGAAGAGAAAGGGTGATTCTTGATGGAAACGATGAACGGGACGGCCCGCATTCGTGGTGCCTATTCGACACTGAGTAAAAAAGAACAACGCATTGCCGACTACATTTTAAAGCAGCCAGAACAAATCATTCATCATACCATCAATCAGGTGGCAGATGACCTCGATGTCGCGGAATCCACTGTATTCCGTTTTTGTCAGCGTGTCGGATTTAAAGGCTATCAGGCGTTAAAAATTGCACTCGCCTCAGATGTCGTCGCGCCGCTTCAAGATATTCATGAAGATATTACCGAGACGGATACGGCACTCGAAATCGCAGAGAAAATTTTTTCGACGAACGGGAAGACGATTGAATCGACCCGTCAGATTTTAGATGGTGCCTCTCTTGAGAAAACGGTGGAGTTGTTTCTTGGGGCGCGCCGCATCGAATTTTTCGGGAGCGGCGGGTCGGCCGTCGTCGCACTCGATGCGTACCATAAGTTTGTGCGGAGCGGTCTTCAGGTGAGCGCGATGCTCGAGTCGCATATGCAGCTCATGTCAGCCTCACAGCTGACGGCAGAAGACGTCGCCGTCGTCATCTCGCATTCCGGTGCTTCGAAAGAGACGCTCGATATCGCGAAACTGTTAAAAGAGAAAGGTGTCCCGACAATCGCCATCACGAACTATGCGAAGTCACCTCTTTCGAAGATTGCGGACGTGTCTCTGTTTACGGTGTCTCAAGAAACGGCATTTCGCTCAGAGGCACTCGCTTCCCGCATTGCGGAACTCAGTCTGATTGACGCCTTGTTTACAGCCGTCATGATTCGGCGAGGGGACGCGGCCCGGGCATCGCTTCAACAGATGCGCGAGGCGATATCGATGCGCCGAATCTGAGCGAAATAGGGTTAGTTTCTACAAAAAGGTGGAAATTATAAACCCTGAGAGCAAAGCGAGGCTTAGAGAGAGAAGGTGGACCGATGAACCATATTGATTTTTTATCTTCCGACCACTACAACGAGTTCAAACGGTTGGCACAACGGCTCACGGATCCGGGCAGTACCGGTCGAGAATATTTCGCCGCGCTGTATGTGATTGCGGGAAACACCCATGTTCGTGAACGGTTGCTTCCTTATATGGATTTAGAGGCAGGGAAGATCCGGACCTCGACTATCATCGATGACAATACGTTCGATAAACGAGAATTTGTGCTCGCCAAGCTCGTCATCCATCTGTATAACTCAAAAGAATGGGTTCTTCCGACCGAGTTGATTGCCTTGCCGGAAGAGGACTACAAGTTGGCGATGCAGGCAATCACGTTATGCCGTAATGAACAATTTGACGGGGTCACGATCCCGAGCGACTGATGACACCCTGTTTTGTTTTAAACGGGGTGTTTTTCGTCGAGCAATGGAGGAGGGAAACGCGTGTCACTCAATACGTCGATGTTGACCATCTTACTTGTCCTCTTACTCATGATCATAACGGCCCCGCCGCTCTTGATTTTTTATCTGTGGCGGCGTGACCGGAACCAGCGCGAACATTCCGTCCTTCGTAATTTCCCGATTCTCGGAAAGTTGCGCTATATATTTGAGAAGATGGGACCTGAACTTCGGCAATACTTGTTCTTGAACGACAATGAGGCGAAGCCGTTCTCGCGGAACGAGTACGAGGCGGCCGTCATTGCCGGGAAATATAAGTCGCGCATCATCGGATTCGGTTCGGAGCGAGACTTTGAGGCAGGCGGATTTTATCTTCAGAATGCCCTCTACCCGACGAACCGGAACGAGCTACGCATCGACAATTCAACCAAGGTATCGACGTGGGTGTATGAACTCGATGAAGACAATCTCTTTACCCGAAAAGAGCATCTCGTCGAACGAGACATCTCCCCGTACTTATTAACAGAAGAAGATATCATCATCATCGGGAAAGAGACGTGTCGGGAACCGTTCTACGTTCGAGGGCTTGTCGGTCAGTCGGCCATGAGTTTCGGATCGCTTGGAGACAGGGCCATCACAGCCCTCTCGATTGGGCTCGGGCGTGCGGGTGGTACGTGGATGAACACGGGGGAGGGCGGATTGTCCGATTATCATTTAAAAGGTAACGTCGATATCATCTGTCAGATTGGGCCGGCGCTCTTCGGTGTAAGGGATGAAGACGGTAGGTTTTCAGTCGAGGCATTCAAACAAAAGAGTGATCTTCCGCAAGTGAAAGCGTTCGAACTGAAACTTGCCCAAGGCGCGAAGACACGTGGTGGACATATCGACGGATCGAAAGTGACCGAGGAGATTGCCCGAATCCGTCATGTACGAGTCGGGGAAACCATTGACAGCCCGAACCGCTTCTCTGAATTTCACACCCATGTGGAATTGTTGGCATTTGTTGAGAGGTTACGTGAAATCGGTGGGAAGCCGGTCGGCATCAAACTTGTAGTTGGGAAGTTGCAAGACATCGACTCGCTCGTCCGAGAGATGGCGAGATCTCAAATTGTACCTGACTTCATCACCATCGACGGGAGTGAAGGGGGTACGGGTGCGACGTATCAAGAGCTTGCGGATACAGTCGGTTTACCGCTGAAGGCGGCGCTCCCTTACGTGCATCACCTTCTCATCGAGCACGGTTTGCGAGACCGAGTCAAACTGTTCGCCTCTGGGAAACTCATCACGGCGGATAAGATAGCCATCGCACTCGCGCTCGGCGCAGACCTCGTCAATATCGCTCGCGGACTTATGTTCAATGTCGGGTGCATCCAGGCACAGGTTTGCCATACGAATCGCTGTCCGGTCGGTGTCGCGACGACTGACCCGAAACTGCAGCGTGCCCTCGTT